>DASYPX010000308.1:0-3118 GCA_036006125.1 Pyrinomonadaceae bacterium | reverse complement strand
CTGCTCGCACTGGTGCCATGACCGAACTCTAATGCCCAAAGCCCGTCGATCTGAATAGGCTTTCCGGCAGCCGAATGCATCAAACCGACTGCTTCGAATTCACCAATTTCTGTAAGCTGGTTAGGATCGAATACATGAATGCGGCCGTCACCGAAGTTGCCCACGAGCAGGTCGCCGCCGAATCGTCCAAAATCAGCAGGCGCCAGCGCCAAACCCCAAGGCGAGTTAAGTTCACCGGCGGAAGCGACGCGACGGATTAAATTGCCGGACGTGTCATAGGCATCGACAAAACCGTTGCCTGGACCAGCCACGTCGTCTTCCTGATCCTCATCCTGCAGCGCGTAAGTTACATAAATCGTGCCGCCAATGTTCTGGATACCAAACGGAGCAAATCCTGCCGGTATGTTTGGATCCGTAAAAGCTCCGGCAATGGTAACGGCGTGAAAAGAGCTGTCAAAAATGTCCACCTTACCGTTGTGGAAATCGGCCGCATAAAGACGAGTGCCCGCAGTCGCGCTGTCGATGGCTAGTCCCTTGTAGATCGCGCCATGCGCCGGAGCTTGCGCGTTAGGAACAACGGTCACAATCGGAGCACCTTTGAATGCCGAGATCGTGCCATCCTCACTTGAGAAGATGAAGCGCGCGGCACTCGGCGATCCCACGCCGTTATTAGTTACGAAACCGGTCCCGCCGTTAAAGACGATACCGGTCGGATTACCCTGTGCACCGCCGGCGCCGGGAACTGTAAAGACCGCTTGAACCGCGTTGGTGGCGACGTTGAATAGCGTTGATTTGCCTGTGCCGTTATCGGAAATCCACCATGGAGTTGTCGGACCTGCGACCAAGCCCCAGGCGTTCACCAGGTTTGGATCAGTGTGGTCAGCTGGAATGAAGCCGTCAGAGACGAGATTATGCTGCGCATAGAACTGCGTTTTACCGGGGCTCCCGCCGCCGGCCAGGAAGTTTGCTGCCGCCGAACTCGACCGCGCTGTTGCGTGCGACGACTGGAGACTTGGTAGATAGACGATCAAAGCGAGCAACATCACCGCGTTAATCGCCACAATGAATTTCGTTCTGTTTCTCATTTCTACCTCCGTTTGAGTTGACCCGACTCGCGTCAACTCAGTTCGAATTAAAGTCGCGACATAAATAACGAAAGGACATCACAAACCTCCGAGACCTCTGCTTGTCAGCGTCTTCGAAACAAGCGGCGCCTCAGCGGTTTTCTTATTCGCAGGGGATTAGTGTGCGTCGCAGTCTATCACCTTCTCAGGGTGAAAGAAATGAAGCACGCTCACGGTGGTGTCTGGGTCGCGCGGTAATTTTCAATTGTCCATTCTCGCGCCGGTTCACATCGATCCGATTAGCTGCGCAACGATCTCCTTAGCCGCATTCGGCCGGCCCATCCGCTTCGCATTTGCCTGCATTGCGGAGAAGCGCGTTTTATCAGCCAACAGTCGATCGAGTTTGTAAGCTAGCGTGGGCAGGTTGTTGCAGCGGATGGCGACCGAGGCTTCGAGCAGATGATCTGAATTGCGTTCCTCCTGGCCCGGGATGGGATTCACGATGACGAACACTAATCCCTTCGCCAGACCTTCCGATGTCGTCAGACCGCCAGGCTTACCAATGACCAGATCAGAGGCAGTCATGAACTCGTCCATATCTTCCGTGTAGCCGAATGGTTTCAAGAGCACATTCGCGTCAGGCTTTGCACGCGCGGCCATCCGCGTCAGACGCTTCTTCAACTCTGCGTTGCGCCCGCAGATGGCAACAATCTGCGCGCGATGCTGCAATGGCAGTAGCGCTTCGATCAACGGCTCGACTGAACCAACTCCGAATCCCCCCGCCGAAAGCAAAATCGTAATCCGATCCGGTGCCAGGCCATGCTTCTCTCGCATCGCCTGCTTATCCTTTTTCACGGCAAAAACCGGATCGATTGGTATCCCACTGACCGTGATCTTCGGCGCCGGAATACCCAACGCCTCGAGATAAGCGCGCGCTTCGTCGATGGCCACAAAGTAGCGCTCGTAGTGATGGACCAGCCACATCGCGTGCACGTCAAAATCAGTAACGATAATTACCTGGCGGCTCGAGAGACGTTCTTTGGCTTTGAGCCACGAAACGATCTCCGCGGGCAGGAAGTGTGTGCAGACAATCAGATCGGGATGATATTCCCTCAGCAGCTTCACGAATGGCCGCGTGTTCAGTTTGTCGAGCGCGAGCCGCCGGCGTTCGTTCTTCCAGGGCGTGTCGAGCTTGTCATAAATCCAACCCGGCAGCTCGGGAGCTTTATTGACGAGATCGATATAGGCTTTTGAGTAGAGGTGGCGAAAGACTTTGTTGGTGTAGTTGAGCACATCGACGTGCTGCACATCACGCTCGCCGTTTCCCGTCTCGTGGAAGGCCTTTTCAATGGCCTGCGCCGCGCGCACATGTCCCGCGCCGGCAGAAGCAGATAAGAGAAGAACCTTTCTCAGCATGCGTCAGCCAATATATCTTGTGTGACGTGGCTCCTGAAACTCCTCTTCACCAATGTTAATGTCGTTCTATTTTTCGATGCTCGGTAGGTGATAGCTTCCTTTTCTCCCCAACTTGCGAATACACATCGAACCGTCGTTTTGCCTGGATGGCCTTTTTCCAAGTACTGCTAAACCAGTCACAAATGTCGCCGTTTGATGAATTGATTAGCGAGATTCAATTAGTTCGAGGGGGCTGAAATATGAAAAGACTAACGTCGTGGGTGATCACTCTTTTGACCTTCTGTGTCTGGCAGGCGAATGCGCAAACGACTGTTCCTGATGCGCATAGGTTGAGTCCGCCGCCCAGCGCTCCGGTCCGCGAAGTAACCGATACCTATTTCGGCGCGAAAGTCGTGGATCCTTATCGCTGGATGGAAGATTTGCAAAGCGCCGAGACCGTCGCATGGATGAAATCGCAAAATGATTATGCGCGACGTGTCCTTGACCGCTTACCGATGCGAGACCTCTTTCTCAAGCGGCTTAACGAACTCGGCAACGCGAGTGTCAGTATCTCTGCCCTGAGGCGCGTTGGGAATAAATATTTCTACTTTAAGCTCGCGCCGGGAGAGAACGACCAGAAGCTTTACGTTCGAGCAGGC
>DASYPX010000307.1:0-2612 GCA_036006125.1 Pyrinomonadaceae bacterium | reverse complement strand
CACAATCTCCATGTGTAGCAATCCGAGAAAACCACAACGAAAGCCGAAACCCAACGCCGCCGAGGTCTCGGGTTCATAAAAGAAAGACGCATCGTTCAAGCGCAGCTTGTCGAGCGCATCGCGTAAGTCTTCGTACTGATCAGCGTCGACGGGATAAAGTCCGGCGAAGACCATCGGCTTAATTTCTTGATAGCCGGGAAAAGGCTCGGTCGTTGGGCGCGCCGCTTCAGTGATCGTATCGCCGATTTGAACATCGGCGACCGCTTTGATTGAAGCGGTAAGGAAGCCGACTTCACCTGGCCCAAGCTTATCGATCGGCGTGGGCCGCGGCCGATTTACGCCGAGCGTGTCGATCAGATAGTCGCGTCCGGTGTTAATAAATCGCGCCTTCATGCCCGGACGAATCACGCCATCGATCACGCGAAAGAGAACGATGACGCCGCGATACGAGTCGTACCACGAATCGAAAATCAAAGCCTTCAAGGGCGCGAGTGCGTTACCCTTCGGCGGCGGCACGTCGCGCACGATGCTTTCCAAAACTTCGGCCACGCCCTGGCCGGTCTTTGCGCTCGTCAGCACGGCGTTGTGCGTACCGAGTCCGATGAAGTGCTCGATCTCTTCAATCGCTCTTTCCGGTTCTGCGCCCGGCAGATCGATCTTGTTTATGACCGGAATTAGCTCGAGATTGTGCTCGATGGCGAGATAGGTGTTCGCGAGAGTCTGCGCCTCGACGCCCTGCGACGCGTCGACGACGAGTAAGGCGCCTTCACAGGCGGACAACGAACGCGAAACTTCGTACGAGAAATCGACGTGGCCGGGCGTGTCGATTAAATTCAGCACGTAGTTTTGTCCGTCGTTGGCTTTGTAATCCAGCCGTACCGCATGCGCTTTAATTGTAATGCCACGCTCGCGCTCCAGGTCCATGTCATCGAGCACCTGTTCGGACATTTCACGCTGCGTGAGTGCACCCGTCAATTCGAGCAAGCGATCCGCCAGGGTCGACTTGCCATGATCAATGTGCGCGATGATCGAGAAGTTACGAATGCGATCCGTAGTCATGAAGATGCTGCCGTTATCGAACGAGAGAGTGATTATAGAGGGTCGTTCGGATCCTCGCTAACGGCTAGTCACTGAGTTCGTCAAAACTTCGGATGACAATCTGATCCTTGACACCTGGTTGCGGTGGATTGCCCGGACGAATACACAGCGCGCTTTGCATGTTCGCGGTGGTCGCGGCGGTGAGTTCAGCAGTCACGTCTGAGATGAACAAGATCCGTCCGGGATTGAGTTGCAGCCTAGCTGAAATTCGACGATAGCTTTCCGCGTCAGTTTTCGCGCCGGTCGTGGTATCGAAATAGGCGTTGATGAATTGCGTCAGGTTACCAGTAGTCGTATGCCCAAACAGGAGCTTCTGAGCCAGCAAGCTGCCGGATGAAAAGATCGCAATCTTCAAGCCGGCCGTATGCCAGCGTTCGAGCGCCCCAGGTACTTCGGAAAAAACCTCAGACTTTAGCGCGCCGGAGCGATAGCCCTCTTCCCAGATCTTCCCTTGCAGTGATTTAAGTCCCGTTGACTTGCGATCGTGATCCATCAGCCAATTCACGTACCGAACAATTGATTCCAACTCAGAGGATTCAACGAACGGTGGTGGCGAGAGTTGATTAGCTATGTCTTTAGCGTGCTCTTCGTGGAGACTTTCGAGGTCAAGACGCACTTCATCCGAAGCCAGGTGCCGCGAAAGATAATCATTCACGTGCGCGCGGGCGAACGGAAACAAGACGTCATAGACGAAAGCAATGGACGTAGTCGTGCCTTCAATATCGAGGAGAAGGCAACGAATGTCTTGAGCAGAAAAACTGATGGTCATTGAATCGGGAAAGCGGTGAGGTTTTTTTAGTCAGCGCCTCCGGCGCGCAGCGGAAAATATGCCTGGCCCATACAGACAGGTTGAAAGTTCTGATCGACGCCGCTGTCGGTGTAGTAAGGCGTCCATCCTTGCGTGTCCTGGAACAAACGGATGGCGCGAATACGACGGTCTGAGCAGAGATCGAACCAATGCCAGGTTCCGCGCGGGATGCTGATCAAATCGCCTGTTTCGACTTCGATCGCCACGACTGCACTGTCCTTTGGATGGATGTGAAATAAGCCGCGGCCGGCGACGATGAAACGCACTTCATCCTCACTGTGCCAATGCTCACGATTGAATTTTGCGAGCATCTCCTCAAGTCCAGGCGTCCGTGGATTGACGTCGATTACGTCAGCGGTCACGTAGCCCCCGCGGTTTTTTAACGCGTCGATCTCTTTGGCATAAGCGTGCAGGATTTCCTCGGGGGGCGCATCGGCGGAAACCTCGTGTTCAGCGGTCCAATGGTTGTATTCAATTCCGCAGCCGGCGAGGTAATCCGCGATCTCTTCACGAGTCGTCAGCGTCTTTCCAAGCTCGATAATCCTGAGGACTGCCATATCTACGATCCGCCTTAACCGCCGACTCCGTTCATCATCCGGGTACGGCCGACAGCTTCCAACAAGAATTCAAGAATCTCGACGTGACGTTTCGCCTCTCGCAAATCCATGCCCCAGGTGTAAAGGCCGTGCCCGCGCAGCAAAACACC
>DASYPX010000306.1:0-4782 GCA_036006125.1 Pyrinomonadaceae bacterium | reverse complement strand
GGCGAGTCGACGTGCGCGAGTATCGCCAGGATCGGCACGAAGGCGCATCACAGGAGGAGCTGCGTGCCGATCGCCAGGAAATCCGTGGCGATACCCGCGAGCTTCGTGGCGACCGCGGAGACCTTCGCGGAGACCTTCGCGACCGACGGGGGGATGTTCGCGATTATCGGCGCGACCGGCGCGACGCGCGGAGAGATTGAGTAGCGCAAGTTCTTAACTTACGGTACTCATGCGCGCAAGCCAGCAACTTACGCTACAAATTCAGCGTGACTGAAAGTTTATCCTGGAGGGGCTAATCCGGATTGACCTGCCGGTCGCGCTGTGGGGGACGAGCGATGAGGCACGCTCGTCCCTTTTTTCTTGTGAGTGCCTCTTAGCCCTCTCCCTTGGGAGAGGGAGATTGGCGCACTCCAAATAGTTCCGACACTCTGCTAGAATCACTTCTTCCGACGGAGGTGATGAAGCGTGGCGTTGGTTATTTACACAAAACCCGGCTGCCCATACTGTCAACAGGCCCGCGAATACTACAACTCAAAAGGCATCACGTTCATCGATCGCGACGCGCAAACCCACAAAGAATTTCGCGCCGAGATGTTCAAATTTTCAGACGGCGATCCGACAGTCCCGTGCATCGTAAAAGACGGTAAATACGTTCAATCGGGTTGGGGCGATCCGCTGCGCGGTTGAACGGTCCACGATTGACGAGCGGTCGCTCGTCACAAACCGTCAGAACCATCTGCCGTAGTTTCTGACCTCATCATGCTTCTAATTGGGAAGTTCTTACTGGAGACATCAATGAAATCTCGAATGCTCGTTTTGCTCTTGCTTCTGTCAATCTCTCTGTTTAATTTCATTTCAGTGTCTGCACAGGACGGAAATTCGGCCAGCATGCTGCAACCACCCGAGACCGAAAAGAAACCTAAAATCACCGAAATCAACGGCGACCGCATGGTCGATAACTATTTCTGGCTGCGTGAGAAAACGAATCCCGCGGTGATCGCGCATCTCGAAGCTGAGAACGCCTACACCGGCGCGGTGATGAAACCGACGGAAGCGTTGCAGGAAAAGCTCTACAACGAGATTCTCAGCCACATCAAACAGACGGACGTGAACGTCCCATATAAGAGAGGCGGCTACTACTACTTTTCGAAGACGAAAGAAGGTTTGCAGTATCCGATTTATTTTCGGAAGAAAGGCAGTCTGGATGCGCCGGAAGAATTGATTCTCGACCAGAACGAGCTGGCGAAGGGTCAAAAGTTCCTATCCGTCGGAGAGTTTCTGCCAAGCGACGACGGCAACCTGCTGGCCTACTCGATCGATAACACCGGTTATCGCCAGTACCTCTTGCAGTTTAAAGACCTGCGCACCGGCCAGTTGCTGCCGGACAAGATGGAGCGCGTGACGAGTGTTGCGTGGGCCAACGACAACAAGACGCTGTTCTATGGCACGGAAGATCAGGTGACGAAACGCAGTGACAAGTTGTTCCGGCATGTGCTCGGCACTGACAAATACGAGCTGATTTACGAAGAGAAAGATGAGCTGTTCGACATCGGCGTCGGGAAGTCTCTGGACAAAGCAGTCATCATGATGGGCGCGTACAGCAAGACTTCAAATGAATTCCGCTTTATCCCGGCCGCTGATCCCAACGCCGACTGGAAGATGATCCTGCCGCGCCAGGCTGATCACGAATACGATGTCGACCATCGCGGCGATCTTTTTTACATTCGCACAAACAAAGGGGCGACGAACTTTCGCGTGGTGACGGCGCCGGTCAGCGATCCCTCGGAAAAGAATTGGAAGGAGTTTGTTGCTCACCGTCCGGCGGTGAAGATTGACAGCGTTGACTTGTTTGCGAATCACGCCGTTCTTTCAGAATGGGAGAGTGGCTTAGAGCAAATCGAAATCATCGATTTCAAGACAAATAAGCGGCATCGCGTAGCATTTCCCGAGCCGGTTTACTCTGCCGGCCTGTCGGACAATCGCGAGTTCAACACAGATGTCCTGCGTTACAACTATCAATCGTTGACGACGCCCAGGTCGGTGTTTGATTACGACATGAACAGGCGGCAAGCGACATTGATGAAGCAGACGGAGGTGCCGGGCGGTTTCGACAAGAACAATTACAAAGCTGAACGAGTATTCGCGACAGCTTCGGACGGCACGAAAATTCCGATGTCTGTGGTCTATCGCAAAAATGTGAAGCTGGACGGTTCCGCACCTCTGTTACTCTACGGCTACGGCTCGTACGGAATTTCGATCCCGCCGACCTTTTCGGCAAGCCGTCTGGCGTTGCTCGATCGCGAGGTCGTCTTTGTGATTGGTCACATTCGAGGTGGCGGTGAACTGGGAGAACCATGGCGCGATGCCGGCCGCATGATGACTAAAATGAACACGTTCACCGATTTCATTGCCTGCGCCGAACATCTCATCAACAACAAGTACAGTTCCAAAGATCGGATCGTTATTCAGGGCGGCAGCGCCGGTGGTCTGTTGATGGGCGCTGTCACCAACATGCGGCCTGATCTTTTCAAAGCTGTCGTCGCGCAAGTGCCTTTCGTCGATGTGCTGAACACGATGCTCGATGCGTCGTTACCTTTGACGACCAGCGAGTACATCGAGTGGGGTAATCCGAACGAGAAACCGGCGTACGATTACATGAAGAAGTACTCGCCGTACGACAACATTCACAAGGCCGACTATCCGGCGATGCTGGTTAAGGTTTCCCTGAACGACAGTCAGGTGCCGTACTGGGAAGGTTCGAAGTTCGTCGCCAAGCTACGGGACTACAAAACCGATCACAATCCGCTGCTGTTGAAAGCAAACATGGGCGCCGGTCACGGCGGTGCATCGGGACGCTACGATGCTTATCACGAGACGGCCTTCGATTACGCGTTCATGCTGTGGCAGATGGGAATTAATAACTGATCCCGGCAGTTCGTGTCAGAACCGCGAGCGGTAGCGACCGGATCAACGTGCAACCGAAACTAAATGCAGTAAGGAAGAGGGGCTTGCCCCCGCCGTCTGATCAAGCGACCGCAAGCGGCTCTTCCTAACTGCAATTAATCTCAGTTGAGTCCGCTCGCGGTTCTGACACGTCCCTCTTACTAATGCAAAAGATCAATCTCTCCGACAAATTCTCGCTCATTCGCGATCATTGGAATCCGCGTATCGCCGGTGAACTCAACGGCCAACTGATCAAGTTGGTGAAATTTCAAGGGCCATTCACCTGGCACCATCATGAGACCGAAGATGAGATGTTCCTGGTGGTGAGCGGTCGGTTTCGTATGGACTATCGGCAGAACGGTGAGCGGAGCGAATGGATTGAGCCGGGCGAGTTCATCATTGTTCCTCGCGGCGTCGAGCATCGACCGTTTGCGGAAGACGAGTGTGAAGTCTTGCTGTTCGAACCTGCATCGACGTTGAACACTGGAAACGTCGAGGATGAATTTACGCGGAAACACCTTGAAAACATCTAGGTTTGGCTTTTCCAGGGCTGGGGTTGTAACGTATCTGCATCACCACCAACCCGGAGAACGTTTTTGGCGGACTCTAAAACGCAAAAAGGTACAACTGTCGCCGACCTGTTTCGGCGTGCGCAGGCGATTCGACAGGAGAACGCGCAGACCAGCTATCGCGATATCGCCAAGCAACTGGTGCGCGAGAATGCCGGCGCTTCGTTTCCCGCGACCTATAACCTGACGATTCCCGAGCAGGACGCCCGCGCGCCGGAAGAAGATTGGTCGGCCGGCTTGCCGCTCGTGATGCGTGGCATACAGCAGCAGGATTGGAACGACATCGCGCAGGGCATCGTTCTGTCACTTGAGCAGACGGAAAACTACGAGCGCACGCGTGGAGGTGAAGGCACGCGCGATGACTGGCACGATCGTTCGCAGGGAATCAAGGGCGCCACCGAAAAAGGCATCGGCCGCTGGATGCCGGAAGACTTGATGAAGCTGGCTGAGCGCAGCAGTCCTAACAAGTCATGAATTCGAAACACATAGTTGCGTGCGCGGCGTACGCTTTATTTCTTGCCTGCGCGGCTCAGGCGCAAACGCCGAGTCCGAATCCCAGTGTGAAAGAGTGCACGATCCCGTCCGTCAATCCAGTCGATGTAATGGCGAAGATTTTGGCCAAGCCTGAACCAAAATTCAGCCGCAGTGATCGCGATCGTTATAAGGGGTATGTCATGACACTGCGCGCGATTCTGTGCGGCACCGGCAAGGTGACCGATGTGGTCGTGACGCAGGGAATAACGCGCGACATGGACGCCGCAGCGATCGACGCCGCACACTTGATTGAATTCACGCCCGCAGAAAAAGATGGCAAGAAAGTTTCGCGGCCTGTGACCCTCAAATACTTCGTGAAGGACTGAGCCCGATGAGCGACAATTACGCCAAACTAATTACCGGCTTTCCGTTGTTTCATGGTTTCACTACCGATGGCGCCAACCGTTTGCTAAGTTCCGGCGAGGTCAAAGAATGCGCCGCCGATGAAGTCTTGATGAAGGAAGGCGACCCGGCGGATTTTGTATTGCTGTTATTAACGGGCGGCCTTGAAGTCTTCGTCAATCGCGGCGGCCAAGACGTTATTCTGACTGAGACCAAACCTGGGACAATTACCGGCGAACTGGCGGTGTTGTGTGGTATCCCGCGATCTGCTTCAGTCAAAGCCCAACAACCTTCGGCCATTCTCAAGTGGGACGATGAAGCCTTTCGCACTCTGCTGTTGCGCGACCCGCATCTGTCCCAGCGTATCTTTAGTCAAATTCTGCGCACACTCGTG
>DASYPX010000305.1:0-2888 GCA_036006125.1 Pyrinomonadaceae bacterium | reverse complement strand
GCGCTGCTGGTCGATTACGTGCTGACGGTGTCTGTTTCGATTTCGGCGGGCGTCGCAGCGATCACTTCAGCCGCGCAAGGTACGAGTTGGGCGTGGATCAACGACCATAAGGTCCTTCTTTGTTTGATCCTGATCGCGTTCATCGCTGTCGCCAACCTGCGCGGGGTTCGCGAATCGGGCGCCCTGTTTGCCGGGCCGACCTATTCGTTCGTCATCAGTTTTTTGTTCATGGTTGGCTACGGCATCATTCGTTACTTGCTGCATCCAGCGGCCGCGCCCGCGCCCGAAGATCTGAAACTTGCTGAAGGCTATCACCTCCAACCGCTGACGTGGTTCCTGCTGCTGGGTGCGTTCTCGAACGGCTGTGTGGCGCTGACTGGAACCGAAGCGATCTCAAATGGCATTCCCGCTTTCAAGCAGCCCGAATCGAAAAATGCTGCAACGACCCTGGCGTGGATGGCGGCGCTTTTGGCCACGATGTTCATCGGCACCAGTGTAATGGCCTACCTTTATCAAGTGCATCCGCGCGAAAGCGAAACGGTGATCTCGCAATTCGCGCGCATCATTTTTACCGGCCCGATGGGCTGGTTCTACTACATCGTTCAGGCGACAACGGCGCTGATCCTGGTCCTCGCGGCGAACACTTCGTTTGCAGATTTTCCGCGACTCGCAAGTCTGCTCGCGCGCGATCGCTTTCTGCCCAGACAGTTCGCCACCCGAGGCGACAAGTTGGTTTTCTCGAATGGCATCATCATTCTCGCTTTGTTCGCATGCGTGTTGGTGATCGCTTTCGGCGGCGACACGAGTCGTTTGATTCCGCTTTACGCCGTGGGAGTGTTTCTCTCATTCACTCTGTCACAGACCGGCATGGTGCTGCATTGGTTACGCGTGGGACGCACCAAGCCCCAGTCAGCTACTGCGGCGCCAGGCAATGGATCGAGTGCCAACATGATGGTGACTGGGCAGTTGGTGGCGCCCGCGAAACTCAAGGAAGTACGTCATTGGAAGAAATCGATCGCCATCAACGGCTTGGGTGCGATCGCCACCTCGATCGTCCTCGTGGTTCTGGTCATTACGAAGTTTCTGCACGGGGCATGGATTGTCGTCTTGCTCATCCCTCTGCTGGTCGCGCTGTTCCGTAAGATCCATCGACATTACCTCGACATCGCGGCGCAATTGACGACTGAGGGGCTGCAAAAACTGAGACCGGTGCAGCATGAAGTGATTGTGCCGATCTCGGGAATACACCGCGGCGTCCTGCAAGCGTTCGAGTACGCGAAAACGATCTCGAACGGTCACATCACCGCGCTCTACATCAATGTGGATGAAGAAGCGACGCAGAAGTTGCGCGCAAAGTGGACCGGCTTTGTCGAAGGCGTCGAGCTGGTAGTGATCGCGTCGCCTTATCGTTCGCTGGTCGCGCCAATGATTCGTTACATCGACCGGCGGCTGCAACTTCACCCGCAGCAGCTGGTGACGGTAGTGTTGCCTGAGTTCGTGCCGGCCAAATGGTGGCACCATCTTCTGCACAACCAGACCTCACTCATGTTGAAGGGCGCACTTCTTTTCAAGCCGAACGTGATCGTGATCAGCGTGCCGTATCACCTGAAGATCGAGAAGAACGGTACGAACGGAAAGCGAAGTTCAGGGGCTTAGCCGTCAGCGAAGAAAAGCGACTGCCGGAATTGCATCCGACAGCCGCAATCGCGAAATACAAAAGGAATCTTCGTCAAAAACTAAATACGATCTGCTCCTGCACTCGGTACTGCCTCGGCGTAAACGCGTTTAGCGGCACAAAGAAATTCGGAAAGTCGCCGCTGCTTCGCAATTCGTTCTGAATGTAGAACAAACTTTGCAAACTGATCTTCCGCGCGATTCCGTAGTCGAAACGCAGATGATGCGTGCGCAGGTTGACGCCGGTGTTCGTGCCGAGGTCATCGTCAGTCATCTGCGAAATCATGGCGTTCGCGCCCTTTCTGGAGAATACATACAGGAACGACATGTCGCCGCGATTCGCGACTCGACCAACTTGAAATGAAGCCAGCCACGCATCGCGCTCCGGGAAACCGATGCCGATGTTTCGCGCCGCCTGAATGTTGAAGATGACCGGATAGGTGCGGTTGCCGCTCTTCCAGCCGGCCCAATTCAAGCGGTAGGTCACGCGTGCGATCTGAAAATTGCGCGCGGTGTAGATCGCGCCACCGTTGGTCGTTGTCGCATTCCCCGTTCCTGTGAGTGGCCCGGAGAGCGTGATGCCCAAACCGTTTTGCACGATGAGTGGTACGCCTGCCGTTGTCGATGCCAACTGAATCTGGTTGGGATTCCGATAGATCTGCACGTCACCGCCGGCCTGACTGCTCCAGGAATCGTTAAACTTCTGGTTCAGCAGCAAACCCTGGTGGAAGAGATTTACAGCGCGCCCGGTCGAGCCGACCTTGTCACCGGCCAGCGCCAGCGGGCTGCCGGCCGTCACGATCGCGACGTTCGGATTACTCAAGATGTACTGGCCCGCGCGAAATTCCAGACCCGAAGCTTTGAACCCATTGTTCTTGAACGACCACACATACTTTTCATTGAAACCGTTGAAGCGAATGTCGTCGTCGAACAGAAAGCGAGAGTTGTCGGCAAAAATTTCCAGCACACGTCCGCCCTGAAGCTGAGTCGATTTGTTCGGGTGATAGTCAATCCAGGCTTCACTGATAAAAAACGGATGACGCGTCGTGATGGATGCGAAGTCCTGATCCGTCGTCAGCGCATTGTTAATTGGGCCAGTTGCCAGTTGTCCGTGGAAGCTGACTTTTGGATTGATATCCGTGTCGAAATTGAATCGTAAGCGATAGCGCATGCGCGCGTTCTGTTGATGAGTCAGCGGGGCAAAGCCCGCCGGC
>DASYPX010000304.1:0-3828 GCA_036006125.1 Pyrinomonadaceae bacterium | reverse complement strand
ACGACTTCAGCCGGAAACCAAAGCGCCGTCGCCGCTTCGCTCTGCCGGCGCACTCCAAATCTTCGCCTTCATAATCTCAAACATCTTCTTTCCATTCCGGCGCACATTCGCTGCCGGGACTTCGAATTCGCGCTCGATGTAGTCTTCGCCCATCTTCGAGTCCGTCACAGATCCCGCGACCAGATCGACTTTCATTCCGCGCCGTCGAAACAGTTCGATTCCTCCCCACGCCCCGACGTAATCTGAAGCGCAGAACACCAAAGCGCTCATCGCTTCTCGCAATTCCTGATCTTCGAAAATCGACTCGACCGAATAGCCGCCGAGAATTCCATCGCCAAGCTCAATGACTATCAGATCAGGCGCGCTTTCATTCAGCCGCGCGATGATGGCTTTCGCGACCGGCGCCAAATCCGAGGCGCCGACCGTTGATGGCAATCCGCAGTCAAGAAAGCTCGCGGTGGCAATTGCACCGTGATCCTGCATGTTCAGCGTGTCGCGCAGGCAGGCAATGCCCGAGAGTTTCGCGGCCGTGACGCGCAGTCCCGCACGAGTCGCTTGCTGAATGATTTCCGTTGCCGCGTAAGTCTTGCCGCTGTTCATGCATGCGCCGGCGATAACGACCAGCGGCGCGGTCGCCCCAAGTTTGTCGCGTGATGGTAACGCAGCGTCACCGATGTTCTTAATGGCGCCGCCGCCGTTCGTCGCCAGGCCCAGCACCTCAACTTTGATAGCGTCATTTAAACTCGAGTGATGACCGCTGCACTGCCCAATCACGCCACCGAGATTTAGCAGGTGAAGCTCATCGCCGGCCTTCACGGTTTCCGGAACATCGCCAACAAAACCTTTCAATGCGCGACGGCGGCCAAGTACTCCGGCAACCACGTCGCCAGGATTCACTTTCGCCAAGCGGCCAGTCGGCAACTCGAGCATGTTGTAAGTGGCGTTGTCGGTGAGCACGCGCACGACTACCACATCACCGGCTTTCGCGGTTCCATTCGAGGCGACAATCGAAAGAACACGCGGCAGGTTGAGCGGGGACGTGGCTGAGCCGATTTTGTCGACTTCGATCGTTTGATTCATCGTGCACCTCCTAGTCTCAGTCGCAGCGCATTCAACTTTATGAATCCTTCGGCGTCGCGCTGGTTGTAAACGCTATCGGCTTCGAACGTGGCGATGCGCTCGTCGTACAATGAGTTCGGCGAACGACGCCCAACGACGATAACGTTTCCGCGAAACAGTTTGAGCCGCACTTCACCGTTCACGTTTTGTTGGGTCTCGTCGATCATCTTCCGCATCAACTCAAATTCGGGCGCGAACCAAAAACCGTAATAAACATTCTCCGCGAACTTCACGCCAAGCGAATCGCGGAGATGCATTACTTCGCGGTCCATCGTAATCGATTCCAGCGCGCGATGAGCGGCGTGCAAAATCGTCACACCGGGCGTTTCATAAACTCCGCGTGACTTCATTCCGACGAACCGGTTCTCAACCAAATCGACGCGGCCGATGCCGTGCCCACCACCAATCTGGTTCAATCTTTCCAACAAAGCGACGGGAGACAGACGTTCGCCGTTGATCGCGACCGGGTCGCCTTTTGCGAACTCGATTTCGATGTATTCCGCTTCGTCTTTCGCGCGCTCGGGCGAAACCGTCATTTGAAAAATGTTCTCGGGAGGCTCGGCCCAGGGGTCTTCGAGAATGCCGCCTTCGTAAGAAACGTGCATCAAGTTGCGATCGGTCGAATACGGTTTGTCCACCGTCGCGGTCACCGGAATGCCGTGCGCTTCCGCGTAAGCGATCAAATCGGTGCGGCCGCCGAATTCCCATTCGCGCCACGGCGCGATCACTTTGATGTCGGGTTGCAGAGCGTAATAAGTCAACTCAAACCGGACCTGATCGTTCCCTTTGCCGGTGGCGCCGTGCGCCACAGCATCAGCGTTCTCTTTTTGGGCAATTTCAATTTGGCGCTTGGCGATCACCGGCCGCGCCAGTGAAGTCCCCATCAAATAGACACCTTCGTAAACGGCGTTGGCTTTGACCGAGGTCCAGACATAATCGCGCACAAATTCGTCGCGCAAATCTTCGATGTAAAGTTTCGACGCGCCTGTCGCCTTCGCCTTTTCTTCCAGGCCGTCCATCTCCGCGCCCTGGCCCACGTCTGCGCAGTAACAGACGATCTCGCACTGATACTTATCTTTCAGCCAGCGCAGCATCACCGACGTGTCGAGCCCACCCGAGTAAGCCAAAACGATCTTGTTAATGTTCGTATCTGTCATTAGTTGAAATTGGAACCACCAAGACACGAAGGACACAAAACAATTCCAATGGTTCGTGTGCTTTGTCTCTTGGTGGTTAGATCTTTCACGAGAAAAGCTCCCAAATCTTTTTCATTGCCGCGCGCTGCGTTTTTTGATCATGTACCGCGATAAAAATCGTGTCCTCACCAGCCAACGTTCCTACGATTTCGGTGATCGCAGCGTCATCAATCTCAACCGCCACGCTCGAAGCCCGCCCCGGCAGGCATTTCGCCACGACAAGCACGTCTCCGGCCACGTCCAAACTGAGTAAACCCCGCGCGGCATCTCCGTTCGCGTGCGGCATCGCGTAAACCCCGTGATGCTTCACGACGCCAAGCTCTTCCAAATCACGCGACACACTCGATTGGGTCGCGGGCACGCCGGTATGTTCAAGATGCATGCGCAATTCTTCCTGCGTGCCAATCCGCTTCGCACGAATCAAATTAAGAATCCGTTTTTGTCGCTCCCGCTTCAGCATTTCGCTCGCTATCCCTGCCGCCCCTGGGGTCCTAAGACGCACCATAATGCATAATAGTTGCATTTTTAGTGCATAGCTGCATAAAATACGCGAGTTATGCCGAGTTCGTCAAGCGAACCGAATAACGATCCGAGGCGATGTTAGAGTAGCCGCACGAACGGATGACTGAGACGAAAGCCAAGACTTTGTGGGGTGGTCGATTTACTGGGGAAGCCGATGCGGGTTTCGCGCGGTTCAACCAATCATTCTCTTTCGATCGGCGGCTCTTCGAAGCCGATATCCGCGGCAGCATGGCGCACAGCGAAGGGCTAGTCGCTGCCGGAGTACTAACGACTGAAGAAGCCAACCAGATCAGGTCAGCACTTGAACAGATTCTGGCGAGCGCACAACGTGATCCTAAATACCTTGACGACCTTGCTTCCGAAGACATCCATTCATTTATCGAGGCTCGGCTAGTCGAGACGATTGGCGACCTCGGTCGCAAGCTTCACACCGGACGCAGTCGCAATGACCAAGTCGCAACTGATTTGCGCCTCTGGCTACGCGATGAAATCGATGCACTGGAACATCTTCTGCGCGACGCGCAAGCGGCGCTGTTGGATTTCGCAGACCCAAATCTAAATGTTGCGATCCCGGGCTATACACATTTACAACGCGCGCAACCGATTCTGCTGGCACACTGGTGTTTGGCGTACTTCGAAATGCTTGGACGGGATCGGCAGCGCCTCAACGAAGTTCGTAAACGCGTGAACATTCTGCCGCTTGGTTCCGCGGCGCTGGCCGGCACCTCCTTCGCGATTGATCGCCATGCTGTGGCCCAAGCCCTCGGCTTCGAAACGGTCTCGCGAAATAGTTTGGATGCGGTCAGCGACCGCGATTTCGTCATTGAGTTTGTGAGTTCCGCCGCACTGATCATGATGCACTTGTCGCGCCTGGGGGAAGACATCATTCTTTATTGCACCAGCGAGTTTGGTTTCTTTGAGTTGAGCGATGCCGTCGCCACCGGATCGAGTTTGATGCCCCAGAAGAAGAACCCCGATTCGATGGAACTCG
>DASYPX010000303.1:0-1556 GCA_036006125.1 Pyrinomonadaceae bacterium | reverse complement strand
TTCAAATTTCAACTCTAGCACAGCGACTGTTGACTCGCGGAACGCGCCAATGCCGCACTCGGAGGGGTTCGATGAGATAAGAACGGGAAATGGATGTCAGAACGGCGAGCAAACGAAGCGGGGCTAACTCTTATTGGCTCTTATTGGTTGATGACGCGCCGATCGGTAATTCGAAGTTTTCTATTCGCTCACAGGGCTTCAATGTGATGGTCTGACTGGATTTTTGTGCATCACGAACGACTTTCGCTCTTAGATTTGAATTCTGCCGAATCAAAAAGCCGGGTGGCCGATCTTCCTCGATGCTCGCGGCCGCCGCTAAATATTCCCCGGGCGGAAGGTTGCGCAACTCGAATCTTCCATCCGGCTCACTGCGTGTCTCGAAATATCTGAACAAGTTGGAGGCACTCTCTTTCTCAGCAGGCATCAGATAGACAAGCAGCCGATCCCGCACTGCCTTTCCTTCGTCAGTCACGACCGTTCCGCGAACGGAGGCGGCGCCTTCGCTGAGAGTAACGGTCAACCCTGAAACTGTTTGGTTGGAGAGCGAAACGCCTTCGCTGACGACGCGCGCATCAACGGTGCGCGGATTGGCTCCAAGCGTCAGAGACTTGAGGTACCAGGAGGGGGTCGGAAGCGTAATGGTCAGCCGATACGTGCCGGCGTGAAGGTTCCGCAAAGTGAATTCGCCTTTCGCGTCGGGGACGGCGTCGGCAATTTGATCTGCGAACATCATGGGCACCTGGTTCGTTGAGGCTGCTTTGGGGTCGGTTGATTTCGCGGTCTGTTTTTCTCGGCGCGCAAAGACGATCGTCTCCTGGAGTGCAGTTTCGCGCCGTCTTACGCAATCTGCGGTGAAGGCGCTATCGAGCACGACCCGGCCATTGATTGCCGGCATCAGGGCGACACTTAAGTTGACGCCGGTTACGTCCGCGCCCTGCACTTTGATGCGTTTGGCGTCGGACGCTCGCGAGTCGCGCGATGGCGAAAAGCTCTGCGCAACAAGTTCGTATTCGCCATCCGGCAAACCATAAACGGCAAACGCGTAGTCATTGACCATTGACGCAACCGCATTCATGACAATCGTTTTACTCTTTACTTCAGTGATGTTGATGGTCGCGCTTGCGAAAGTCGCCGGGCCCGCCGGCTGCGGAATACCGCTCACTGAGCCGCTAATGGCGTGTCCCGGTTCGCCCCGATATTGAATGTCTGCCGTCGCTTCTTCGCCGCTTCTGATTGTTACCTCCATGGCCGTGTCGCGCGTGGATGATGGCGCGTAGGTCGGGACGTCCTGATCGTATCCCGTCGAACTGAAGCCGCCGTAGAATCTCGAAATACCGCCGGCGGCGACAATGTAAGTTCCCGGCGACAAGCCATACATTCGGTAAACGCCACGATCGTCTGTGAAACGCTCGTTGGCGGAGGAAATCATGGCTTCAATAGGCTTTCCGCTTTCATCGCGGATGCGAAAAGCGCGCACGTTGACGCCAATGACTGGCGCGTTGCTGCTGTTAAGAACTGTGCCGGTGATGACCCCGCCTTTTTTCAAACGAAGATTT
>DASYPX010000302.1:0-6868 GCA_036006125.1 Pyrinomonadaceae bacterium | reverse complement strand
GCAGGTACGATTCGTTCAATGATTGGGGCTTTGCTCATATGAACAAACGCTCATGGTAGCGACCGTCGGCAGCATTGTCGAACCAGCGGCGCTTAGAAAAGTCGCCCGAGCACAGATAGAATGATACCGAGCTAGATGAAGAGCCTGCACGGAAATACTCACGGTCTGAAACCAAACCAACTGCGACGCATTCAAAAGCTCTATCAGCGACGCGTCAATCCTGGCGAGATCGTTACTCCAGAGTTCGCGCGGCAGCTAACCGAATTGTCACATGAAACCAATCGGCAAATCGGCGTTCTGATCGATCGCAAAGGCTACGTTGAGTACGTAACGGTGGGCGACGCGCGCCGAATTGAGCTTCCGGACTTCAAGCGCGTGCGCGTCGCCACGGACCGTTTTCGAGGCCTGCGTTGTGTGCACACTCACCTGCGGGGTGAAAAGCTTACGCGAGACGATCTAACCGACTTGGCTTTGCTGCGGCTCGACCTGATGGCCGCGATCGACGTTGATGCAAGTACGGGTTTACCGGGAGTAGTGCGTGCGGCTCATATGTTGCCGGGTACCGAGACAAATAACAGCAATGGTAAGGGCGAGCAGTTTGGTTTTCTTGCGCCGGCCGTGCCGAGTCAGCTGCAAGTCGATTTTCTCGAGCTAATGGAAGCGCTCGAAGCTGAAATGGGACGGAACCGTCGCACGGTAAAACGAACCGGCGCCGGCGAGGCAGCTATCCTCGTGCATGTAACTACCGGCGCGATTAGCGACGCCGAGGATTCAATGGCCGAGCTGCGGGAACTCGCGTTGTCGGCGGGGATCGCGATAGTTGACGAAATCATTCAACGGCGCCCGGCAATCGATCCACGAACTGTAATGGGCAAAGGAAAGCTGGATGAGTTGCTGATTCGCGCGATGCAAATCGGGGCAGATGCCGTCATTTTCGATCGAGAGTTGCAGCCGGCCCAGGTGCGATCGATTTCTGACGCGACGGACTTGAAGGTCGTCGATCGATCGCAATTGATTCTCGACATCTTTGCCCAGCGCGCTCAATCGCGAGAAGGCAAGATTCAGGTCGAACTCGCGCAACTTAAGTACATCTTGCCACGCCTGGTGATCGGACAGAATTCCGCGTTTTCCCGACTTGCCGGAGGCATCGGCGGACGCGGTCCGGGTGAAACGAAGCTCGAAACAGACAGGCGTCGCGTACGCGATCGCATTCATCGGCTCGAGAAGGAACTCACCGCACAGCGTGGTCATCGCGAACAGCGCCGCAAAGAGCGCTTGCGTCATCTCGTGCCAATCATCTCGATTGTTGGTTACACGAACGCGGGCAAGTCGACGCTCTTGAATGCCTTGACGGCCAGCCACGTGGTCGCAGAGAAGCGAATGTTTGCGACACTCGACCCGACGTCACGGCGATTGCGGCTTCCGCGTGAACGCGAAGTCATCATCAATGACACCGTCGGATTCATTCGAGACTTACCGCCGGACTTGCTGGCCGCTTTCCGTGCCACTCTGGAGGAAATCGAAGGCAGCCGTTTATTGATTCATCTCGTCGATGCATCGAACCCGCGGTGGGAGCAGCAGATTACTTCGGTAAATCGGATTCTGACTGAACTCGGTTTCGATCGAATCTCGACTCTTCTGGTCTTTAATAAAGCTGACCTGGTTGACAGCAGTACACTTTCGGCGATGAAACGAGGAGCGGCGCTTCGTTTTCAAGCTCAGCCACTAAGCATCTCGAGCGTTGATTCCCGCGGTCTTGATCCTTTGCTCGACCAGCTTGGGCGAACACTTGGAACCTAGCCAAAGGCCGCGGAAAATTCTTTACCCGAATCCGAGGCTTCTACGTCACCGCGCAGCCAAACCCTTCGTCGCGTTAAAGCTTGCCTGCTAACTTCTTGTAGGTAGTGGGTAAATCTTCCGAGAGCACTCGTGTGTCGCCCACCGTCGACATGAAGTTCGTGTCACCCGCCCAACGCGGCATGATGTGCAGGTGGAAATGGTCAGCGACTCCCGCTCCCGCCGCGCGGCCCAGATTCATACCGATATTGAATCCGTCAGGGTGATAAGTTTCACGCAAGGCTGACTGACACCGCTTCGCGAGGTCCATCATTTCGTCAGTTGTCGGTTTTGGAGTCCCGTCGAATTCGCTGAGGTGCGAGTTCGGGGCAATCATTAGGTGACCACTGATGTAAGGATAGCGATTCAGAATGATGAAATTACTGGTGCCGCGGTACAGAACAAAGTTCTTCGCGTCATCGGCAGGATTGCTATGGGCTACACAGAAGATGCAGTCCGCGTGGGACATTTTGGATCCGGCTGTGGCGATGTATTCGTGCCTCCAAGGGCTCCAAAGTCGGTCCACAGTGGTGAGACAACTTTACCCGACTCCGTTGTCGGTCTTTGAAGAATTCGTAGCCGAGTTTTGATTGATCAGCTCCTTGAGCTCTTTACCGGCTTTGAAGTACGGAACTTGTTTGGCGGGAATGTTGACGGGTGCGCCCGTTTTTGGATTGCGGCCGCGCCGTGCACCGCGCCCGCGAACACGAAAGCTTCCGAAACCGCGCAGCTCGATTTTTTCGCCTTTATTTAGGCTCTGGATGATACTGTCGAAGACAATCTCAACCAGCCGCTCGGCATCCTTCTTTGTCAGTTCCGCAGCGTTTGCTACATCATCAACGAGATCGGCCTTAGTCATTGCGAGTACCCCGTTAGAAAAACGACCGCGCGAGAAAACGGTTGGCGAATGAGCATTCCGTTCCTAATCTTTGGGTGAATTAGGTTATCAAACGGCCGGTGTTCCGGCAAGGGTGAAAAGCTTGCACCGCAAGAGCTTACGGTCGTAACGGTGCGGCGACGGCTTATGATTCGTCGGACTCGTTCGTGGTCTTGCTGCCAGTACCGAAGTCGGCCAACTCCGCGAGCGAAGCCATCCCGCCTTTAGCCTCGGACGTATAAACCTTCGTTTCGACAATTGGCTCGTCGTTCGCGGCAGCGCGGGCTGACAGGCCGATCTTTCGGTTTTCAGCATCAATACGCAGGATTTTGAAGTCCATCTCCTGTCCCAACTGGACTGCGTCTTCCGGCTTATTGACGCGATCGTCAGACAACTCAGAAACGTGACATAAACCTTCAAGATTGTCGCCCAGCTCAACAAAGGCACCAAAGCTCGCAAATCGCGCGATCTTGCCTTTGACTACGTCGCCGGGTTTATGCGAAGCCACAAAATCGTTCCAAGCGTTGGGCTCAAGATCTTTAATCGACAGCGACATCCGTCGATTTTCGGGATCAATCGCCGTAATCACCGCATCGACGGCTTGCCCTTTCTTGAGAAGCTCGCCCGGGTGTTTGATTCGTCGCGACCAGGAAATGTCGGAAACATGAACCAAGCCATCGACGCCATCTTCAACCTCGATAAATGCGCCAAAATCCGTGAGGTTGCGCACACGGCCATGGACGCGATCGCCGACCTGGTATCGCTCTGCCAGCGTTCGCCACGGATTGTCCTGCACCTGCTTCATGCCGAGGCTGATACGACGCGCCTTTGGATCAACGCTGAGGACCTCAACCTCGACCGTATCCCCGGGACCCACGAGCTTGCTCGGATGCTTGACGCGTTTGGACCAACTCATCTCGGAAACGTGCACAAGTCCCTCGACTCCCGGTTCGAGTTCGACGAACGCGCCGTAGTCCGTAACGCTCGCAACGCGACCGTTGACTCGCGTGTTAGGCGGAAATCGCTCTTCAATTGTTTCCCACGGATCGGGCAGAAGCTGTTTGTAGCCAAGTGAAACCCGCTCACGATCACGATCAAAACGAAGCACTTTCACTTGCACGCTGTCGCCAACCTTGAACATCTCCGCTGGATTCTGCAGCCGCCCCCATGACATGTCCGTCACATGCAGCAAGCCGTCGATGCCGCCAAGATCTACGAATGCGCCGTAATCGGTCAGATTCTTGATCTGACCTTCGACGATGATGTCCTCTTCAATTTGGCCTAGCGTCTCACCTTTCTTATCGGCGTTGCGCTCTTCGAGTACAGCTTTGCGCGACAGCACGACATTCGAACGTTTTCGATTAAGCTTGATTACCTTGGCTTCAATCTCTTTGCCGCGCAAGGAATCCAAATTGCGAATCGGCCGGACATCCACTTGCGAACCTGGCAGGAACGCGGGGATGCCTTCCACGTCGACGCGGAGACCACCCTTGATCCGTTCCATCACCTTGCCTTTTATTGAAGTACCCTCATTAAATGCCTTCTCAACGTCGTCCCAGGCCCGCAACCGCACTGCATCCGCACGCGAGAGCACGGGGAAACCTTCACTGGTCTCCATGGCTTTGACCAGCACGTCAACTTCATCACCGCGTTTGACGGCGACTTCGCCGTTCTCCATGAACTCTGCAGGATTGACGATACCTTCCGACTTGTGGCCGAAATCAATCAGCACGCCGCGTTCGGTAATACCGACAACGGTTCCGCGCACAACCTCGCCTTCTTGCAAGGCCGACTGTTCCTGCTCAAATTGATCGAGCAATTGGCCAAAGTCTTCGCTCGAAGTCCGGCGCTCGTCCTCATCTCGCGGCTCATCTACCGCGGACGCGGGCGTGGCTGGTTCTTCTGTTTGCTGATTCGTTGGTGAAGTGGCGGCATCAGTAGCCGCGTTAAGTTCAGTAGAAGGGTTGGAAGCCTGGGCTTCGGCAACCGCGTTGGTTTCGTCAGTGGACATGAACACTCCTGCTACACTTGTCGACAGTCCCGGCACGTGAGACGGCGACCACTACTTTCTAGCGGCGCGTTCTTTTGGTGTTAGTCGGAATGAAGTGCGAGGCGAGCGTTAAGAAGTTGGAAAGAGGTTTACAGTTTCGATTTCCGTCGTGCCCGTAGTCTCCCGCTTGGTCCGACTAACACCGATCGCGTGACCGGATGTTTCGGACTGTACACGCCGCCCTAACGGGGTGTCAAGGCGACTGCAAATCGTTTCTGCGGCAAAACTTTAAAGGATTATTAACGAAGTGAATTGAGCGATGCTTCGCTGCCGCGTGACACGACGTACACACCCGCTGAATGCGATCCAACGAACAACGTATTTTGATCGCGCGGGTCGAGCGCCAAAGCCCAAATGCGCATGCTCGGCAGATGCAGATCGCGAGTGTCAATTCGTTGCCACGTCATGCCCGCATCGGCAGAACGGAAGACGCCACCGCCTTTGTCGCTGGTTTGATAAGCGTTGCCGGCGAACACCTCGTTCGGGTTGCGCGGATTAATCAGAATGCTCGTGAAATCGCCATAAGGAAGATCGCCTCCGCGACGCGACCAATGCTCGCCACCGTCATGCGACAGATAAAACGCCTGTTTCGTGCCAACGTAAATGTGTGAGGAGCGCGTTGGATCTTGCGCCACTATATTTATCGGAGAGGTAGCCGGGACGCCAGCAATCTGCTGCCAGGTGTCCCCGCCATCTCGCGAAACCAGAACACCGGTACTGGCAGTGCCGACAAAGATCAGTTGAGGGTTTTGCGAACTAATGGAAATCGCGTTCGTGCGTACGTCGAAGCCCCGTCCGTAATCAACTCGGTCCCAGCCTTGCGACGGATCGAGGGTGCGGTACAGTCCGGCATTCGTAGCGGCAAGAATTCCCGGTTTTCCGTTGGCGTCAGAAAACTCGGTGAGTGCGTTCACCGGCTCAGTAAGCGAAAGCAGGTGTGACAACGCATTAGCCGCCACACTGCCTAAGCCCAGCGCGCCAATTGTAGCTTCATCAATCTCACCGGTAACCGGAAGATATCTATCGGACTGGAATCTTTTGAGCGCGGCGACTGTGCGCGGACCCAGGTGCCCGTCAGCTGTGCCGATTTCATATCCCGCTCTGTCCAGCGCTTCCTGCGCCTTGTGCACGACATCATCAGAGACTTTCGGCGCCACGATGATGCGTTCACCAGGAGTGGTGGGTCGTTGCTGTCCCCGAGCCGAGGTGGCATTGCCCGCTGAACCACGCTTGCGTGCGGGTCGCTTGGGTGGCGCCGGTTTCTTTCCGACCAACGTTGACCATGAGGCACCGCGATCGAGCGAGCGATAAATTCCGAGGTTCGTTCCGAGATAGATCGTGTTTGGATTGCGCTCGTCCTGCAACAGCGCGTAGCCAATTAACCGCGGCGGCATGTTTCGCATAGACGGCTGCCAGGTGTTGCCGCCGTCATTACTGACGAAGAAGAATCCACCGCCAGTCGTGGTATTGATGGTCGTCGCATACACACGATTGGGTTGTTCGCGGTCGGGAACAATAGTGTTCACGAACCGGCCGCTGAATCCCGAATTTGTCGGCACAAAGTTTTTGCCGGCGTCGCGAGAAACCATCACGCCATAATTATTCGTCGCGATGTAAACGGTGTCGGGCGTACGAGGGTGAACAGCGATTGAATTGATTTCAAGCTGTCGCGAAGTCGTGACCATCCACGAATTGTTATCGCCGCCTTTGGCCGAACGCCAGAAACCCTCAGTCGTGCCGGCGAAGACGAGTCCTGGAATTGTCGGATGTTGGAGAATCGCGCGCGTACGTCTGGACTGCGACGGAATACCCTGGACTTTGTGCCAGTTATCGCCACCGTCACTTGTCTCGTAGATACCACTGCACGCCGAAGCGATGATGTGATTTGGATTACGCGGATCGAGGTTAATCGCAAAAATGTCCGAGTCATCGATAATGCCATTCTTAATGACTCGCCACGTCTCGCCACCGTCCGTGGATTTGTAAGGCAGATACCAGGTGCCCGCGTAAATAATATTCGTGCCGCGCGGGTCGATCGCCAGCGATTCCACGTGCACCAGGCCCGCCGTAGTTTGCGTCGGCAGCGCCGTCCAGGTCTCGCCCGC
>DASYPX010000301.1:0-4614 GCA_036006125.1 Pyrinomonadaceae bacterium | reverse complement strand
AAGTACGCACGAATAAAGTCGATCGCGTTTTGATCGACTAACTCTTCCCGATCATCCTGCTGGATTGCCGTCCTATTTCCGCGCGCGCGCACAATCATGGACGGACTAGCGCCGATAAACGAATAACGCGCTAGCCGCTCGCCTCCCTCAATTGATTCGAGCAGGAACGCGTGCGGCGTCTCGCCGGCGATGCGAATGAAAGCACCAAGCGGCGTCTGCAGATCCGCAAGCACAACGCGCGTCACCGGTACCACATTGCCACGGACGGTTTCGCGCTCGAAGTCTTCAAATGTCGGAGGCGTCAGTGAAAGCATGGCTATCGTTGAGGTTTATAACACGGCTGGAGTTTCGAGCAGCAATGGATGGAAAGGATCAAAGCAAACGATTAGCCGCTAGCCAATGTCCACCGTCCACGACAAGCACGGCGCCGTTGATGTAACTGGCCGCATCTGAGCAGAGAAATACGGCAGCAGCTTCGATATCCTTGATCAAGCCGAAGCGACCGAGCGGGACACGCTGCCTAAGTTTTTCTTTGATTGGCTCAGGGACAAGACGCTTCATGCCTTCAGTGTCTTCGATGGGGCCGGGCGCGATTGCATTTGCGCGAATTCCATAGCGTCCCCATTCAACCGCGAGATTGCGAGTGAGCGCATCGACGCCAGCCTTTGCAGCTGACACGTGAAGCTGCATTGGAGTGCCGAGATAGTGCAGCGTCGCGCTGATGTTCAGAATCTGACCGCGATGTTCTTTCAGTTGTTCGAATGCGGCGCGACAGACATTGAAGGTTCCCTTCAGATCGATATCGACTACCGTGCCGAATCCGTTTGGTGAGAGTTCTTCGGGCTTGCAAAGAAAATTTCCGGCAGCGCCGTTCACGACGATGTCGATCTTTCCGAAACGCTCCACTGCCGCAGCGATCGCAAGCTGAACTTCGTCAGGATTGCGGACATCCGCCGCGACGGCAAAAGCTTCGCCCGGGAGCGCGGGCATCCCTGCGCGCTCAGCACGAGCTTCGTTAATTGCCGTCGCGGCCGGTTCCAGATGTTCGAGGCTGCGACTAACTAACGCGACGCGCGCGCCCGCTTCGGCGAGCGCACGCGCGACGCCGCCCGTGATACCCGTACCGCCGCCGGTGACGAACGCGACATGTCCTGCAAGAATTCCATCAGCGAAAATTGAATTCATTAGTTTCCAGAAATAAAAGGCCTTGACTGAACGATGTAGATTTGGCCTTTCATGTAGGCCCACTCGATGTCCTGATCACGTTCGCGAAACACATCTTTAGTTTTCGCCGCGGCGGCGGCCAGCCGGCGTACGACGTCGTCTGTCAGCACAGCACGCTCGCCGCTAATCGGGATTTCCTTAATGCCACCATTTTCGTCGAAGGTCAGCAGGCTATCTTCTTCCGAACGTGTCAGAACCTGCACCGCATTGGCAATCGGGCGATAGATTACTTGCTCCGCCACTTTTTGTCCTTCGACCACTTTCATACCCAGACCGCGCTTCGCGCTGATATAGATTGACCCCTTGTTGACTGGATTCTTATCGCGATTGAATGGATCCGTGGTAATCATCACGCCCGAACTCTCAGAATTGATCCCTTCCTGAATTAACACCGCCATGAAGACTTTTGTGTGATCGATGCCGGCGCGCTCGCGCGCTTCGTACGCTTCGAAGTTCCACACTGACGCCCAAACCGTCTTAATTCCTTCGATCAGCTGTTCGTCCGTTTTCAGATTGGGCATCGAAGTATAGATTCCCGCGCCGTTGAAATTAGGCAGGTCCTCACTGTTCGTGGAGCTGCGCGCAAACACCCCGCGATTGCCGAACTCCGCATGCCAGCGACGCAGAATCTCGCTGCGAAGCTGCGCGTTCATGGTGGCCTTCTGAAAATCTTCGCGCAAACGCGTGAGGAAGGAACGGCGATACGCCGGATCGTGAACGAACTTTTGATCGTTCAGCATCGCGTAAATGGCATCATCGAGATTGTTGGTTTTTAGAAATTGATCGTAATAGAAGAACGGAACTGTGAAGCCGGGCGGCACAATGAAACCCGCAGGTCGCGCATGAATCAATTCGCCAAGGTTTGCAGATTTTGCGCCGTACGCAATGACTGAAGAAGCACGCTGCTCGTTTAGTCCCGCGATCTTTGTTACCGATAAATCGGATCGCGGCGTCATGATGTCCAGCCGTTGCTTCAGACGCCTTTGATATTCGTCGAGCGTCGAATTGTCCGCGCGCTCAATGGTATAAGTATCGCGCTTCGCATCGAACTGTACCCACCAGCCGTTGTACTGCTTCAACAGTTCCTGGGCGTTCTTGATGTAGACATTCGGAATACCCCAGCCTTTGGCGAGCAGGTTGATATGCGAGAGCGGCGTCGAAGGTTTTGTCGTGATAATTCCGGCGACGGGCGGAAGTTGCACCGGTACTTCGTCGAGCACGACGATCTCGTTCGAACCGATTTCCACATGGTCATCGAGCTTGGGGATGATATGAATGCGACCCAGGCCGCGCGCGATATTCAGCGGCTGATAATCCTGTTCTTTCGAGATTTCGGTCTGCAGCACGCGCGCAATGCCGATGTTCATCGACGCTGCATCCTGGCGTGATGAATTTGGTTTGTAAGCGACGGGCGTGAAAAAACTCTTGTTGATGATATCTGACGTGAGCTTAATTTGATCGGCCGGGATCAGGTCGCCTTCCCAAAACTCAAACGTCCACTTCCGCACCGGTGTCTGATAGGCAATCGTGCCCATAATGAAGCGGCGATTTGCCTTCAGATAGTTGTTTTCGAAAAAGACCTGACCACGCTCGAGCGAGAGATAAGTCCCGTTTACGAAGTCCTTGTGAAACTTGTAGAGCTTCGTATTGACGTAATAAATCCGATTCTTGTTTTGCCGATCGATGACGAAAAGCGCGTGTGGCAAAGCGTACGGCGTATTAGGATCGTAAACGACGGCGAGAGAGTCGAAGTCGGTTTGCGAGTGAATTGCCGGTAGAGAACGCACCGCCTCGGCATGCGTCGTCTGCACCTTATCTTGCTCAGCGAAAGCGGACGTGAGGAGGGTGGTGACGAGAAAACAAACAACGGCGGCGCGGCGATCAAACATGATTTTCTATGTGAGCGCTGTCCCTTCCGTGACCAGTAATTCTACCAGATCATCAACGTGCCGCTGTTCGGTTAAGTAGCTATTAATGTTCACGCGCAACGCGCGCCGGCCGTGCAAGATCGTCGAAGGGAAAAAGGCCTTGCCGCTCTTTTCAATTCGCTGCTGTAATCGCTGTTGCACGTCATCTTGCTGTTCAGGTGACATTGCGCGAACTCGCTCGGGCAAATAGCGAAAGCAACATACAGCCGTTTCAACTTCGCCAACGCGCTCAAAATCCGCCAACGCATCCAATCGCGAAGCCAAGTATTCAGTCAGTTCGATGTGCCGGTTGACGCTTTCGCTGTATCCGCGCTGGCCCATGAATTTGAAACACATCCACAGTTTGAGCGAGTTGAACCGCCGCGTGCCCATCTGGCCATAACGGAAGAAGTCGTATTGGGCATCGTCGAATCCTCTATCTTCTGCCAGGTACTCGGGCGACATGTCGAAAGAGTTTCGCAGGACTTGTGCGCCGTCGCGCACAAGCGTCGCGCCGCACGAGAACGGCACAAACATCCATTTGTGAGGATCGAAGGTGACTGAGTCCGCGTGCTCGAGGCCGCGTAGCTTCGATTTGTGCCTGTCTGAAAACGCTAACGCGCCGCCGTAGGCCGCGTCGACGTGGAACCAGCAGTCGCGTTCGCGCGCCATATCGGCGAGCGCCGGCAAATCATCAATCACGCCGGTCGACGTCGTGCCGGCCACGCCGACGATGCAAAAAGGGCGGCGGCCTGCATCGATGTCCGAAGCCATCGTATCGCGCAGCTTGTCGAGCCGAATGTGAAATCGTTCGTCCGTTTCGATCTTGCGCAGCGAATCGCGACCGAGGCCCAGGATGTCCAGGCTCTTCTCGACCGAGTAGTGACACTGCTCAGAGGTATAAACGGTAAAATTGCTGCCGGCGCGCGCGCCTGTTAGTGCTATTTCGGGTGAGACGCGATCGCGCGCGCACTTCAGCGCGATCAAATTGGCTTCAGAGCCCCCGCTCGCCAGAACGCCGAATGCTTCTCGACGGTAGCCAATCAACTCGCATAGCCAGCGAATGACCTGAGATTCGACCATGGCTGAGGTCGGGCCATTGCGCCATGCGCCTGCGTTTTGATTCAGCGACGAGCACAGCGCATCAGCCCACACGCCGATCGCTAAAGGTGTCGGATTGAACTGACCGAAGTAGCGAGGGCTCGGCACTTGCATCGCGTACGGCGCTACATCACGCGCGTACTCTTCAAGAATCGTTTTTGCCGGCAGACCATCGTGCGGCAAGCGCTGCTCGAACAGTGCCTTCAACTCATCCGGCGTAGCCGACGGCGCCACTGGCAATGATTCCAGCGACGCGGCACGCTCACTAATCAATTTCGTGACGGCGCGGCCAATCTCAGCGTGTTGGTCTCTTAGTTCATCGATGGTCATGTTATCTTCGCGAGCGGACTGATCTAAACAGAGTCATACGCGAAATGCCAAC
>DASYPX010000300.1:0-3059 GCA_036006125.1 Pyrinomonadaceae bacterium | reverse complement strand
ATCTTGAACCCTCGCGCCGGCGCTTCCTTTGTCAACGAATGCGCCAGGCACAAATCGCCAAATTTGAAGTGATGTCCGTAAGTTTCGCCATCGGTCGCTACGTTAAGCATCGGTTTGCCGCTGACGGCGTGCGCGAAGGCCTCGACAAGGTCGCGACTGGATTTCAACAAGTTTTGAAAAGCAATCGCTTGTGATGTCGGCCCGTCGTACAAAAAAACGGCAATCGATCCTTCGCCCTGACGGCTCGTATAGCGATACGGAATACTTGGGTCTGGTCGATCGGCTTCTATCTCGTGTACTTCGTTGGTAGTAACGCTGGTCGATCGGTTGCGGTCGCTCGGAGTTCCGACCCGCTTGGCTTGATGGGGCGCGAGAATGACATAACGCAACCCTTCTTCGATGAGCGCGTTGAGAACGCGTTCATTGCAGGCCGTCTCCGGTAGCCACATCGCTTCCGCGTCGCGTCCGAAGCGATAACGGAAATCCGCGAGTCCCCAGCGAATCTGCGTGCGGAGATCGCGCTCGTTACAGAGCGGCAGAATCGCGTGGCCGTAGGCTTGCGCAATCGCGTTCCCATGCCCGGCCTGCGTGATCACGCTCTGGCGATCAGCCGCGATGATCCGATTGTAAGTACCGCGGTAATGCTGGTCGAGCCAGTTCAGCAGCGTTGGACCGAAATTGAAACTGATGTGTTCGTAGTTGTTGAGAGCGCTCGTTTCCCCGTTTGGAAACGTCACAACTACGGCGCTGTTCGGGCGATAACATTCGGCATGAATGCGTTCGTTCCAATCGTGAAATGGCGTGGCGCTCGGTTGTTCTTCAACTATTCCCGTCCACGGATTTTCGCGTGGGGGTTGGTAGAAATGTCCGTGAATGATGAGCGCGGGCATGAAAAATATTTAGCCACAAAAAGGCACAAAAAGCACAAAAAGACGATGCGGAAGGCCACTGACCTTGTCTTGTGCCTTTTGTGCTTTTTTGTGGCTGATTGTTTTGTCGCTATCCCTTCCTTCTTCCAAACATGTCCGCACCCACCGCAGCGACAAGCACGCCGCCTTTGACGACATACTGCGCCCAGTTTTCCACGTTTAGAAGCGACATGCCGTTGTCCAGGCTCGAGAGGATCAAAGCGCCGAGTACCGCGCCGAATACGGTGCCTCGGCCGCCCATCAGACTGGTGCCGCCGATTACGCACGACGCGATCGCGTCCAGTTCCATTAATGTGCCGGCATCCGGTGAAGCGCTGCCCACACGCGCTGTGTGCAGAATCGAAGCGACACCAGCCAACGCACCCATCAGGCAAAACGCCGCGAGGATGTATCGCTTTAAATTGATTCCCGAAAGCCGCGCCGCGTCTGGATTACCGCCGATGGCGTACAAATATCGACCGAATGTGGTATTCGCAGTGAGGAACGCGCCTCCCAGCGCTACTACCAGCAAGACGATTACTGGAATCGGAATGCCGCCCGCTTTGTTCATCAGAAAAATGAATCCAACGATCACGAGCGAAGGCACGAGAATGCGTGCGATGGTTGAAGCAACGCCTATTGCCTGCAAACCATGTAGCTGGCGTGCCCGACTTCGGCGCATGTTGGTGAGAATAATCAGAACTATTGCGATCAGCGCTAGTCCAAACCCGATGCGTGGGTCGATGAAGTCACGGCCAAGCGAGCGGAAGAAAGGAAGTTCAACCGGAATTGTCGCGCCCTTGGTCAGCTTTAGAATCACACCGCGCCAAGCCTGCAATCCTCCTAACGTTACGATGAATGACGGAATGTTGATGTAGGCGACGAGCGATCCTTGCAGCGCGCCAATTGCAAGTCCGACAAGAATCGCGATGAGCAAACAAGGCACCAATCCCCAGCCCTGCGTCATCGCCGCAATTCCCCCTGCCAGTCCGACAACCGCGCCGATCGAAAGGTCGATGTTGCCGCTGACGATGACCATCAGCATGCCAACCGCCAGCACACCGGTCACAGCTGTTTGTTGAAGCAACTTGGAGAAATTAGTGGCGCCGAGGAAAAGTCCGTACGGATGATATTGATCGATGGTGGCCCATTGAAAGAAAAGCCAAATCACGATCAGCGCGCCAAGCATGGTGTAGGCACGTAGCGCTGATGTGCGAAGTTTGATGCGGGGTGTGGAGGCTTCGCTCATATTTATGCTGCCAGCCGCGCCCGTCCCGTCGCGCACGACATCACCGCCTCCGGCGTTGCTTCCGCGCGCGTGAATTCACCGGTGACGCGGCCTTCGTGCAGGACAATCACTCGATCTGAGAGGCCGAGCACCTCCGGCAACTCTGATGAAATAAGAATGATCGCGAGTCCGGCTTCTGCCAGTTGATTAATCTGCGCATAAATTTCCTGTTTGGCGCCGACATCGATGCCCCGCGTTGGTTCATCAAGAAACAGCACCCGCGGATTCGTCAATAACCACTTCGCCAAAACAACTTTTTGCTGATTGCCGCCCGACAGCGTGCCGGCAATCGTGAAAACGGACGGCGCCTTAATGCGGAGATCGGTGGCCGCGCGCTCTCCGGCCGCCGCTTCAGCGTTCTCGTTCGTGATGAATCGTCCCGACAGTTTTCGTAGACCGGCGAGTGTCATGTTTCTCAGGATTGTCTGATCCAGAATCAGCCCGTAACGCTTCCGATCCTCGGTAACGAAGCCGACACCGTGTTTGATCGCGTCGGAAGGGGCGTTGATTTGGGCCTGCCTACCGTCAATCAAAACCTCTGCGGATTTCCGACCGGCATGCGCGCCAAAAATGGCCATCAGCAATTCGGTGCGGCCCGAGCCCATCAAGCCGGCGATCCCCAGCACTTCTCCTTTGCGAACGGCGAAGCCGACCTGATCGACGAGTAGCTTGCCAGGGACTGAGGGATCTTCAACGGTGACGTTGCGCGCTTCAAAAACAATTTCGCCGCGCTCGTGCTTTGTTTCCGGAAAGATTTGATTAACTTCGCGTCCGACCATCTGCGCGATCACGCGCGGCTCGTTCAATTCGGATGTAGGATTCGTGTCGATCGTCTTGCCATCGCGCAACACTGTGACGCGATT
>DASYPX010000299.1:0-10701 GCA_036006125.1 Pyrinomonadaceae bacterium | reverse complement strand
GATCCATGCGCGTACGCTCGGCGTTGTAGCCGCCCGCGCGCGCCGTCACTTTCGCGATCAGCGCATACTGCTTTCGTTCCGCGTCGGTCGGATCGTGATCGATGACGTAGAAGCCTTCTTTGCGAATGTGATCGATCAATCGCTGCACCTGGACACGATGATCGTTTCCTTTGACCAACCGCAAATCGAGCACCGCACTGGCCGTCGTCGGAATCACGTTGCGCGCGAGCGCGCCTACGTCGCCGCTACTCATGCCGTTGATATTCAGCGACGGCTGGTTAATTAGCTCCATCAATAACTGGCCGTTGCCTTCGGTCCTCGCCAGCCCAAGTTGCGACCGTATTTCATCGTCGTAAGCCGGCGCTTCCACAATCGCGCGGTGTTCCGTTTCGCCCAGCGGCTCGACACCTTCGTACCAACCGGCAATCGTGACGCGGCCGTTTGCATCTTTCATCGTCGCCAGCAAACGCGCCAGCGTCATCGCCGGATTCGGCGCCCAGTTGCCGTAATGCCCACTGTGCAAAGGCCGCTTTGCGCCATAGACAGTGATATCGACATTCTGATCGCCGCGCACGCCAAACACGACCTGCTTGCGGCCGGACTGGTGGACGGGGCCGTCGCAGATGATCCATGCGTCGCTTTCCAAAAGCTGCTTGTGTAGATCGATGATGTCGCCGAGGTGCGGCGAGCCGGCTTCCTCTTCACCTTCGAAAAGAAACTTGATGTTGACCGCCGGCGTTGACTTCTGTGCGCGCAATGCGTCGAACGCTGTGAGAATCGCTACCACGCCGGCTTTGTCATCGGATGCTGAGCGCGCGTACAAGCGCCACTCAGGATTGATTTCACCGGTTGCCGGCAACGAAGCGATCTGTCCACCGGATTCCATCGCTGCGGTGCGCCAAGTCGGCTGAAACGGCGGTGAAGCGGTCCACGCTTTCGGATCGACGGGCTGGCCATCGTAATGCGCGTAGAGAATTATCGAACGCGTCGCACCCGAAACTTTCCATTCACCGTAAACCGCCGGTGGCGTGTCTGGCGATTTGCCTTCCAGCAACTGCGGATTCAATCCGCGTCGTTGCATCATCTCGCGGATGAAGTCGGCGTTGCGACGAATGTTCTCGCCATCGGAAGCGATGTTAGGAACGGAAAGAAGCTGCGTGAATTCGTTGAGAATGTCTCGCTCGTGTGCGCGTCGATAGTCGCGAGTCGATGATTGAGCGAAGCCGGTGAGTGCAGACAAGACGAGCGCGGCCACAAAAACCATGGCTCGATATCCGCCGCGGATGCGCGCGGATTTGCGCGGATCAAAACCAGAAGGCTTGTGCTCCTGTTCGGTTTTCATTTTTGTATCTGCGAAGATCCGCTAATCTGCGGCCTAATGATCTTCTGAATCGCTCAGGCCAATCCATATCGTTCGCGCAAAACGTTCATGTGGTGTCGCACATGGCCCACCATGATATAAACCAGCGCGCGCACCGAAACGGCACTGTCGTTGGCCGTTCCCATCCGCATCCAGGCAGCTTCGTCGAGCGTTCGCAACATCGCAATGTTTGAAAGACGAACCAGCCGGAACTCGCTCAAGAGATCTGCCAAATCGATGCGGTCGAAGGGAGCGGTCAGCATGTACTGATCTTGATCAAAGCCGGGCAGGTTCTGTGTCTCGCCGCGAGCAATACAAAGCACGCGATAGCCAAACATGCGCTCGCCGTCGATCAAATGACCAACCAGCTCCCGGATGCTCCACTTGCCTTCGGCGTAGCGGTAAGTTTCACGGTCCGGCGCGACCCGGTCGAGTAAGACATCCAGTGCGTCAACCTGCGAACGCATCGCGGGGAGAATGTCCTCCTCCGGCGCTTGCGAAACATAATTTTGATAGTAAGGCGCGTATTCGTTTTCGAGTGGACGAGACATGTTGGATACCTCAAGTGTTACAGAATCCCGATGACATCGGGATAGCGAGCAACCATAACTCAACTCGAATGGCAGATTCCGCTCACTATCGTTCGCGGCTCTGTGCCATTGTTCGGAACGCGCATCATATTGCGACTTTCTAAGCCTTGCAACGCAAATACTGATGTAACGCAGCTCGTTTGGTTGCGCCGTTTTCACTCTACGGCGCGTGATCTGCGTCCGGCAAATGAATTACGTCTTTCTTGCCCTGCTCATCCTCGTCTCGACGTGTACCCTCGTGCACGCGCAGTCGCTTGCGCACCATGATCGTAGCAACTCACAAATTATTGACGACGTCACCGCCGATCAAGTTGTCGGCGCGCGCGCGATCTTTCTGCTGAAGCGTCTTGACGACGACGTAATCGTTTACGACTCGCTGGGTGACTTTGAGGGCAGTGGACTGCTGGCGCGCGTTCCGTTCGAAACTTTCCAACGCGATTTGCTCGAGATAACTCCCGAACTTCAGAAACTGTTGTTGAATTTGCCTGAGACGGCTTTGCGCGCTGATCTTATCAACGCGTTTACTTCCTATCGCGATGGCGCCGATTCTTGGGAGAAGATTTCCGAACGGCGTGTGGTGAACGTCTCGGACCTCAAGTCACGCGAAGGTGATTCAACGTCGGACGCCGCTTTCGTCGCCGGCATTCCGTACACGGTCGTCGTTCACTGGCAGCAAGCGAATAAGTATCTACAACGCGCGGTGCGCGATCTGGGTTTGAAGTGAGGGGCGGAGAACCTGGTTAAATGCGGTCACCCGTCCTTCCGGTGCTTCATGAATCGCTTTGACCGCGGCTGCACTCGAAGCGAGCGCCCCCTGCATCCAGGAAGGCTGGAAGGAAAGGTGCTCACCGGCAAAGTGAATTCGGCCTTCTGGGGTCCCAAATAAGAGTAAGTTGCCTACACCAGCAAAGGCCCACGCGCCGCGCGACCATTCATCTTCCATCCAAGCCTTCGTCGTGCCTTTTTCAAAGTTGTCGCGCAGTCCGGTGAACCACTGATCGAGTTGAGTAAGTGTCGAACTGATCCGCTGCTCTTGTGAAAGCGCCGCGATTTTTTCCGCTTCGCCGGGTCGTGCATATGTCATCAAGATTCCGCGCGGACCCGGTTGGCTCCAAGTCGGTTGCCAAACTTCGACCGCTTCTTTCGTGAACGCAAAGCCGCTCAGACCTTTCTCTTCCCAGGAACGTTTCTTCGCCTGAAGGTAAACACGCGTAACGGCGTCGTATTTGACTTCGTTGATCGCCTTGCGTTTTTTGTCGGGAAAGTTTGCCGGCAGCTCAATGTTCCGCAGCAGAGAAAACGGCACCGCGCAGAGCAGACGGTCGCCGCTTACGGTTTCCTGTTTGCCCTTGCGGACAAACGTCGCACTGACTCTGTTCTGATCCTGATCGATCTTTACGACCGGCGACTCGTAGTGAATCTTATCGGACAAATGAGCCGCGAAGGCTCGCGGCAGAAGATCGTTCCCGCCTTTAACCTTCGACCAGCGTGAAGGTGAACCGTCGAGTTCACTGCCGAAGGTCTTACCCAATACTTCGGTAAAGCCGTCCATTCCAGTCTTTTGCATCGTGCCTGAATCGAATTTCAATGCTGACAACTGTGATGGGTACATCGGCTCAAGCGGCAGATTGAACAGCTTCACATACTTCAGTGTGAGGATGTGATCGTCAGGAATGCGCGCCGCGCCGGCTTCGGCATACAAGCCGTCGTCAAATGGTTCGCGCAGAGTGTGCACGCGTCCCCCGGGCCGCGCGCGAGCTTCGAGAATCGTCACATCATGACCGAGCTGTGTCAGTTCATATCCCGCCGACAGGCCAGCCATCCCGCCGCCGATGATGATGATCTTTTTAGGAGCAACCGATGCGGTGACAAGCGGCAAGCGCGTCAGTGTGGCGCCCGCGAGCGCCAGACTGCTGCGCATAATGAAACTGCGACGATTGAGGGGCATTACTGTCTAAGGGCGAGCTACGAATTTTGGAACTGCAAAGGTGAAAACGCGTCAACGGGGCGCGAGGTTCCGTCTTATTGCTTCAACTCAAAGGCAAACCCATCTGTCGCATCTGTGAAGCGTTATCGCGCGCGCCCCATCGACGATGAATCTTTCCATCTTTCATCTGGAACCATTCCATTGCGACGACTTCGAATGACTTTCCCGTCACTGGTCCACCGCGAAATGAACCGAGTGAAGTTCCACGCTCGGTGTAACGGACAGCAACGATGTCGCCTTCTGCGATTATTTCGTCGGCAGTGAGTTGCAGGTCGAACGCCGCTTTGATCTCGCGCCAGATGGGAACCACCTGATCCATTCCACCCCAGCCGAGCACGCCATAAACCAAAGCATCATCTGTGAAGAGCCCACGCAGTTCATCCATGTCGCCGCGATTGAACGCGTCAACGTAAGCGAGGACGGTTTGTTTGTTCTGTTCCTCGGACATTAAATCGGTTCGATCGTGATCACCGCATGGCTTCCTTTCGTCAGGCCAGTCGATCGCTGCGTGTCCCGATCAAAGAGAAGATAGAATTTCCGCTGTCGCGGCACTATCGCGCTCTCGAAACTGGTGCGCCCGATCTTCCCCGGACCGGAAAGCCGCAGCGGCCACGCCACAAGGTTCGCGGCTCAACTCTCCATTCGACCGTAGGATCGAAGGGGACCTCGACCGCATGATCTTGTGACCGGACAATAGTTGAGCTTTAAACTTCTTCTTCATTCAGGGCGCGCTCTTCTCGTCGCAGGCCGCGGTGTTGCTGCGGGTGTCGGTGTCGGCGACGGGCTCGGCGGTGGCGGCGGCATGTCGCCTTTTGCAAATCGCGGCAGAAGATCGTCACGCATCGCGAGTTGATAGACGGCCCACGCGACTTCGACGGCATCTTTCTTCACATCATCTTCGAGAATGCGTTCGTACGTATCAAAGTTTGTGTGCCAGGTGTGCGTGCCGTATTCGATCGGATCCTGGCCCATGCCGATGCCGGGCAGCCCGGCCTGATTGAACGAAGTGTTGTCTGAGCCGCCCAGGTTGCGACTGCGCGACGCAACTGCGCCCACCACACCATCATCTTTGAATGGCTTCAGAATGTCGCGCACGATTTCCGCGGCGTCTTTCGGTCCAAACACGCCCGCGCCGCGCACGCGTCCCGTGCCGGAATCGATGTTGAAGTAACCGCCAAATTTCTCATAGCCAGGTTTTGGATTTTCAAACGAGCCGAAGTGTTCTTTCACGTAAGCTTGTGAGCCGAGTAGGCCTTCTTCTTCACCACTCCACAGAGCGACACGAATTGTTCGTCGCGGTCGCACGCCGAGCGTCTTCAGAATGCGCGCGGCTTCCATCATGATCGCGCAACCAATCGCGTTGTCAGTCGCGCCCGTCGCTGCATGCCACGAATCAAGATGGCCGCCCAGCATGATCACTTCATCAGCTTTGTCCGTGCCGGGAATTTCACCAATCGTGTTGTAAGAAGTCTTGCCCTCGGGATAGACACGATTGACGATGTTGAATTCCAAGGTAACGTCGGTCCCGTCAGCGAGAATGCGGGTGATGCGACCGTAGTCTTCGTTGCTCATCACAATCGTCGGCAACGCTTTCGTGATGTCGTACGTGCGGTTGTTGAAAGCGCGTATGCGGCGAAAAGCGAACGCCGCGTCGTTAACCCGAATCAATGCGCCGTTAGCTTTCAGAAACGCGTCGAGTTGTTCGTCAATTTGTCGTCCGGTCAACGGCTTTGGCGTACCTGGCGGCGGCGTAGGACTCGGCGTGGGGGTGGGGAATGCGAAAGGTCTCGCATTTGGACCATAACGTTCTTCGGCCTGCTGATCTGTAATGCGCTTTGCCGGGGGATTTAGATCAACGGGGATGACGTTGAATTTTCCGGCCATCACAATTTTGCCGCGCACCTTGGTTTTTTGCGTGTTGAAGTATGCAGTGAGCTGTTCCTGGCTCGGACGCTCCGGCAAAATCATCTGATAAGCCTTCGCGGTGACCGGGCCGCGCGTGCTCGGCGTCCACGACAATACTTCGCAGGTGAGCACATCATGAATCGGCGCCGTCATCATCGCCGTCAAGCGTTCATTCAACCAACCGACGTGCCCGAAGTCCCATGGCTCGAGGTGCGCATTCGAGAGTCCCCACGCCGTCATCTGCTTCACCGCCCACTCCGCCGCGGCCTTATGATTCGGCGAACCGGTGAGTCGCGGACCGTACACGTCCGTGAACATGTGCATGGTCTTCATGATCTGCGAGTTCGTCGCTTCTTCTTTGCGAATCCGTTCGAGCAGATCTTTGTCGGATCGCGATTGAGCGAACAGTGGCAGACACAGCAGCGTGGCGATTAAGCCGAGGGCGAGCGCGCGGCGATTGAGCATGGATTTTTCTCCGGAGCAAATTCGGTTTCGAAAAGCAGCGGGATTATATTTGGAGGACGCCGGCAAGCGAAGCCGCGACGCGCTTTAGATCGTTCGAATCGTGTCAGAAGCTTGCGCCTAAGCAGCTACTTGCTCGACTCGAGTTATTGACGATGGCCGTCTCATTCACACCTCGCTTTCAGCGAGGCGACCCAAACCGATTCTGCGACTTTAACGGTTTCAACCGTTGAAGCCGTTGAAACGGCTGACTCATTCCTCATCCTTCTATCACCTCGCTGAAAGCGAGGTGTGAATGAGATGTTTGTATTTGCGCTCGTGGTGTCGTAGTCCTACAATTCAATCGTATTGACAATCGAATCCGTTTCGGGGGAGCCGAGGTCGTGAATGACTGAGGCTGAGAGTCCGAAGCATTGCCGATTTGCGATTGCCGATTTGCCTGTTGTAACGGAGCCAATTGGCAATCGGAAATTGACAATCGGCAATCTTGGAGACCCCTTGAACCTGATGCGGTTAGCACCGTCGAAGGGAGAAACAGCCGTCGCGACCGTTCCATCCTTTTGATGGAGCGGTTTTTGTTTTATGTAGCCCAGCGCTTCAGCGCTGAGGGCGTAGTTGGAAAAATCGTTTAGCCCGCTTTAGCGGGCGACAGAGGAATTCTTATGAGCACCGCATTCAAACAAGTGTCAGAACCGGGAGCGGTAGCGACCGGATCAAAAGTACAACTTGAAATCAAAGAATCTCAACTTCCCAATTCACGCCGCATCTACATCGCAGGCCAACAACCCTATGTGCGCGTCCCATTCCGCGAGATCGACCAGAACCCAACGCGCAACTTCAAGAACGAGCTGGAAGAGAATCCGCCGGTGCGTGTTTACGATACGAGCGGACCGTATGGTGATCCTTCCGTACGCACCGACGTGCGCGAAGGGCTCGCACAATTGCGTCGCGAATGGATCGTCGGCCGCGGCGACGTTGAAGAATACGAAGGCCGTGCGCTGCAGCCAATCGACGACGGTTATCTCAATTTCGAAGCTGCGCAAACCGCGCGTGATAAAGGCCGCCTCGAAGATTTTCCGACGCTGCGCCGCACACCCCTGCGCGCAAAAAAGGGTTCATGCGTCACGCAAATGCACTACGCCAAGCGCGGCATCATCACTCCCGAGATGGAATTCATTGCCATCCGAGAGAACTTAGGACGCTCTTTGGAGTGCGCTGACTCGTCAGCGCTTTCGAAAGCGGCGACTAGTCGCCGCACTCCAAATGACGAACCGCGCGATTCAATCAATCACCAACATCAAGGCCAATCCTTCGGCGCCTCGATCCCGTCATACGTCACACCTGAATTCGTGCGCGATGAAGTCGCCCGCGGTCGTGCGATCATTCCGGCAAACATCAATCATCCTGAATCCGAACCGATGATCATCGGCCGCAACTTCCTGGTGAAGATCAACGCCAACATCGGTAACTCCGCCGTGCTATCTTCCATCGACGATGAAGTGGAAAAGATGCGCTGGGCCATCAAGTGCGGTTCCGATACCGTCATGGATTTATCAACAGGGAAGAACATTCATGCGACGCGCGAGTGGATCATTCGCAACTCACCCGTGCCCATCGGCACCGTGCCGATTTATCAAGCCTTGGAAAAAGTCGGCGGCAAAGCTGAAGAGCTGACGTGGGAGATCTTCCGCGACACCTTGATCGAACAAGCCGAACAGGGCGTCGACTACTTCACAATTCACGCCGGCGTGCGCCTGCCTTACATCCCAATGACGGCGAAACGTACGACAGGAATTGTGAGCCGAGGCGGGTCAATCATGGCCAAGTGGTGTCTCGCGCATCACGAAGAGAGTTTTCTCTACACGCGCTTCCGCGAAATCTGCGAAATCATGGCCGCCTACGACGTTTCGTTCAGCTTAGGCGACGGTTTGCGTCCGGGCTCGATCGCCGATGCAAACGATGAAGCGCAATTTGCTGAACTCGAAACGCAGGGCGAGCTGACGAAGATCGCCTGGGAGTACGACTGCCAGGTGATGAACGAAGGCCCAGGGCACGTTCCAATGCATCTCATCAAAGAGAACATGGAGAAGCAGCTTGAATGGTGCGGCGAAGCGCCATTCTACACGCTCGGCCCGCTCACGACCGACATCGCGCCCGGTTACGATCACATTACTTCGGCTATCGGTGCGGCGATGATCGGCTGGTACGGCACCGCGATGCTCTGCTACGTCACGCCCAAAGAACACCTCGGCCTACCAAACAAGAAAGACGTTAAAGACGGCGTCATCGCCTACAAGATCGCCGCCCACGCCGCCGACCTGGCCAAAGGTCATCCCGGCGCCCAATATCGCGACAACGCTTTGAGCAAAGCCCGTTTCGAATTCCGCTGGGAAGATCAATTCAACCTGTCGCTAGATCCCGAAGTCGCGCGCGAATACCACGACGAAACTCTGCCGCAGGAAGGCGCCAAGCTCGCCCACTTCTGCTCAATGTGCGGTCCACATTTTTGCTCGATGAAGATCACCCAGGATGTACGTGAATACGCCGCGCAGAAAGAGATCGATGAAAAGGCGGCATTGGATGTCGGGATGAAAGAGAAGGCGGAAGAGTTCGTAGCCAGCGGAGCGGAGATTTATACAACGGGTTAGGACTCTCCCTCTAACTCATGAAAGTGCAACCAACACATACACAACCGCAGTTCTCGACCCACGCAGTTCGTCCGATAAATCAGAATTGCCCGCGCACTCCCAATAATATTGTGGCTCCCTCACAAAAGTGATAACGTTCGCTTCAGACCTTGCTAATCAGCTTGGCATAAGGCTGCTCTGCATTTTTGCCAAGAGTTTGCTTCGAATATTCCTGAACGACCAAGTCTAATCATGCGCATTAGAGAAACGTCGTTATGTCGTCCTCTCGCAGGCGGTATTTTTTTCGACTGGTCATGGCTACCGTTTTTTGCTATGGCCATCTTGCTAGTGGCAGTGGCCGGCATGCTTTCCACTGCGAGTCTGGCTCAGTCGCCGAAGGTGGCCGGCAGACCGTCGCCGACGCCGTTACCCTCACCCCCGGTAATCGAGTTCCAGGCGGTCCCGGCAACCGACCTCGTCGAGCGGGGCGAGCAAACGCTTGTCTTTCTCCTGATCTCGAACAAATCGGAAAAGTCAGTCCGAGTTTCGACAGTTGTGCTGGCAAGCACCTCATTCATCGCCGATCCGCTCGTGATTAATAGTGATCTTCCGGCCTTTCGGAGTCTGCAAAAGCAGTTGGTAATCAAAGCGAAGGATGACGCAGCTTTTAAGGCGAGTAAATCCGTCCTGAGCTTAGAGTATTCGTGGGATCTTGGTGGCACCCCGACTCCTTCAATTCAACGAACCGATCTCTCGATGGAAGTGCGGCGACGGTTCGATGAGGAAGCGAAAGGGCTTCCGGGAGGAACTGCTGCATTCCTCTATCTGCTGCTGCCGATTTTGCCGGCGCTGCTCGCTTACCAATTAATTAATCGTCGCCGCCTCAATGAAGGGTGGAACATGCCCACGCTCGGCGCTGACCAAATAGTGCCGGCATTTTTTATGGCAGTGATCTTCAGTTTCGTGCTGCTGCTGATCGCCAAAAAGAACTATGAAATCAATTATTCAGAGCCTCGGGTCTTTGTAATCGTTCTGGTGTTGTCGGCTGCGGCGGGGGTGTTGATTCCCGGAATTCGCTGGCTCATCGATTCAATCCGCTGGCGGCTTTCAGGTTTCAACGACGAAGACACACGCGATGGAAAAAAATACTTATCAAAAGCGCTGCGTCAGTGTTCGACCTTCGGCAAGCTTATTTGGACTACCGGTAAAATTGGTGAAGTAAAATGGCAGGGAATCCGTCTAAAACAACCGAACGGCACGCTAGTGCTGGGGGCAACGGTGCAGATCGCCGGCAGTAACAAACTAAAAGAGGATTGGGCCACGACCAAAAAGAAAATCTTAAGCGACAAAGGGCTGGATGCCGCTTATCTAAAGCGGTTACTGAAAAAAGGAATGGTCGATGTCGCTATATTGAAGAAGATCCAAGTGGACACCGCAAGCCGAAATGAATTCGTGGTTATCGACGAGGTAAAAGGTTTCCAGGATCAAGGGGCCGGTGCAGAAAGCGATCTCCTTCGGATGTCGTGAATGAGGCGAGAGATGCCGTGAAAACAGCTCGCGCGCCCCCAAGTCAAAGATCGGAAACAGACTAGATTCAATTTTAATAAGTCTGTCCCGACCCTTGACCTTTGGAAATAGGGAGGGACGACGTGACTGATCGCGCCACCGGTTAGACGATCAAATGCAAGGCCGATTAGGCGATTCTTACGACTTGATCTCCTAACCGGCGGCGCGGACGCGCCCCCGTATTCATCCAGCCAGAAAGGCCAG
>DASYPX010000298.1:0-3374 GCA_036006125.1 Pyrinomonadaceae bacterium | reverse complement strand
TGACGTTGATGTTGTGCGGGCCGAGGCCGTGCATCAGCTCGTGCGTCAGGATGTGTGTGAAGAACGAGTCGAAGGAAAGTTTCGCCTGGTCGGAGCGCGTCAACACCACGCGCGAAATCGGAATCAGCGTCTTGTTGAATTTCGCATCCTGTACATTCTTGAGCATGATGCGCTTCGAGCCCTTCTCTTTCACCACGCGCTCGTCGTTCGGCAGATTGAACGCGGCGGTTTGCACGCCGCTGTTCCCTTCTCCCGAGCTAAATACTTCGTTTACCACGCGAATCGGTGACGCCGCGCCAAGTTTTGGATTGCGATATTTCGGGTCGATTGGCAGGTGGTCTTCGAGTTCCTGCAAATAACTACTGAACTTTTTCAGCTTGGCCGTTTCCGCGTCATCACGGAGTGTCACGTAAGCTTCGAACGCGGCTTTATAGCCAAACAATTCATCTTCGTACGTCTCGTACGGTCCAATCGTCAAATCGATCGCCGAATCAAGATCCATCCACGCCACGTCGCTGTCGTAATAATCGTTAGAAGCAAACGCTGCCGCGCGCTTGTTCAGAAATTCGCGCAAGGTCGCGTTTGTTGTGAGCGCCGCCGCTTCGCGCAGCAGCTTCGCCGCGGGCTCGAGAAACTCGCGATACTCGTCACTATAAGGTACGGCCTTGAGCTGGCCATTCGCGTCGCGACGAATCGTGTAGAAGTAACCGGTCGCTTTTTCTTTTTCCGCAGCTGACAAGGAATTCATCCACCCGTTGAACTCGTCTTTCGTCATGTCTGCCGGATAGTAGTTCGCGTACGCGGGCTTTGCCGGGATGTCGTCGATGAACGGCGCGTTCTCATCAAGTCGCGACCAAGGGCCGTCATTGATTAAGAAGTAATGGAGGAGCATCCTGCCCACGGGCGTGTGGTCGGCCTCGAGCTTTCGATGTAGCTCATCATTGCCCGCCCAAACCTGCCGCAAAAACAGCGGGTCAAGCAGCTTCGCCGCAGCAATTATCTTTTGCAGCGCCTTCCGATCGTTGGGCGAGAGCCGCGTAGTATCCGCCGTCAAAACGGTTGGCGAAAAACGACGAATCTTCGCGGGCAGCGAGCCGGCGTCGCTAGCTCTCACCGCTTGTGCGGCGCCGCTCGCAGGCAGAAAACCGAGAACCAAGGTTAAGGCGACAAGGCGACAAGCAATCCTCATTGATAATTCCTTTCTCGGAAGTGGCCTGGTTTTAGACTCTCTGCGGTCCTCTGCGAAGTCTTCGGATTTTTCCTCTGCGGTTAATTAGAAGGACACGAGACAACCGCAGAGGAGCGCAGAGGCACTCGCAGAGGGCTCAGAGAAAATCCAATCTAGGACACTACTCCTTCTTACAACGCCTGGCGATTCTTCAAAATCTTCACAAATGACCCGGAACGCAGCTCATCATGCGTCAGGCTCGACAACTTCATTGCTTCATCTTCCGTCAGGGCGCCGCAGTTGATCGCGCGCAGAAAATAATTCAGCAGTCCCTGACCCGTCGCGGCATCGTCGAAAACGTCACCGACCAGCGTTGCCTTCGCAGCTTTCTCAACAAAGTTGCGCAGTCGTTCTGATGCCGCATCCAAACTTTCGAGGAAGAATGAATACACCGCCGCGTAACGCGTCGGCAGTTGCCCCGGGTGCAAATCCCAGCCCTGATAAAAACCGCCGACCAGTGAATGCTGAATGTGATCGTAGTGCAGCTTCCACGCGCGCTGCACGACGGCGCGGTTCTCTTCAATCTGATCTGGGGCAAGCGGTTTATCCTCTGTTAGGCGGTGCGGGCCGACTGGCATGATGTTCGTAGCGCCATCTGAGAGCCAGATTCCGGTGCCGGCGTAGGAAACCTGCATCATGTGCTTCGCGAAGTCGCACACCGGATGCATCATGTGCTGATGCGCGGCTGTGATGCTGCAACTTGCCGTGTAGTCGTATGTGCCAAAGTGCGCAGCGACACAACGACCGCGCGTTGACTGCAAGAGCAGCGGCAGATTGATTTCACCTTTGGAGTTTATGATTGACTGCGTGGTCTCGATCATCATCTCCATCTTTAATGATCCACTGGCGAGACCCGTCTCCTTCTCAAGCAATTCGAAAATGCCGGCGAGCGCGTAGCATTGCTCGGCCGTGGTAATTTTCGGCAGCGTGACGACGAAATTATCCGGCAAGCGTCCGCTTGTTTTCTGCGCCAACGTCGAAACGAAAATGTCGAGCGTGCGCATGCTTCTCGCGCGCAATTCCTCGTTGAAAGGCTTGATGCGAATACCGATGAACGGCGGCAGCGTGCCGCCTTCCATTCCTTTTACGACTTCGAGCGCGGCTGATTCCGCGTGGCCATCTTCTTCCGCGTCGGGCCGGTTTCCGTAGCCGTCTTCGAAATCGATGCGAAAGTCCTCGACCGGTTCGCGCTTCAGCTTTTCCTGCACGCGTGAATAGATTGTGTGGGCCAGCCATGCCGCTTTGTTCTCGACGCGTACAGCTTCCGCATCCGTTTCCAGGCGGTGCTTCAATCCCGTCGCGTAATCCAAAACATCGGGCAGATCGTCAGAAAGTGGCAAACCGATGGCGCGCGCGAAGACGACAAAATCAGCCGCGTTTTCAGTCAGCACTCGCTCCGCAACCTGGCCCAGGCGCTTCGCAGTGTCCGCACGAAACAGATGCGCCCCGCCATAGACCGTGTGCACAGGCTGACGCAGTCCGGTTTCGCCGGGATAATTCCGCGCTGCCGAAACATTGGCCTCTCGCAGTCGCTGAATCACGGGTTTCAGCAAATCTTCAGAAAGAGAAGGTTGCATCTGCGGTTTGTCTCCAGGGAAACTCGCAAGCCGGATGGCTTCTGACTTTATGACGAAAACGGACGAGCGGGCAAACGCGCAAAACAAAAAGGCGGTTGCTCAGTTTGAGAAATGTCTTATTCACGCCGGTGCTTTAGCCCGCCGTACGCGCGACGCCGTTTGCACTCGGGAAACCGTTTAAAACGGTTTCCGGTTTGGTTCGCCGCTTTCAGGTCACCGGGCTAAAGCCACGGTGTGAATAAGAAGGTCAAACTGAACTAGGACGCAAGCAAAAAGGGCACGGCGAACCGTGCCCTTCTGCGTTTCGACTGATCGAGTTTTAGGCGACGCTGACAGCCGCACCCGGGTAGCTGTTTCCCAACTTCGCCGGATCGCCTTCAGCGAGTGTGTTCACTAACTCGTGATGAAAGTAGTCGTGACGCGCAGCGACGGGTGGCGCCACGCGCTTGTCGTACATCTCGCGCGAACGATCGATGTCCTCTCGCAGACGTTCGTAGATGTCGCCCTGATTGCGGCCTTCGCTGACCTTCTGTTCGTTGTAGAGTTTGATTTCCGAAACCAGCAACCGC
>DASYPX010000297.1:0-8062 GCA_036006125.1 Pyrinomonadaceae bacterium | reverse complement strand
AGTCGAGCAGTTCGAAAAAGCCGGCCGTCAGGAATTGGCCGACAAAGAAAAAGCCGAGATCGCCATCATCGACACGTATCTGCCGCAGGCCGCTTCCCAGGATGAGATCGACCAAGCCGTCGCTGCCGCAATTTCCGAAACCGGCGCGTCGTCGATGAAGGACATGGGCGCCGTCATGAAAGCGGCGATGGCGAAGCTGGCCGGTAAGAACGCTGATGGGAAAATGGTTAGTGAAAGGGTTAAAGCAAAGCTATCGCCGCCATCGAGCTGAATAATTAGAAACAATGCGAAAGCATTAACTTCCACCTTCGGAAAAACGGTATACATGATTTACTTATCCAGATTCTTTCAGATCGTCACGCTTTCGATCGTCGGCCTGTCAACGCTAGCCCAACCTAGTGCTCACGAATCGAAATCGAGATTTCCTGGTTTTGCCTCGGTCGTTCCATCCAGTGCTGGTACCTTCACGCCGAAACCTGGCGCGCACCGTATTCCGCTGGAGATCGATAACAACCTCATCCTTATGCGGGTGAGTGTAAACGGTTCGAAGCCGTTGAGATTCATCTTCGATACTGGGGCTTCATTCTCCGCGATCGATTCCCCACGCGCTGCTCAGTTGGGTCTTAAAATGCAAGGGCAAATAAGCGCTAACGCGACGGGTGGCCAGATCGAGGCCTCGACAATAGAACACGTGGAGTTAAGCGCCCAAGGCGCCAAGGTTTCGGATCTGACCATCGCGTCCATGTCGTTTCCGAAGCCGCCGGGCTTTGAGTTCGATGGCATCGTCGACTGCGACTTCATGAAACATTTTGTCATACAGATCGATTACCAAAAGAAAGTTATGGACCTGTTCGACCCACGCGCTTATTCGTATCGCGGCAAAGGCGTGGTGATTCCGGTTATATTTGAACCTGGAATGACGCCACTCGTGCGAGTAAAAATTCTTTTAGAACGACCGTCCAGCATTGCGGCGAATCTGGAAGTGGATACGGGCGGGGACGGTACGTTCATTATCAACAGTCCTTTCGTCGCAAAACACAAACTTATCGACGCAGTTGCGAAGACCAATGAAGCTACCAATCGCGGGGCTGGCGGCGAACAGAAAGTGATCTTCGGGCGTGTTAGAGAAGTCCACCTGCGTCGCATCGTTCTGCGGGACGTGCCTGTTGGCCTTTCGCAGGACACCGAAGGCGCTGGCGCAAGCACGGCAAACGACGGGTTGATCGGTGGCGAAGTTTTTCGCCGCTTCAGAGTAATTCTCGATCTTTCCCGAAAGCGAATGATTCTCGAGAAGAACAGCAGCTTTAATGACCGCTATCATTTCGAAAGTGACAGCGATTAGCGGACGTTCTTGGCAATTCAATTAAATGAGTTTCCGCGGCTCGGACCTCGCGCCTTCGCTTGCCCCTCCTCAATCCTTTCCGTATAATCCATCTTCTTGTCGGGTCTGCGGCGTCGTTGTCCGGTGGGTTTTCGCCCACTTTTTCTTTTGGCCGCAGGAAGGTTGAAATCATGGATCAGGGGTCGGTTGCAGAGCGCATTCAGGAACTTGCTGAGCAAACGGCCATCGACCACGGAGTCGAATTGGTTCATGCCGAAGTCGCCGGGCCTGAAGGTCACCCGATAGTCCGAGTGTTCATTGATAAGCCGGGAGGCGTCACGCACGACGATTGCTCAGATGTGAGTCATCACCTGGGCACAGTGCTGGACGTGGAAGATTTCATCCACTCGGCGTACACGCTGGAGGTTTCCAGCCCCGGAATCGAGCGCGGACTCTACAAACCGGCGGATTACGAACGGTTTGCGGGGCATTCAGCGAAGATTAAGACGCGCTCGCCAATCAGGAACCAGCGGAACTTTCGCGGCCGAATCGTCGGGCTCGCAGACAGTCAGGTCGTTTTCGACGATAAGACAAGTGGTCACGTGCGAATCCCGCTGGCCGACATTGCGAAAGCGAATTTGGAAATCGACGTGGAAGAAGAATTTCGGCTGGCACGAGAACGCGAAGCGACTGATCGGCATTTGATCCGACAGAACAGTTAAGTGGCACGCGCATCTTGCGCGTGATTTCACGGGCGAGACGCCCGTGCTACCTCAGCGACAAAACATGAGTACGAGTATCGCGCAAAATATTGAAGCCCTTTGCCAGGAACAAGGCATTGACCGCGATTTGGTAATCGAAGCGGTGAAGGAAGCCGTGCGCGCCGCCGCCAAGAAGCAGTTCCGCGCCGGCGAAGAAATTCAGGTCGATTGGACGCCTGAGACCGGGCTGGAACTCTCCGCATCGAAAGTTGTGGTCGAAGAAGTAACGAATCCCGCGGCAGAACTTTCAATCGAAGAAGCGCGCGAACTCGGTGGTGAAGATGTGGAAGTCGGCGATGCGCTACTGCTCCCGATGCCGATGGAAGACCTGGGGCGCATCGCGGCGCAAACTGCCAAACAAATTCTTTTTCAAAAAGTACGCGATGCCGTCCGCACTAATGTTTACGATCAGTACATCGACCGCGTCGGCGAACTCGTGAATGGCTTCGTCAAACGTTTCGAGCGGGGCAACATGATTGTCGATCTCGGAAACCTCGAAGCCATCCTGCCGCGCTCGCAGCAGTCGCGCGGCGAGCAGTGGAATCAGGGCGAGCGCATCCGCGTCGTCATCACCAACGTTTCGAAGGAATCAAAAGGTCCGCAGATCGAAGTTTCGCGCACGTCGCCGGAACTCCTCGAGCGCCTCTTCGAAATGGAAGTGCCGGAGATTTACGACGGCACGGTCGTGATCAAGTCTTGCGTCCGCGAACCCGGCGAGCGCGCAAAAATTGCGGTCGTCTCAAACGAACGTGACGTGGATCCCGTCGGCGCTTGCGTCGGCATGAAAGGCTCGCGCGTACAAGCAATTATTCGCGAACTGCGTGGCGAGAAGATCGACATCATCGAATGGTCGGAAGAGCCTTCGGTCTTCGCGGCTAACGCATTGTCCCCCGCCAAAGTTAATCAGGTGCGCATCACTGACATCGAGAATCGCCAGATGGAAGTGATCGTGAACGAAGATCAGCTCAGCCTGGCGATCGGCAAGCGCGGTCAGAACGTCCGTCTGGCGACGAAGCTCGTCGGCTGGAATATCGACATCCGCAGCGAAGAAGAGCTGAAGAAAGAAGTAACTGAGGCCATGGGCGCCATGATTGCTTCCGGCGCTCCCGTTCCGTTGTCTGCCATCGAAGGCGTAACGGCGCAGCAGGCAGATGCTCTGGCCGAACACGACATAACAGACATTGACGGTTTGGCGAACACTTCGGTGGACGACCTCGTTGAATTCCTCGACGTCAGCCTCGACGAAGCGCAGCATATGCTCGAGGCGGCGCAAGCGGTGGTCGCGGTGCGCGAACAGAAACTGGCTGAACAGACTGCCGAAGAGGCTGGCGAACCGCAAAACGCCGTGTCGGCTGAACTCGACGAAACAATCCCGGCCGCCGAGGTTGAGCCAAACGAAGAGATGATCGCCCAGGGCTACGACGAAGCTGTCGAGCAGGGCGTGCCGTTTCAAGCAGAAGAACATATTCTGGCCGAAGATTCAGCCGATCCCGTGGCTCTGTCTGAAGCCGACCCGATGAGTACCGGCGAATTGATTCTGCAGGACGCCGGACGAGATTTGCGACCCGACGTGATTACCCCGTCTCCCGACATCACTTCGACAGCGGTCGCAGACTTGCAAGCAAATATTCGCGAGGAGCAGGTCGAACTGGCGCGCGAAGAAACTGAAGAAGCAGTGACGGCCGAGTTTCCGGCACAGACTGAAACAGAACCCTCTCTCGCTTCGTCATCTGACGAAGGAGCCGCGAGCGAGAGCGAGACGCAGCAGGATCTCAAATGAGGTCTCAGATGTTTAATCTGAAAGCGATGTCGAATTATGCGGCCAATTAATCGCAGTTTGCGCAAAGGCGCAAGGCTGCTTGCCACCCAACGCTTGCACTAGCAGGCTCTCCTGCCGTGCGCTGCGGAAAGTGGCGAACAGCCACTTTCAAAGAAGGAGCGCATGTCAGTAGCAACTTCCAAAGTTCGTCTTTACGATCTCGCCAAAGAACTGAAGATCGACACCAAGCGTCTCATCGAAGAGGTGCGCCGCGAAGGTGTCGACGTCAGTGTGCCCTCAAACTCTGTTTCGAAAGAACTCGCTGAGAAGATCCGCGAAAAATATTTTCCGAAGCAGACGACCACGGCGAAGCGCGCGATCAAAGTCGTCAAGAAAGCAGCGCGCGTAATCGAGGAACCGCCGGTTGAAGAAGCGCCGGCTGAGGTCCCGATTGAGGTTGAGGCGCCCGCGCCGGAACCGATTCCCGTGGAAGAGCCGGAAGCGCCCGCGAAGCCGCAGGTTACGCGCGTCATCAAGAAGCTGGCGCCGACCGTGCGTGCTCCTGAACCAGAGGCTGACGCACCGCCGGCACAAGTTGCGGAGCCGCCAGCGGATGTGACCGAATCTCCGGCCGCGCCGGCGCCTCAGCCAGCCCCGCCGCCAGGTCGCCAGGTGCGTGTGCTGCGGCCGACCGCGGCGGCTCTCAGTCAGGGCATTCGTCCTGGCGAACGCGCCCCGGCCCCTCCGCCATCAGCAACACCTTCACGCGAACGCAACGTGCGTCGTGTCGAATACACCGGCACGCCGGGCGAAACCGCGACGCCGCAAACTACTTACATTCCACCACCCGACACCGGGCGCCGTCGTTCACGACGCAGCGCGCCACGCGGGGGCAAACGCGTTGGAGACGGCAAGGGCAAACTGGATCGAGATTTCATTGCACCACCGGAAGTGCGCACGCTCGAAGAGCGCATTGCCGGACGGCTACAAGTCCCTGGTGATGCAGGCGACCTGAAATCAGTGCGTCTGGTCGAAGGATCAACCGTCAAAGAATTCGCAGAGAAACTTGGCATCAAGCCGAAGGACGTCGTGACGCTGCTGCTGCAACGCGGCGTGTTTGCGACCATTAATCAGGCTTTGAATGACGACGTAGCGGCCGATCTCGGAAAGCGTTTTGGTTACGAGGTGTCGTTCGTTCCGTTTGAAGAGATGGTCGCGGAAGAAGAGTTCGAAGAATTGATCGCCGCCGACGCAGACGATGTCGAAGTGCCGCGCGCCCCGGTTGTGACGGTCATGGGTCACGTCGATCACGGAAAGACTTCGCTGCTGGATGCAATTCGTGAAGCGAACGTGGTGGCCGGCGAAGCCGGCGGCATCACGCAGCACATCGGCGCCTACAGTGTTGAAGTCACCAGCGCTGATAACGGCAACGAAAAGCGGCGGGTCGTATTTCTCGACACGCCGGGCCACGAAGCGTTCACCTTGATGCGCGCGCGCGGTGCGAAAGCTACCGACGTAGTCGTGCTCGTCGTCGCAGCTGACGACGGTGTCATGCCACAGACGATCGAAGCGATCGAGCACTCTCGGGCAGCCGGTGTGCCGATCGTGGTTGCTATCAACAAAGTCGACAAGCCGGATTCGAATCCCGATCGGGTGCGGCAGGAACTTTCGCAGCAAGGTCTGAACGCGGTTGCCTGGGGCGGCGACACGGAAATGGTTGAAGTCTCAGCCAAGCAGCGCAAAAATCTCGACACGCTGTTGGAAACAATTCTGCTCACCGCGGACATCCTGAATCTCCGTGCCAGTACCACCCGCCTGGCATCCGGGGTAGTGCTTGAAGCGAAGTTGGATCGTGGTCGCGGCTCGGTTGCGACTGTGCTGGTACAGCAAGGCACTCTGCGTCTCGGCGATCCATTCATTATCGGCCAAATCTTTGGCAAGGTCCGTGCGATGTTCAACGATCGTGGCGAGCCGGTGGATGAAGCCGGTCCCGCGACGCCCGTTGAAGTCCTCGGACTGCAGGGCGTGCCGGAAGCGGGCGAAGCTTTCCAGGTCGTCGCCGATGTTTCGCGCGCGCAGCAGATTTCGCACCACCGCCAGTACGTCGAGCGGCAGCGCACGCTGATCAAATCGACTAAGCGCGGTATCGAAGCGCTGGGCGAAACGGAAGTCAAAGAGCTGCTCGTCATCATTAAGGCCGACGTGCAGGGCTCAGTTGAAGTGCTGAAGTCGACGCTCGAAAAGATGTCGACGGAACGCGTGAAGGTGAAAGTGATCCGGTCCGGCGTCGGTGCGATTACCGAATCCGACGTCCTGCTCGCTTCGGCAACGCAGGCCGGCTCAACATCCAGCGCGGTCGTAATTATCGGTTTCAACGTGCGGCCTGAATCGCGCGCGGGCGAGCTCGCGAAGCAGGAAAGCGTCGACATCCGCCTGCACTCGATCATTTACAAGGTCGAGGAAGAGATTAAGGCCGCCATGATCGGCATGCTCGAGAAGATCGAGAAGGAAAAGATTCTCGGCAAAGCCGACGTGCGGGAAGTGTTCCGCGTGCCGAAGATTGGTTCTGTAGCCGGCTGTATGGTCATCGACGGCATCATCACACGCAAAGCGCGCGCGCGTCTGATTCGCGACGGCGTGGTGGCCTGGGAAGGCAACATCGGTTCGCTGCGGCGCTTTAAGGACGACGTTGCGGAAGTGCGCGAAGGCTTTGAATGCGGCATCGGTCTGGAGAACTTCAACGACATCAAAGTCAGCGACCAGATCGAGGCGTACATTATCGAGCGAGTGGCCGCGACTGAGTTGTAAGGATGCAGACAGCAGGCGGCAGACTGCAGGAGATAACTTCTGCTCACTGCTCACTGCTCACTGCTCGCTGTTGTTATGCATCGGACGGAAAGAATCGCGGAAACGCTGCGTGAAGAGATTGCGCAGATCGTTGGATTTGAACTCGAGGATCCGCGTTTGACTATGGTCACGGTGACTGAGGTCCGCGTGGCTGACGATCTTCGCGATGCCAGCGTTTACGTGACGGTTCAAGGCGACGAAGGCGAGCACCAGCAGGCATTGAAGGCTCTGGAACATGCCGCGCCGTACGTGCGAAGGCAATTAGGCTTTTCGTTGAACTTGCGGCATACTCCCGTGCTTCATTTCGTCCGCGACACGGTCGAAGAGAGAGCCGAGCGCGTTGATGCGCTTTTGCAGGAGATTGGAAGCGAGGTGAATCGGAAATCGTGACGCTCACGTGCTATTTACCATTCACGATTTACCATTCACGGTTTTTATGCTTAGCCAGGTAGTTGAATTAATCGAACAGAAACACCGGTTCGCGATCACGTCCCACGTTCGACCGGATGGGGACAGTCTCGGATCTTCCCTTGGACTTTATTGGCTGCTGCGCGCGCTCGACAAAGACGTCGAGGTCATCATGCGCGATTCCGCACCGCATGCATATCAGCAACTTCCGGGCGCGGACCTGATTCGCGTCACGCCCGCGGTTGATCGCGAATACGACGGCGTTTTCGTCATCGAATGTTCGGACATCGATCGGCCGGGACTGATCGATCTCGAAAAACAGTTCGTCGTCAACATCGATCATCACACCAGCACCGTTCTGTTCGGCACGATCAACTGGATCGATTCCACCGCGTCAGCCGTCGGCGAGATGATTTACAACCTTTGCAAAGCGACCGGCGTACGCGTCACTGTCGAAATCGCCGAATGCGTCTACACTGCGCTGCTGACTGACACTGGTTCATTTCACTATTCGAACACCAGCGAACGAACTTTCAAGATCGCTTCCGAATTGGTGCGGACTGGTGTGCGTCCCGCCAAGACTGCGGAAGCAATTTACGGCAATTACCAGTGGCCAAAAATCGAGTTGCTGGGCCAGGTGCTGTCAACCGCAAAACGCGATGAGAGTGGCCGTATCGCCTGGATGCGTCAGACACTGGAGATGCAGCAGCGCACATCCGCCTGTGAGGAAGATACTGACGGCTTCGTCAATCTGCCGCTGACAGTCGGCGATGTTTATGCCGTGGCCCTCTTCAAGGAATGTTCGCGTGGCGTTTACCGTACCAGTCTGCGGTCGAAAGGCGAAGTCAACGTCGCCAAGGTTGCGGAGCATTTCGGCGGCGGCGGCCATCGCAACGCTGCGGGCTGCACTTTGAAAGGCACCTGGGACGAGATCGAAAATCAGGTACTGCCGCTGCTGAAAGATGC
>DASYPX010000296.1:0-7681 GCA_036006125.1 Pyrinomonadaceae bacterium | reverse complement strand
GTCCGCTGCGGTTGGGCGCGGCGTCTCTTTCAAGAGCGCGACTGCGGTCATGATTTGTCCGCTCTGGCAGTAGCCGCATTGCACGACGTCTTTCTCAACCCACGCATCCTGCACGGTGCGGCCGATGCGATCATTTGCCATCGCCTCGATAGTTGTGACCGCTCGATCACCCAGCAGTGAAATCGGCAGCATGCACGAACGCGTCGCGACCCCATCAACGTGCACGGTGCAAGCGCCGCACGCGCTGACGCCGCAGCCGTATTTCGTGCCGGTCATCTTCAAATCCTCACGCAGCACCCAAAGCAAAGGCGTAGTCGGATCGGCGTTCACTTCCTTGCGCTGACCGTTTACAGTCAATTGAAATTTAGCCATGGTTGTCTCCTATTTCGGGCAAGGCATACCTGCATCAACCCACTGCTTCGTCGCCCCGACAAATTGGTCGTGGGTCAGCGGCGGTTGAGTGCGCATCGAACCATCAACACGTCGCCCGGGCGACCACGCCCACAAGACCAGCGGCTCTTCGGTGTGATGTTTGAGCAACGCCGCGCCATCCAGACCTCCGTTGCGCGCGCGATCGGTAATAGCGCGACAAACCTCCGTGCTCGACAGCGGCTGATCGTTCGTGTCCTGCCACTTCATCGACAGAGGAGCGAGATGCCAATTCTTTCCACCGGGCACGCCGGTGCTGTCCGCGTTCTCTTTCTGATGACAAGTCACGCAACGAAATCCGGCAACACCAGTTCCGCCGGGTCCGCGAAGGACATTCGCGAAGTGACGCGCGCGGTTGTCGCCCTGCTCGGGATAATTCGACGCCGTGTGGCAATTGATGCAGCGCGGCGAAATAAGAACCGAATAGACCTGCTGCCAGGCGGCTAGCCCATCACCTTTCTGTGGCGATGCAGTTTTTGGTTTAGCGATCGAGGTCGAAACGATCACTACCGCTGCAAAAAGACAGAGTGACGCCGTAACAATCAGAGTGTTGGCGCGAATACTCGGCATAACTCCTCCTGCATTAGAGTTATCGTTACAACCTCAAGGGGGTCTGTTAACGCGAAGTATCGAACGACCGAATGCCTGTGTCAATAACGAGTCAACGATAAACACGATGTAATATACTGCGTGCGCTTTTCGAACTGTTGAGTGGGAAGAATGAGAGCAATGAAGATTGAAGGACTGACCCCGATACTAAACGTGTCGAACATCGTCGAAAGTTTTGAATGGTTCGAAAAACTCGGCTGGCAGAAAGGTTGGGAGTGGGGCGACCCACCCACTTTTGGCGGCGTGTGCAACGGTAAATCTGAGATCTTTCTTTGCCAGGGCGCGCAGGGCGCGCGCGGCGGACCAATGCCGCAATTCGTCGGTGACGATGAAACCGGCGGCGTGTGGATGAGTTGGTGGCTGGCATCGCCGGCGGCGGTTGATGAGGCGTATCAACTCGCGCTAAAGCACGGCATGACAGTGACGATGCCCCCGACGGACAAACCGTGGAACGTGCGCGAGTTTCATCTGCGTCATCCCGACGGTCACAGTTTTCGTGTTGGCGCCGGACTCGAAGAAGATTAGCGAAATCCTGCTCCCAGACAATCGTTGACTCTGCGTTTGGTTGTGGCGATCATGACCGCCATTCAAGTCCAGGAACGGATTCCCCCGGAGGACAGATGAAGTTCATCGCATTCATCACGACAGTAATTGCGGTCGTCGGCATCGCCGGTTGCTCACTCGCAAAATCAACCGCTTCGAAACCAACTAACGCTGCTCAGCCGAACAATTCCCAAGTAGCTCAAATGGAGCAACCAACAACATCAGCGCCTCAATCCGTACCGGCTGAAGTCGTGCCGACGCCAACGCAGGACGAAGTCCACACGCCGGAGATGGGCAGCTCCGAACGTCAGGCAATCATGGACGCACTGCGTGGTAACGAAGACGTTCGATTTCAAGTTCATCATCTAAAAGTGCACAACGGTTGGTGCTGGGTCGATACGACGCCTTTGGATAAGAACGGCCATGCTACGGCCGAAGGCGGCCCGAACCTGCTGCACTTCGAGAATGGCAAGTGGAAAGTGATGGATCTTTCGAAGGTGCCTGAGGATCCAGACGATCCGCTCGGCGCCGAAGACGCCAGTCCAACCTACGTTCGGAATGTCATGAAGACTTTCCCGGGCGTGCCGAAAGATATCTTCCCAAAGCCAAGCAATTAGGAATCTGACGAGATGAAAACCAAATTCAAGTCACTTTTCGCGTCGGCTCTGTCCTTGAAGAAGAATGAACCAGCGAGAACCTGATGATTGCGTCGAATTGATGCGGGAAGCCAAGCGCTTACGGTTCGAGAATCCCGACGAAGCGCAACAGCTCTATCGCGAAGCAGTCCAACGCTCCCGCCAGCGTGGCTCGCGTCGAACACTAATTCGAGCCCTCAAAGGCCTGGGACAAATCGCTCGTGATTTGCGAAACAATGATTTGGCATTGCGCCTCTACGACGAGGCAGTTGCGCTGTGTCGCGCGGAAGGTGACGCGCTGTTGCTAGCGCACACAGTGCGCCATCTCGGCGACATCCATTCCGATATGAGGCGCCATGATTTGGCCCAGCCGTGTTACGAAGAAGCGCTTGCGATCTATCGCGCGCATGCCGGGGCTTCAATCCTCGACCTTGCCAATGCGGTTCGTCCGTACGCTCTGCTCAAAGAGAATGTCGGCGCAGACGACGAAGCGAAACGACTTTGGGCCGAGGCGAGAGATTTGTATGCCTCCGCAAATGTGGCCGAAGGTGTGAAGGAATGTTCCCGTCACGTGAGTTTGCTTGACCATCATTGACACATCAAACATGAAAGCAAAATTCAAGCGCGCGGTACCTTACGCGAAAGACGCGATGAATCTGCCAGTTGCTGATGTCGAAGCGGCAATCCCCTTCTACGAACAGACGATGGGCTTTCGCGTTATCCAGCGTGAAGACTCGCCGCATCGACGTGCCGTGTTGGCACGTGACGATATTCAAATAGCTTTGGCAGAGAACGGCGGCGACCCCGCCCAGGAAGGATGTTACTTCGAAGTCGATAACATCGAGGCTGCGTTCGAGGAAATCAAAGGCCGAAAGCCAGCGGGGTCTGACCTTGAAATACAAGCCTGGGGACAATCATCGCAGACAGTGTTCTTCGTCGTCGCTCCTGATGGTCTCTGTTATATGCTCGGCCAGCCACAGTGATTTCAACGAATGGGTTCATGGAAGTCACACTTCGAATTGTCCTGAAACGACCTCCTCCCGGCGTTGACTTTGCTCTGCAGAAAGGCGGCGGAAGCAAGTATGAGACTGTGCAGAAGCAGCACTCTTCTCCAAACGCGGATCTGAAATTCGAGTTCCCTGTCACCGTAAGATCTGACAAAGCTCCCGATTTCTTTGGACCATTCGTCCAGGGTGCGCGCGGCGATCGCTACGTTTACATCGACATTGGAACCTACGCCGGCCAAACAAATTCAAACTGGAGTCGCCGTCTGAAAGTGCCCGTCAGCCGCATCACCTGGGAACTGATCAACTCACAATCGACTCTTGTCGGCGAGATTCCCGGCACTGGAAAAGACGGCGGCCCGAATTGCGCGTATGTCTGGTTGAAGACTCTCGATGAACCATGGCAGTGGAAGACGCTGACGAAGACCAAGTCCAGAAGCAGGTGAATCCGATGCTCGTTGAAATGTTCAGTCGCAGACAATTTCTGATTGGCGCAGCCTCTGCTGCGTCTTTGTTGGCATTAACGCGAATTGGAGTCGCGCAGGACAAAACGCGGACTCGAATCATTCTGCTCGGCACAAAAGGCGGGCCGAATCTCGGTGCGTCGCGCAGCAATCCATCGACGCTAATTCTAATTAACGATAATCCTTACCTTATCGACTGCGGATACGGCACGTCGCGGCAATTAATTTCCGCCGGAGTTCCGCTAAGTCAACTCCGCTACATTTTCATCACTCATCACCATTCGGACCACAATCTCGATTACGGCCCGTTGCTCTACAACGTGTGGGCTGCCGCGCAGCGGAGTCACCTCGATGGCTACGGGCCGCCGGGGTTACGAAAACTGACGGACGATTTCCTCGCATACGAGAAATTCGACATCGAAACTCGCATCCTAGATGAAGGCTATGCGAACCCCGACAAATTAATTTCCGTTCACGAATTCGACAAACCGGGACTCATAATGCAGAACGATCAGGTGAAGGTTACGAGCTGTCGCGTGCGTCACCCGCCGATTTCACAATCTTATGCTTACCGTTTCGATGCGAAGGATCGGTCGATTGTGATCTCCGGCGACACCGCGTACGCGCCTGAGTTGGCCGAGTTCGCGAAAGACGCCGACGTGCTGATTCATGAGGCCATGTACCTCGCCGCTCTTGAAAAACTGATCAAAGCCGCACCCGACGCCACACGCTTGCGCCAGCATCTCTTCGCTTCGCATACGTCGACGGCCGATGTGGGCCGTGTCGCTGCGCAGGCCAACGTTAAGACACTCGTTCTGACGCACCTCGTCCCCGGCAACGATGCGACAATTACAGATCAACAATGGAGTGAGGATGTGCGCAAACATTTCAATGGCGAAATCATCGTGGGCAAAGATCTGATGGAGATCTGAAACCGCATTCGCAAAGCTTCGCTCCCATGGCACCTAGAACAATCGACGACGTTCTGACCGAACTTGATCAAGTTATTCTGCGTGTGCGCAACGAAAAGAGCCGGCTCGGCTACTTCGCCACGCTCTATCGGAATGTAACGCTGAAAGTTAAGCAAGGAATTGCCGCCGGACTTTTTGAGGACGGCGCTCGCATGGAGAAGCTCGACGTCACGTTCGCCAGCCGTTATCTGACCGCTTTGGAGAATTACCGCACCCACCAAAACACAAGTCGCTGCTGGATTTCGGGCTTTGAGACAGCGAAAAGATGGTCACCTATCATCCTTCAGCAATTGCTGATTGGAATGAACGCTCACATCAACTTTGATTTGGGAATGGCGGCGCAAACCGTCGCGCCCGGGAGTGAGTTGGCTTCGCTGGAAACTGATTTCAATCGGATCAACGACATACTCGCAAACATGGTGATCAAAGTCCGTTCTGACGTCGAAGAGGTATCGCCATGGATAAAGCTGCTCGATTCTTACACATCACAGACCGAAGATCGCCTGATTGAATTCAGCTTAAGCAAAGCCCGCACAAGTGCCTGGCTGGTCGCGAACATGATTAATTCCACGCCTATCGACAAATTGGGTCGCGAGCTGGAGATTCTCGACGAAGGCGTCACAAAACTCGGCGGCTTGATTGCGAGTCCAAAAGGTTTCCTGTTTAACCTTGGCCTGCGCGTAATTCGTCTGCGCGAGAGCAATGATGTCCCACACGTGATCGATGTGTTGAGCGAGACGTGAAACCCGTTCACTGCGTGACCGTCAGAATCACAATCTCCGGCGGCACGCGAAAGCGCACGCGCATGATGCTGGTGCCGATGCCGGTCGTGACGAACAAATGATGATTGTTTTCGAAGATATGCCCCGCGGTGTATTTCGAACCAAAGCGTGACGGCACTATCGGAGTTCCAATCAACGGGATGTTCACCTGACCGCCGTGGGTGTGCGCCGCGAGCAACAAGGGGACTTTCTGCGGAAGGTTAGGAAAAATGTCGGGGTTGTGCGTCAAGGCAATGATCGTCGAACCGGCAGGCGCCTTTGCAATCGTGGGCGCCACATGCTGCGGCCGCGTCCACAAATCGGCGAGGCCGGCGAGCCAGAATGACTTGCCGCGCCAGTCAAGCTCCTTGACCTCATCCTCCAGGATTGGGATGCCTTCGCTTTCAAACGCCTGCCGCACTCGCTCTCCGTCGTACCACCAGTCGTGATTGCCCAGCACTCCGTACACACCCAACGGAGCCTTCAGATTTTTCAGGTACCTCGCTGTCACTTCGGGTGCGACGTGCTCCAGATTATCTCGGCCGCCATGAATGTAATCACCAAGTAAGACGACCAAATCCGGATCTTGTTCGTTTGTGAGATCGACGATTCGTTGCAGCTTCGCTTCGTTGATGTAACGATTATCGGTGTGAATGTCGCCAATCACGGCGATGCGCAGGCCGCTAAGTTCGTTTGGCCATGCGTCCAGCCTGATAGTTTCGTAGTGGACGATCAGTCGATTAGGTTCAATGAAGAACGCCCAAACGGCCGACGCCGCGATTGAAAGTAAAACGACGGCGATTGCGACGCGGAATATTTTCCACCACCGCAGTCGGCGAGCGTTCTGTTCTCCCACGGGTAATGGGCGGAGAAGAACTGCCACGAATAGAAGTAAACCGACGAAGGACGCGATGGCGATGATAAAGACGCGGCTGATCACTTGAAGCGAGGTCAGTGTTGCGGAAAGTATTCACGCCAGCGCCGATCGACAAGTTCCTTAATGTCGTCGCGCACTACAAGTTCATCAGGCAGCGACGGCTTCTTGCGTGCGTCAATCACGATTGGCGAGCGATAAGAAAGGTGATGCCGTACGACGTTGGTTTCGCGCGCGTAGATGTCGCCCGCCGGCTCGAAACGCGTCCAGGTTGACCACAGAAAATCAGTGGTTGAACGTGCAACGCTCGCATCGTCATGCAGAATTATGAGCGGCCAATCAGCGAACGCCGGGTGATTGGCCAGACGCGCAGCCTGATCTTTATCGTGCTCGTACAAATTACCCTGGACGACCAAACATCCTGCGCAAAAGACTTCCGCGCGCGCAACGCCGGCCGGTAGTTCTTCGCGAAATTCGGGCGGCAAATCACGCACGGCCTCGCCGAGCCCCATCAAGATCGCTTTGCTGCCCTGATTAACTCTGCCGCTGGTGTAGTCGAGCGTGTCCATTGACGTGTTCGCAAAAATAAAAAAGTCACTCTCCCATCGCGCTCGCGCCAGAACGTGCTCGAGCACGTGAGGAAAATCATGAAGGTCGATTGATGCGTCGGTGAGCAGCAGAAACTTTGTTAGCGCCAACTGTCCTTCGCCCAGGATTCGGAATCCGTGAACAAGCGCTTCACGCGCGTAACGTTCGCGCACAACGGCGGCAGCCAATGAATGGAATCCGGTTTCGCCATAGCTCCAAAGGTCACGCACGCCCGGCATCACCAGCGGAAACAGCGGCGCCAGCAACGACTGCAAATAATCGCCGATAAAGAAATCTTCCTGCTTGGGCTTACCCACAACGGTTGCGGGATAGATCGCGTCACGACGATGGTAAATAGTTTCGCAATGAAAGACCGGGTAGTCGTGTTGCAGCGAGTAGTAGCCGTAATGATCGCCGAACGGACCTTCCGGCCGACGCTCATGCGGTAACGCCCGGCCTGCGAGCGCAAACTCAGCTTCGGCAATCAACGGCTGCTTCGAATCACGTGGCCGCGTGACCCGCAGTTTCTCCCCTTGAAGCAAGGACGCGAGCATCAACTCTGGAACGTTCTCGGGAAGCGGCGCCACGGCGGCAACGAGCAGGGCGGGTGGCCCACCAAGGAACACTGTCACCGGCAGTGCCTGGCCCATCTGCTCCGCAGCGTTGTAATGAAAGCCGCCGCCTTTCTGAATCTGCCAATGCAAACCGGCCTGTTGCGCGTCATAGACCTGCATCCGATAGATGCCAAGGTTGTGCTGCTTGGTTACCGGATGTTCGGTGTAAACCAGCGGCAGCGTGATGAA
>DASYPX010000295.1:0-9979 GCA_036006125.1 Pyrinomonadaceae bacterium | reverse complement strand
CCGATGAAGCGAGTATGTTGTTTTGCACGTCGGCCATGAGCTATTGATACCAACTACCACGGACAAACGGCAATTCCGCCGTCGTGCCGCTCGTTTCGTACTCACCACCGGCAATCTTCACGGCCGTTCCCGGCGCTAGATAATCGTACTTCACGTAGGCCAACGCAATCGCGCGGTTTAACTTTGGCGAAAACGTAGATGAAGTGATGCGTCCAATTTCCTTTCCATCGACTGAAGACACCTGGGCTCCCGGCGGAGCCGGATTCTCGCTCAGAACAAGCCCGGTCAGTTTCTTCGCCACGTGACCGCGATGTTTGATGCGCACGATGATTTCCTGGCCCAGATAACAGCCCTTTGTAAAACTGACGGCCTCGTCCAGATTCGTTTCGGTGACGACGTTTGTCTCGTCCATGTCGACGCCATAACGCGCAACGCCGGCTTCGATTCGCAGAGTTTCGAATGTTTCTTTGCTCACCGATCGTGCGCCCGCGTTTGTCAGCGCCGCAAACATCGTGGGCAGATGGTCACGATTGACGAAGATATCGAAGCCGTCTTCCGCAGTGTGCGTAGCCCGAATCAACGTCACGGCATTCCCGTGAGCTTCGCGCGTCAGGGATTTCTGACGTTCAAGTTTCGCCACCTGTGCGCCCAAGACCTTCGCAACAATGTCGCGCGCTGCGTTCCCTTGAACTGATAGTTCCGCTGTTTCATCCGTTAGATCCGCGACTTTGAAATCACCCGCCAGCGTAAATCGTTCGATTAACTTCAGCACTGCTGTGCGACTTGATTCTTCAGTTTCGATCAGAAAACCGTCTGCGTGATGAATACTTCGCACGGCCGCGAGCAGGCGCCCTTGCACGTTGGCGAACGCCGCCGGCATCCACGAATTCAGCTCGAGCGACTTCATGTCATTCGTGATCAGCCCGTTGAGAAACATCACCGCTTCCGACCCGCTCACGAGAATTCGGCCGCGCGAGGAAAGGTCGATCAAGCCGGCGCCGCCGTCGCGGACGACAGAGTATTCCGATGTCAAGATTGATTCAGCCTTCAATGTATTGACCACGTGCGGCAAAGCCGCTCTTAGCTATAGCGCGCCTCACAACCTTGTAATCGCGCAATTGTGCTCGTTCATCGCGACTCGTAATCAAAACCTGAGGACTTGGATGATAGAGAGGAACCAGGCTCCTCCCGTTCCATTCACGTAACTTCGCGGCGTCGTCTCTTAACGTGAACTGGTGACTCTCAATCGACTTCAATGCTTCGAGCGCGACACCACCGAGCGTCACAATCACGCGCGGATCAATCAACTCAATTGTGCGTTGCAAGAAGTCTGAACAGTTGCGGAGTTCCGCAGATGTGGGGCGCCGGTTGGCGCCGGTTGCCGTTCGGGGATTACAAAGCGCCGCACTCGTGATGAAGATTTCCGAACGGGCAAGGCCTACCGATGCCAAAAACCGGTCGAAATTCTTTCCCGACTGATCGCCTGAGAACGGAACGCGAGTTCGATCCGCGCCTTTGCGTCCAGGTGCCTCGCCAATGAACATTACCCGCGCGTTGACGCTGCCGTTGAGTTTGCTCAACACCGCCACTCGTTCGCACATCGCCGGACAGCGCACACAGGCGGATGCCTCAGCAACCAGCCTGGCGAACTTTCTCGCTTTGCGACGGTTGTTCATTTCAAAACTATTGACTTCGACGGGCTCTTGGCATAGAAAGCCCACGCTTTTCACCCCAACCATCAGGAGGAAGCTATGCGTCGTTTATTGTACTTGTCTTTGTTTGTGTTTGCTTGCGCGGTGCCCGCACTCGCCCAGGACCCGGTGAAAGTCGACCCCGACCATTACAAAGTCGCCGTCAACAATGCGACCGTGCGCGTGCTGAAAATTCATTACGGCCCGCATGAAAAATCAAAGATGCACTACCACCCAAATTCGGTCGCGATTCCACTGACCACTGGAAAGGTGATCTTCTGGCTGCCCGGTGGTAAGCACACCGACGTGGATATGGTCGCGGGCCAGGCGATGTGGACCGCTGCCGGCCGGCACAATCCGGAGAATGCGAGCGACAGCGATATGGACGTGATTCTCGTCGAGTTGAAGACTCCGAAGAGACGGCCTGCGGCCAAACCCGCCAACACAAACGCCAATACGCAGTAAAAACAAATCATCGACTAAGCCACCTACTCCAATCAAAGGGGCCGCGAATCTGCGGCCCCGTTGATTGCACAATACAGCAACAGACACCGGTTGGAATTGCCGTGCAAATCTGCTATTAAGTGCGCCGACCCCCGAACCAACAATGAAGCGCACCACACTGATCGTGCTGATTTTGATCGGCATGTTTGGCCTGACGAATTGTCGTCACGTCGAACATCTGACCAGCTCGAACAACTCAGGTCCGCCGAAAAATAGCGAGTCACGCCCGCTTGATTTGAACTCTGCAACCAAGGCCGAGTTAATCCGGCTGCCGGGAATCGGCGAAGCTTACGCTCAAAGAATCATCGACCATCGCCCCTATCGACAGAAGAACGAGCTACTCGATCGCAACATCATCCCTGCAAATGTCTACTATCAGATTTCAGATCAGATCATCGCCAGACAACATTGATTCGAAAAGGGTGAAATCATGGAAGATTTCGAGAAGCTAGGCGCTTTTTATCTCGGACGAACGTTTGACTTAAAACACAAGACGCGCGGCGAAAGTTTGGTCCTCTACGATTCGAAGGATCTTGTAACGCACGGCGTCTGTGTCGGGATGACCGGCAGCGGCAAGACTGGTCTCTGTATCGGGCTGCTCGAAGAAGCCGCAATCGATGGCATTCCTTCGATTGTGATCGATCCGAAAGGCGATCTCGCGAATCTTCTGCTAACTTTCCCGGATTTGCGCGCGGAAGACTTTGCGCCATGGATCAACGAAGAGGACGCACAGAAGAAGAACCTTTCATCGGCTGATTACGCGGCGGCCCAAGCCGAAAACTGGAAGAAAGGACTAAGCGAGTGGGGACAGGATGGTGCGCGCATCAAACGGCTGCTCGATGCCGCGGACTTTCGCATTTACACGCCGGGAAGTAATGCAGGCTTTCAAGTTTCAATTCTGAAATCTTTCGCCGCTCCGCCGCAATCGATTCGCGATGACAATGAACTGATGGCTGAACGCGTGAATACGACAGTCACCAGTTTGCTCGGACTCCTCGGAATCGATGCGGATCCGATCAAGAGTCGCGAACACATTCTAATCTCCAACATTCTGAATAGCGCGTGGGCTGCCGGAAAAGATTTGGACATCGCCGCGTTGATTCAGCAGATTCAGACACCGCCGATGACAAAGATTGGCGTGCTCGATATCGACTCGTTCTTTCCATCGAACGATCGTTTTCAGTTGGCCATGGCGCTCAACAACTTACTGGCCGCTCCCGGTTTCAGCGCGTGGATGGAGGGCGAGCCGCTCGACATTCAAAACATTCTGCACACGCCGCAAGGGAAACCGCGCGTCGCGATCTTTTCGATCGCGCATTTGGGCGATTCTGAACGAATGTTTTTCGTTTCGCTGCTGCTTAATCAGGTACTGGGCTGGGTGCGCACACAATCAGGCACGACCAGTTTGCGCGCGATTCTCTACATGGATGAAATCTTCGGGTACTTTCCGCCGGTAGCGAATCCGCCGTCAAAGTTGCCGCTTTTGACGCTACTCAAACAGGGCCGCGCCTTCGGTCTGGGTGTCATGCTCGTAACGCAGAACCCGGTCGACCTTGATTACAAAGGACTGTCGAACACGGGCACGTGGTTCATCGGCCGTTTGCAAACTGAGCGTGACAAGGCCCGCGTGATCGAAGGACTCGAAGGAATCGCCGCCGGCAGCGGACAAAAATTCAACCGTCAGGAGATGGAACAAACCCTTGCGGGACTCAGCAACCGCATCTTCCTCTTGAACAACGTGCATGAAGATGCACCGGAAGTTTTCGAGAGTCGCTGGGCGATGTCTTACCTGCGCGGGCCGCTCACGCGGACGCAAATCAAGTCGCTAATGGATCCGATGAAAGGGCAGGCGCAAACCGTGCCCGCCACCGCGTCGACTCAGCCCGCCATCGCAGCGTCGCCGGCGTTTGCATCGGGATCCACGTCCGCTGGTTCTGCTGCAGCCGCCGCAGCTGTTTCGCCGGCAACGGCGCGTCCGGTTTTGCCACCCGAAGTCTCCCAGTACTTCATTCCAGTGCGCGGCGAAGCGACCAGCGGCGCGGTGCTCACTTATCAACCAATGGTTTTGGGCGCAGCAGAAATTCATTACAGCAAATCGAAAACTACCGACCTGTCTCAGGAACTGACCGTGCTTGCGAACATTAACGATGGCCCAATCGCAGTTGATTGGGACCAGGCGACGAGCGCCGATTTGCCGGTTCAAGATCTGGAGGGCGCACCCGCGGAGGGCGCGCAGTTCGGCAACTTACCGTCCGCGGCCAGCAAAGCGAAAAATTACGAGAGCTGGAAAAAAGACTTCGCCGGCTGGGTTTATCGCAATCAAAGAGTTGAGCTGTTCGAGAGCGCTTCATTCGATCTGGTTTCGAATCCCGGTGAATCGGAACGAGATTTTCGCGTGCGCCTGCAACAGCTCAGTCGCGAGAAACGTGATGCGGCGGTCGAGAAGTTGCGGCAGAAATATGCACCAAAGATGGCGGCTCTCGAAGATAGAAAGCGACGCGCTGAACAAGCTGTGGCGCGCGAATCAGAACAATCGAGTGCACAGAAAGTCCAGACAGCGATCTCATTTGGCGCGACCTTGTTGTCGTCGTTCATGGGCCGTAAGTCATTGAGCTTTTCGACGTTGGGTCGCGCCACGACCGCCGCTCGCGGCGTCAGCCGATCGATGAAGGAAGCCGGTGACGTCACTCGCGCGCAGGAAAGTGTCGAAGCAGTAAACCAGCAGCTTGCCGATCTCGACGCACAACTCAAAGCTGAAACTGAAGCAATTCAGCAGGCCGGTGATCCACAAACGGAAGGTTTAGAGAAAGTGAGCCTGAAGCCAACGAAGTCGGACATCGCGGTAAAACTTACGACGCTGGTGTGGGCGCCATACTGGCGCGACGCGAACGGTAGAATAACTTCAGCCTGGCAGTAATTTGGTTTCGAACAGACGGAGGAAAACATGGAGGAACTTGTCAAACGCATCACCGACAAAACGGGTATTTCTGAAGATCAGGCGCGCACCGCCGTCACGACCGTAACCGGATTCTTGAAAGAAAAACTGCCGGCGCCGATTGCCGGTCAAATCGATAACGTCATCGGCGGCGCAGGAGGTGCAGTCGTTGACAAGCTCGGCGACGTCGCCGGAAAAGTCGGCGGGATGTTTGGAAGCTAAAGACCGCATCATCTCCCCAGAATTCAGTCAAATAGTTACGTGGGAATCGGCTCGGGCGTAAGGCTCGCGTTTGTGCCTGCGCGCGAGCAGGAGCTTTCTAGTAGGGACAATGCCGGCAACCGCTGTCGCAGCAATAGCCTCGGCGCGTTAGATAGCTTTCGGTGAAGACGATCTTTCCTCCCTCATGATAATAATCCAGCGGCTCAGTGAACGATCCCCGAAGCAAATTAAGATCGACTTGCTGAAAAGCATCCGCCGAGCCATCCCACGAAAATTTATCAGGATGGAACAGATGCGCCAGCAACTCAGCGCCTTCGACCACGCGAGGACCGGGCCGCGCGAAATACGAATTTGCATCTACGGCATAGAGGCGGTTATCCCGTACCGCCGGCAGATTGAAAAATAGCTCCGCGTTCTCTGACGCAAACGAAGAATAAGGTCCAAATTGCCCCCAGATCTGCTTCATGGTCTGCTGAAGATTGAATCCGCACGGCATCATAACCAGAACTTTTGGCGCCCACTCAGCCAGCTTCTGCCAACTAATTCGCACTGATTCGCCACCATCGGATCCGATTTCGTCCGTGCCGCCCGCGATCTTTACCATCTCGGGCACCCAGTGGCCACACGCGTAAACCGGGTCGAGCCATTCCATGCAAAAAACGCGCTGACGATCTCTCAGCCGCGATGTCGCCGATTTCAATCTCTCCAAGCGGGTCTGACACTCGGCGATAAGTTTGTTAGCTTTCTCCGGCTTTCCGAGGGCCACTCCCAAGTCGCGCAGGTTATTGAAAATTTCGGAAAGAGACTGCGGCGTCATCCAGAGAATCTCAGGCTTGTGCGGCAGCGTCTTCAGTACCTGCGAGACTTCGTTGCCTGACGGCGCGCACACCTGACAAAGATTTTGGGTCAGAATTAAATCTGGTGCGAGGGAAGCGAGAAGTTCTTCGTCAATTTCATAAAGACTTTGACCGTCGCGCAACCGTTGCGCCACCTCACGATCAACCTCGCTCTGCGTCATCGTCTCGATAGGGAGGACGTTGCGCACGACAATCGGTTTGCTTTTAACCGATTTCGGGTAATCGCATTCGTGTGTGATGCCGACCAACGAGTCTTCCAGTCCCAGCGCGCAAACCATTTCCGTCGCCGCAGGAAGAAACGAAACAATTCTTGGCATCTGTAATGAAGTCGTTTAGTTGATGCGCTCGATGATCGCGTCCGCGAATTCGTTTGTGCTCGCAGAGCCGCCCACGTCGCGCGTTCTCACTTTACCTTCACGATAGACACCGAGCATCGCAGTTTCAATGGTATCGGCGGCCGCGCGCTCTTCGACGTGGCGCAGCATCAGAATCGCCGATTGCAAGAGCGCGGTCGGATTCGCAATTCCCTTTCCCGCAATATCCGGCGCCGAGCCGTGAACCGCTTCGAACACCGCGCCTTTTTCGCCGATGTTCGCTCCCGGCACCAGCCCCAGACCTCCGATCAAACCCGCGCACAAATCAGAGACGATGTCGCCGTAGAGATTCTCGCAAAGCAGAATATCGAACTGTTCAGGTCGCATCACCAACTGCATCGATGCGTTGTCGACGATCATGTTCTGCGTTTCGATTTCCGGAAAGCTCTTTGCAACCTTTTCAAAGCAGCGAAGGAAAAGGCCGTCGGACATCTTCATGATGTTCGCTTTGTGCACCGCCGTGATCTTCTTGCGCTTCTCGGCTCGGGCAAACGCAAATGCAAACTTGGCGATGCGTGTCGAAGCCTTTTCGGTGATGATTTTCAGACTTTCAACAACTCCGGGCACGACTTCATGCTCGATACCGGAATAGAGACTCTCAGTATTCTCACGAACCACCACGAGATCGAGATTCGGGTTGCGACTAGGAACGTTCGGGAGCGCACGGATCGGACGGAGGTTGGCATAGAGATCGAGCGCTTTGCGCAATCCGACATTGACTGACGTGAACCCTTTGCCGACCGGTGTCGTGATGGGCCCCTTCAAGCCGACTTTGTTCTGTTTGATCGAATTGAGCAGCTCATCCGGCAGCGTCGTGCCGAATTTGTCGAGCGCCGCCTGGCCGGCGATGTGCTCTTCCCATTCAATCTTTACACCCGAAGCTTCGATGATGCGGACGACTGCGGACGCGACTTCCGGTCCAATCCCGTCGCCGGGAATCAGTGTGATACGATGCATGAAAAGTAGGCAGTAAGCTGTGAGCAGTAGGCCGAAACTCCTCAACCACTCTTCGCATCCTGCAATGAACCATTGAGGATAAAGGTTTGAATAACAACTGACAACCGCACGCGCATGCTGCAGGACAAGACATCAAGGGTAACAAAGACCGCTGAAGTTATTATCGTTGGGGGGGGCGTGATCGGGTTGTCGATTGCGCGCGAACTAGCACGTCGCGGCGTTTCAGACATTGTTCTCTTCGACAAAGGCGAACTGGGCCAGGAAGCGTCTTGGGCGGCGGGCGGCATTCTCGCGCCGCAAGTTGAAGCCGATCGCGCAGACGACTTCTTCAACCTTGCGACGGCTAGCCGCGATCTTTATCCGCGCTTCGCGCAAGCGCTGCATGAAGAAACAGGCATCGATGTCGAGTTAGACCAGACTGGCACTCTGTACCTCGGGTTCAATGAAAACGACGAAGTAGAACTCAGGCAACGATTCGCATGGCAGCAGCGGACAGGTTTGCGAGTTCAGTGGTTGAATTCCAAGGATCTTCGCCGTCTTGAACCGAACATTTCGCCCGAAGTGCGATGCGCTCTCCGCTTTCCAGATGACTGGCAAATCGAGAACCGTAAACTTGTGCAGGCGCTGATCACCGCGAACGAAAGGTTGGGAGTGCGGTTGTTGCCTAAATGCGAAGTCACATCGCTTCGCGTTGAACGTCATCGCGTTGCCGGCGTTGAAGTGGCAAACGGAATGATCAGTGCGGCCGTCGTTATTGTTTGTGCCGGCGCTTGGACTTCTTCTCTCACGATTTCCGTATCGTCCGCTCGGATTGAGATTGAACCTGTGCGGGGACAGATGCTGTGCTTCGAACCAAGGACCCAACTCGCGCAACACGTGATCTACAGCTCACGCGGTTACCTGGTGCCTCGACGTGACGGACGGTTGCTCGCGGGTTCAACCAGCGAACAGGTGGGATTTGACAACCGCGTGACCGAGCAAGCTGTCAATTCCATCAGCTCGATGGCTTCCGAAATCGTGCCGGCGCTCCGGACCGCGCGACTTATTGATTCGTGGGCAGGCCTTCGGCCACGCGCGATCGATGATTTACCGGTAATCGGTCCGGATGTTGCAGTTGAGGGCTTGTTCTATGCGACGGGTCATTACCGCAACGGTATCTTGCTCACGCCCATCACAGCAAAGCTCCTGGCCGATTGCGTCACGGAAGGGCTGAAATCGCCCCTTTTGGCGAGCTTCTCGCCACATCGTCTTTCCGCGGTCACCGCAAATCCGTAATCGCGCATCCAACTGGTAACGGCGAGAAGCAAGATTTGAATTTGCTGCTAGGGTTTGGGAAACTGTCCGCGATTTAGGAGCTATGCAGATTTCGATTGTGAACATTTTGATCGCGTTTGTCGGCGGCCTTCTATCGTTTCTGTCGCCTTGCGTGCTGCCGTTGGTTCCCGGCTACATCTCGCTGATGTCTGGCGTCAGCATCGATCACATCAAGGACCACGGTGTGGCGGGCGCGCGGCGCGCGGTAATCGCAAACTCACTCGCCTTCAACGCCGGGCTGTCGGTGATTTTTCTCGCACTCGGAACCACGGCGGGCCTGGTGGGCGCGACCATCATCAATAACGTCTGGGTACGCGTTATCGGTGGCCTGGTAATTATTGTCTTCGGTCTGCACCTCATCGGCCTGCTGAAAATCAAATACCTTTATCGAGACACGCGGCACTTTAAGAACGACGAGTCGCGTGGCATCTGGGGGTCCTTAACGTTAGGGATTGCTTTCGCCGCGGGTTGGACGCCGTGCATCGGACCAATTCTGGGCGGCATCATCGGACTCGCAGCCACCAGCGGTGGATGGAAAGGTGGTCTGATCCTTTCCGCATTCTACTCAGCCGGGTTGGCTGTGCCTTTTCTCGTCACCGGCTTAGGCATCAATCAGTTTCTGAGCTTCTACGCAAAGTTTCGTCGCCATCTGCACAAAGTTGAGGTCGTTTCAGGCGTCATTCTGATTTTGATCGGAATCCTGGTGATGAGTAATCGGGTGACGATGCTTTCCAGTTCGTGGCTTGCAAGCGTGCTGCCGAACCTCGAAGGGAAGTTACATTTACGCGGCAACATGCCGCAGCCCGCCGCTCCGGTAAACGGAATTTTTGCGGCGGCGCCCGATGTGCAGTTCACCAAACTCGACGGCCAGTCGCTGCGAATCAAAGATCTGCGTGGCCGTGTCGTGCTGCTGAACTTTTGGGCGACGTGGTGCATCCCGTGCCGCAATGAAATCCCGTCGTTAAGTGCGATGCAGAAAGATCTCGATGCGCGCGGGTTGAGCATTATCGGCGTGTCGTACGACGACACTGCCGACCTCGTAAAGGATTTTCAGAAACAGATTCCCCAGAGTTACGAAATTGTTTTGGGTGGCCGCGATGTCGGCTCGCAACTTCCCGCATCGCC
>DASYPX010000294.1:0-2713 GCA_036006125.1 Pyrinomonadaceae bacterium | reverse complement strand
GCCGGCTTGCAACGTATATCCGCTTTTTTCTTCCTGAATTACGCGAATCGCTTCACGTCTGATGACTTCAGGCGTTGGGAGATCCGGCTCGCCAAGCCCAAGACTGATACTGCCGGGCTTCGCACGATCCGAAATCTTTCGGATCATGCTCTTCTCGATGCCGCGGAGAAATGGTGGCGGTTGAAATTGATTCAACGCAGCGCCTCCTCCAATTGTGTCGCCGCGTCGGTTTTCTCGTCGCGATACTTCACGATGATCGGTGCGTAGAGTGACAAGCCCCACTGGCGCCCTTTGTCCGAATTGATTGCGCGCGAACCGGGTACGACGACGGCGCCGGCGGGAATTTCGAGCGGCGCATCAGCGCTGCGGCGATAAATCGTTCCGCGCACGAGATCGAACACCGGCGTCGACCCGGTAATAATTGTCCCCGATGCCAGGACCGCGCCCTCGCGAACAATGGTGCCTTCGTAGACCCCGCAGTTACCACCAACAATCACATCGTCTTCGATGATCACCGGCACGGCGCCAGCCGGTTCGAGCACGCCGCCGATTTGCGCTGCCGCTGAAAGATGCACTCGCTTTCCGATTTGTGCGCATGAGCCGACCAGCGCATGACTGTCAATCATCGTGCCTTCGTCGACGTAAGCACCGGCGTTGACGAACATCGGCGGCATGCAAACAACTCCGGGAGCGATGTACGCACCATCGCGAATACTCGATCCACCCGGCACAATACGCACGCGATCATCGGTCGAGAAATTTCTGATTGGATAAGTGTTCTTGTCGAGAAACTGTAACGGCGCGCCGGATGGCGTCATTTCAATGATTAGGCCCATGCGGAAGCCCACCAGGATGCCTCGTTTCACCCATGCGTTGGTCTGCCATTTGCCATTCGCATCGCGCTCAGCCGCGCGAATCTCGCCGCGATTAAGTGCCGCTTTGAATTGACTGAAGAGCGCAAAGTCTGATTGTGAATATTCTCCGGCAACCCTTGTAGCCAACTCCTCGATTTGTTCACGTAGCGGCATGAAGTCGGAACCGCCTGCGTAAGCGGGCGGGTAATTTTGTTTCAATCAAAGTCCGGCAGCTCATCACCTTGTCCATTTACAACATAATCGACGGCAAGAGCGACGCTTCGTTCATTCCAGAGGTGCCGTTTACTGCCTTTGTCGACCCAAGGACTATACTCCGAATGCCAACACCCATTCTCCCGCATCCGCCTAGTCGAATACGATTTGAAATCATTCAAAGCACGTTCAGGCTTTGCTGGGCCGATCGTGACGACCGCGTGAACGTGGTTCGTGCGCACGTTTACGGCATGCAAACTCCAACCCCGGAACTTACAAACGTCGCGAATTGCGTCCTCGACTGAACGTCGTCGGTTGGCATCCAGGATCACGGGCTCGGTCTTGAGTTGAAGTTCGTTGTAGCGCCGCCACGTGGCATTGGACGGAATTCGAGCAGCGCGATATTGATGGTGAAAACGATCAATCGACGTACGTTCATCTCCGTGCAGCCACGTGCCGTAGCAGCGAAACGTAATTAGATAGGCAAGAGGAATGTCAGTATCGTTCCACATGACCACAGTTAAACCCGCCCGCTTACGCAGGCGGTTCTGACTTCAAGCCGACGCTCCCGCAGTCTCCAATGCCCCAAGTTCCATTAGCACTTCACGCACACGCGCGCGACTCTTCTCAGTGATCGGCACGAGCGGCAGACGGAAATTTTCTTCAAGCAATCCCAACATCGCCATCGCGGCTTTAACGGGCCCCGGGCTCGATTCGATGAAATTGATTTCCATCAACGACAGCAGTCGATAGTGAAGCGCCCGCGCTTGTTCCCATTTTCCCTCGAGCGCTAGGTTCGTCATCTGTGACATCAAATCCGGAACCTCATTCGAAGCGACGCTTACGATTCCTTCCGCACCCAGCGCAATCAGCGGCAACGTTACCGCATCGTCACCTGATAGAACTGCGAAACTTTTTGGCCGCTCGCGCAGGATTTCCATGATTTGTGACAGATTGCCTGACGCCTCTTTGACAGCCACGATGTTTTCGCAATCGCGCGCAAGCCGCAGCGTCGTTTGTGCGGCGATATTCGATGAAGTCCGCCCGGGCACGTTGTATAGCATGATTGGCATGTCCGGAATCGCTTCGGCAATCGCACGAAAGTGCGCATACAAACCTTCCTGCGTGGGCTTGTTGTACCAGGGAGCGACTTGCAGCACCGCGTCAGCGCCGGCTTCGCGCGCACGCTGTGAGTATTCAATCGCCGCTGCGGTCGCATTGCTGCCGGCGCCGGCAATTACCTTCGCACGACCGCGTGCGACTTCGATTGTCAATCCGATCACGCGGGCGTCTTCTTCCTCCGTCATGGTGGCGCTTTCGCCAGTGGTGCCGCACGGTACGAGCAGCTTCACGCCGCCGTTGATTTGCCGGTCGACCAGCGCACGCATTCGCTCTTCGTCGATCGATCCATCTGATTTGAACGGCGTCACGAGCGCCGTTGCGCATCCCCGCATCCAGTCGAGTTTCATTGTCATGGTGATTCCTGTTCGTTTAGAGGCGAGCTACTGCCCGCCGAATTCTGGTTATGGAAATGGCGGGCGGTAGCCCGCCTCTAAACAGCCCTCTCACTATTCCGAATGTTCTTCTTTTAGTATCTCATCAAACACTTCTGAAAACTCGTAGACGCCTTTGCGTTCAATGATCCA
>DASYPX010000293.1:0-24113 GCA_036006125.1 Pyrinomonadaceae bacterium | reverse complement strand
AAGTTCAGAGGATCCTGACTGCTCTGGTTCTTTGTTTGATAGAGAGCCTCTTCGACTTCTGTGAGTTTCTTGATAAGGGCATTCCCACCGTCAGCGATGGGCTTCGATTGCGGACCGACACGCTTCACCAGATCGTCAATCTGCTTCTTCAGATCGCGGATCTGAATAATCGCATTGTGCGTTTCAGTCAGCTTGTCGCGAATCTTCAATGAGAGATCGAGCTGCTTCGCATAATCCGCAGGCGTTGTCGACAAACGCGGATCAGGTTTCACTTCGAAGCTCTCAGTCAACGTCTGACCGTCGACCGTCAACTTCACCTGGTAACTGCCGGGAACAATCTTCGGGCCCTGCGTTTGTCCGGCCCACAGAATCATTCCCGGAAATCGCGTGGCGTCGGGATAACGCATGTCCCAAACAAACCGATTCAGTCCCACCTCAGTCGTCGCCCGCGCCGGTCCCCCACCGCCAAAGAACCCACCTTCTTCACCACCACCTGGTTGCGGTTGCTCAGCTTGTGCCTGTCCCTGAGCGCCCGGTCGCGGAAGTCTGGTGGTGAACTTGTTGATTGATTTTCCGTTCGCGTCCAAAAACTCCAGCACCAGATCGCTGGTCGGTTTTGCTTTCAGTGAATAGTAAACGACCACGCCACTCGCAGGATTCTTTCCAATCGTCGCCGTCGCCGGCAGATTGAAGCCGCCACCGCCCGGCATCCTGTAAGCTTCTTTCGGTTTGAAGAGCTTTGTCCCTGCCGCCGCGGTAAATCCCCCCGCGTCCATCATCTGGTGCAACAACGGCAAGTCGTCGAAAATCCAGAACGCCCGGCCCTGGGTCGCCGCCACCAATTCCTTTTCGCGTTTGTGAATTGCGAGATCCGTAATCGGCACCACCGGCAGATTAAATTGCATTGATTGCCAGTTCGCGCCGTCATCGAACGAAACGTACATGCCGGTTTCAGTCCCGGCGTAAAGCAGCCCACGCTTGTTCGGATCTTCGCGAATCACGCGCGTAAACGCGCCGTCCGGAATGCCGTTCGTGATCTTTTTCCAAGTCTTGCCGTAATCGCTCGTCTTGTAGAGATAAGGTTTGTTGTCGTCGTACTTGTACATGGTCGCGGCAACAAAGGCGGTGCCGGCATCGAACGGCGACGCCTCGAGCGAATTGATCTGAATCCACTCAGGCATAATGTCTTTCGACGGCGTCACATTCGACCAATTCTTCCCGCCGTCCCGGGTCACTTGCACCAGACCATCATCCGTACCCACCCAAATCGTTCCAGCCTGCACTGGCGACTCCATTACCGTGAAGATTGTGTCGTAATACTCAATGCTGGTGTTGTCTTTGGTGATTGGACCACCCGATGCCGCTTGTTTCGATTTGTCATTGCGCGTGAGATCGGGACTGATGATTTCCCATGTTTGACCTTCGTTCGTCGTCTTGAAGAGCACGTTCGCCGCTGAGTAGAGCGTGTCTCTGTCGTTCGGCGAGAAGACCAGCGGAAAATTCCATTGGAAGCGATACTTGATGTCGGCCGCGCCCCAACCCATCGGATTATCGGGATAGGGGTTCACGTCCCGCAGTTGTCCCGTGTGGTGATCGTAACGAGTGATTAATCCATCGTAGGAACCCGCATAGACAATGTTGGAGTCCTTTGGCGAGGGGGCAATCCAGCCTGACTCGCCGCCACCGACGTCGAACCAATCGCGCACGTCTATGCCACCTTCAGTGTTGCGACTCGCGATACGCACTGTGGAATTGTCCTGCTGCGCGCCGTATACGTTGTACGGAAAATCGTTGTCGAGCGCGACACGATAAAACTGAGCGGTCGCTTGATCCTGTTCGCTCCAACTGCGACCGCCGTTGAACGTCACGTTGGCGCCGCCGTCATTGCTATTGATCATCCGGTTGGGATCGTCGGGCGCAATCCAGAGATCATGATTGTCGCCGTGCGGCACGCCGATGCCGGTGAAAGTACGACCGCCGTCATTCGATCGATAGAAACCTGTGTTCAGCACATAGACAGTGTCCGCGTTCTTAGGATCAGCGTAGATTCGGGTGTAGTACCACGCGCGCTGCCGCAGATTTCTTTGCTCGTTCGTCTTGGTCCAGGTCCGTCCGCCGTTATCTGAACGAAAGACACCACCATCTTCCGCTTCGACAATTGCCCAGACGCGATCAGGATTCGCCGGTGACACGGTGATGCCGACGATTCCGATTGTGCCCCGCGGCAATCCGGGATTGCGCGTAATCTCAGTCCAGTTGTCACCGCCGTCAGTCGATTTGAAGATGCCGCTTCCGGGACCGCCGCTCTCCAGCGTCCAGGGCTTACGATAGACTTCCCAGAAACCCGCGTACAAAACATTCGGATTTGTCGAATCGATTACAAGATCGCATGCGCCGGCTTTATCGCTACGAAACAGAATCTTCTGCCACGTCTTGCCGCCGTCTTTCGATCTGAAGATTCCGCGATCGGCGTTCGGTCCCCATACGTGACCCTGCGCCGCCACGTAGACGATGTCCGGGTTTTTTGGATGGACGCGAATGCGCGAAATCTGTCGCGTGTCTTCGAGGCCGATGTGCTTCCACGTTTTTCCAGCGTCAGTAGATTTGTACACGCCATCGCCATGCGACACGTTGCCGCGAATTGGCGACTCCCCCATGCCGACATAAACCACGTTCGTATCGGAATCCGACAGACCAATGGCGCCGACTGAACCGGTGCCGAAGACAGAGCCGTCACTGACGGGCTCCCAATTGATCCCACCGTCAGTCGTCTTCCAGACGCCGCCGCCGGTGCCGCCGAAATAGAAGACCATCGGCTGGGAAGCGACGCCTGCGACTGCGGTCGATCGCCCACCGCGGAATGGCCCAATCGATCGCCACTGAAGAACCTTCAGCGTATCAGTTGGAGTGGCCGTCGATTGGCGACGCTGGGCATCAACGTTGATGGCTAACCACGCAGCGGCAGCAAGCAGAGCAACGCAGCAAGAAGTCACGATCGACTTTCGAAACATGGCAGGGGCTCCTTCAATTTTTGGTTTCAAGAAATCCGATGAAAGCGAACGGCGCGGAAGATAACCCATTTCAATCCAGGTTGCCAGTCACTTGTTCACTTTGAGATTGTGGTAACGCTCTCGGTCAGCGTCGACCAGCCGGTCAGAAACTTTTTTGATGACGAATGGCGTAAAGTCAGGCTTGTCCGTGAAAACTCCAAACATGGGCGCCGCTAATTGTTCCGCCGCATTCAGGGATTTCAAACCGAGCACAAGTTCGATCGTGCGCAACATGCTGAGCTGATCGTAACGGTCGCTAACCACCGCGTCGCGCTTCACGTAAGGCCCAGCCGCGAAAGCGACCGTGCGTGTAGCATCGACATGGTCGGGACCATTTTGCGCATCGTCTTCAACTACCAATACCAACGACTCTTTCCAAATCGCGCTGTGTGAAATGATTTCCAGGATGCGACCGAGCGCGGCATCGTTTTGCGCCACGAACTGAAATGGATCGAGCAGATCCTTGATCAAACCATTGGTATGATCGTTCGGCAGCCAAATGTAATGAAGCTGCGCGACACGACCCGACTTTAACTGAGCATCAAAGTCTTTCTGCCACTCGCGCACGCGATCCAGATCGGAAACTTTCAAGTCCCACGAGCGGTAGCTGAACGGATATTTGGAAAGATAAACACCGAACCTGCGGCGGAGTTTGTCGTCGCGCGCCATCATGCGGGCGAACATGTCATCACCAGTTAGGAATTGTGAGAGCGCGGCCGTGAACTCGTGCTCACCCAGTATCTTGTAACCGTCTTCGGCTGAATTAACGCGACCATAATAGGGTCGCATCAAGTTGTTGAACTCCTGGCCGCGATCTTCACCGGCGGCGGCGGCGATTGTTTTGTCGTAGAAACGCCGCGCGATGTCGCTGTCGGCGCCATAAAGTTCGCTAAAGATGCGGTAGGCACGCGTGAACAGAAAATAATTCTCGCCGTAAATCCGGTAATCGACGCGGGCGTCATCAAGCAGGTCCCAAAGATAAACCGGCGACATCGTCGCTGGTACCGTGCCGAACGGATAGCCTTTCCACCGATACGAATAGCTGACGTTGCCCAACCATTCCGTGAATGGGCTGGCATAACCGCTGGTAGTGAAGGTGTGACCGAGCACACTGATCTCGCCGTTAACAAAGAAGTTGTCCAGGGTCACGAAATCGCGCGCGAGCTGATGGTGGGCCGGCGAAATATCTTCGCCGAACAGGGTCAGCTTTGGATCGCCATTGCCGCGGCCCAGGTCGCCAAGTACCTGATCGTAGGTGCGATTTTCTTTGATGATGTAGAAGACGTGCTTGATCGGAAGGTTGAATCCACGTTTGCTATCGAACAGCGGCGAGGCGGCGTTTACCTGCGCCGTCCACTGCGCCGCGTTGCGCTGCAGATCGTTGAGCGGCAGAACTGAAATCGAACCTTTGAGAAGATTCAAAACGTAACCCGGCGGACGGGAAGGCTTGTTCGGCTGTGGCCCTTCCGGATTGGGCCGCCGCCCACGAATTCCCTTTGCGTTTGCGACCAGGAGCTTTCGCTCATTGAGGAGAACGTTCGTCGGATACCACGCGGTGGGAATCGATGTGGATTGTCTTCGCGTCCTTCGATCGATAACAGCGACCGAGTTGTTTCCCGCGAGCGTTACGAACAGTCGATTCGCGTCAACCGTGCATGCCGACGGCGTAGTGCCAAAAATGCTTCCCTTTGTCGCGACAGAAATCGTCCCGTTGACGCGCAACGTTCGCGCGTCAATTCGCGTTAGGTCATCTGATCCGGTATTCACCACGAAGAGCTCCCGGCCGTCCGAACACATCTCCTGTGGCGTGCGGCCGACCGCAATTGTCTTGAGAAGCTTCAAGTGAGTGTCGAACACCAGCAGCTTATTTTCGCCGAGCAGGGTGACGAACAACTTGCCCGCGATGAATTTCACCGCGTACGGAAAGTAACCTAGATCCACCTCGGTTACGATTTTGCCTGATGACGTATTCAGAAGGGTCAGGCGGCCGTGCGTAAACTCATACTTCGCATTTCGCAATGCCATCGTTGCCACGGCAATATGGTCCGCATCAATCGCCGCCAACCCCCCGCCGAATCCCGCGAGCGGATATTCTTTGTCGACTTCAAACTGCTGATTGACGCGATAAACTCTTTGGTCGTTCCCGCCACTGATGTAGAGATAAGTGCCGGCCACAACCGCGCTCGGAAACAGTGAGTTGATGCGCAGTGTCTTGATGACCTGCGCTGTGTCGACGTCGACGATTGAAACTTCCTGTGGTTCTTTTGTGTTGGGAAAATAGTAGTAACCCGTGTCGAGCACGACGAGCTTTCCCGCAAACATCACGAAGCTGTAGGGAAGACGCCCAACTTCGACTTGCGTCCCTGCCGGCGCAATGCGCCAACCATTCGGCAATTCGACTTCGGCAATCTCGCGGGCTTTCGCCTCCTTCTGGGCGGCGGCAATGTAGGGAAGAATCACATCGTAAGGAGTCTTGCGCGCGAACTCCCAAAGCTCACGATTCAAATCGTCCTGATCGTCGGGATCGTCAACGCGACGTTGCTGGGCTGGCACCGCATTTGCGCAGATGAAAAGACACAATAAGAGCAAGCATGGAACGACGTGGAAGCGTGAAGATCGAATTCGTTGTGCATCGTGCCGTAGGCACGAAATATTTATAGAGGGCACAGTCATAATTACCATTCCCCGGCTGCGAGAAATGCGTGCGAGCATTTCTCGCAGCCGAAACAATTCAACAGGACTCGGAACTAAAAACGTTAAGCCGCTACGCGGCTGTACGGATCAGAAAAGCTGGGCCAGCGCTTCATCCACACTGCGCACACCGACGACACGCAGGCCTAAAAGCTTCTCGAGTCCTGAAGTGTTCGATGACGGGATGACGATTCGTTTGAACCCGAGCGCCTGAGCCTCGCGCGCGCGCACTGAAGCCTGCGACGAGCCGCGAATCTCACCCGTCAAACCAACCTCCCCGAAGACGGCGGTGTGCGCGTCAATCGGATGATTGCGAAAACTGGAAGCGATGGCCGTCACCAATCCGAGATCTACTGCCGGCTCGTCAACTTCAAGTCCCCCGGCGATGTTCACGAACACATCGTCGCCAAGAAGCTGCATGCCGGCGCGCTTTTCGAGCATTGCAATCATTAAGGCGACCCGATTCTGATCCACACCCTGCGTCATGCGGCGACCGGTTGCGTACTTCGAAGTCGAAACCAACGCCTGGATTTCCACGAGCACCGGCCGCGTGCCTTCCATACACGCGGTGACAACCGAACCGGCGGCGTCCGCTGGTCTTTCCGCCAGAAACATCTGGGAAGGATTCGCGACCGGTGCCAGTCCGCTGTTCGTCATCTCGAAAACGCCGACTTCATTTGCAGCGCCAAAGCGGTTCTTCGTCGCGCGCACGATGCGATGGTTGTGATGACGCTCGCCTTCGAAATAAAGCACCGTGTCGACGATGTGTTCCAGCGCGCGCGGCCCGGCGATCGAACCTTCTTTTGTGACGTGACCGATGAGAAAAACGGGAACGCCGCGATTCTTCGCCAGCAAGAGAAACTGCGCGGCGACCTCGCGAATCTGCGAGACGGACCCCGGCGCTGATTCAATTTCAGTCGAAAACGTGGTTTGAATCGAGTCGACCACGATCGCCGCCGGCTGCACGCGATCGACTTCGCGCAGAATATTTTCCAGATTCGTTTCCGGCAGCAGCAGCAGATGTGGCGCCGCGATGCGTAAACGCTCCCCTCGCAATTTGATCTGTCGCTCAGATTCTTCGCCAGAAACGTAAAGGACCGTCTTCCCGGTGGCGCTTAGCTTGTCAGCTACTTGCAACAGCAAAGTGCTCTTGCCGATTCCCGGATCGCCGCCGAGCAGCACCAGCGTCCCCGGCACGATGCCCCCGCCGAGAACGCGATCGAATTCAGTCACGCCTGAAGAGATCCGCGTGTCGTCCTGCGATTCGATCTCCGAGTACGCGACCGCTTTCGCCTCGCGCAACCGGAATCCACTGCCGCTGCGGCCTTTCTTTGTCGTGACCAGACGCTCTTCGACCAGCGAATTCCACTCGCCGCATTCGGGACACTTGCCCAGCCACTTGCGCGTTTCGAAGCCGCAGTTCTGGCAGATGAAGATCGTGTTGGATTGTTTCGGCATTTGGAGTGCGCCGGCTTGACGGCGCTTTGGATCGTTCGTTCGGGAACCGCTGGACAAAAGAAAGTGAAAGCGGCGTCAAGCCGCCGCACTCCAAATTAGAGCAGGTCTCTCACATTCTCCGTCGGGCGTCCGAGCACCGCGCGACCGCCGCGCTCGACAATGGGCCGCTGCATCAAATCGGGATGCTTGACCATAAGCGAGATGATTTCATCGTCACTAAAATTCTTTTTGCCGAGTTCCAGTTCGCGATAGATCGATTCGCTGGTGCGCAGAAGCTCGCGCGGCTTGATGTCCATCTTCTTGAGCAAATCGCGCAGCTTCTTCTCTGACAGCGGCTCGAGGTAGTAATTCACTTTCGTGAAATCAACTCCACTCTCGCGCAGAAACCGATCCATCTCGCGGCACTTCGTGCAGGTTGTTTTTTCGTAGACCGTGATCGTGTCTGGCATAATCGTTCACTCAACCACTAAGTCACAAAGACACGAAGAGACAAACAAACATATTCTATGTTCTCTTGTGTCTTCGTGTCTTTGTGGTAAATCGCCTCTACGGGAAAATTCCTCTCACCCTGGTCGCTTCCGCCACGCGATCGATCGCGAGAATGTAAGCGCCGGTGCGTAAGTCAACTCCGTAGCGATGGGCCGTTTGATGTACGTTCTGAAACGCGTTGGTCATCGTATCTTCCAGAGTTTGATTGATACGCTTTTCGCTCCAGAAGAACGAATACATATCTTGCACCCATTCGTAGTAACTGACCGTCACACCGCCGGCATTCGCCAGGATGTCCGGGATCACCGTGACTCCCTGATCTTCAAGCACGCGATCGGCAGTCGGCGTGGTTGGGCCATTGGCCAACTCGGCAACGATTTTGGTTTTAACCTTGCCGACATTGGCCGCCGTGATGCTGTTCTCCAGCGCCGACGGACATAAAATATCGCACTCGATTTCCAGCACATCATTCGGAGCAATCTCTTTCATGCCGCGCATTCCCTGCAAATTGCCGGTCTCTTCCTTATGTTTCAGCACCGCGTGAATATCAAGGCCCCCCTCGGCATAAATTCCGCATTTGGAATCGCATGCCGCTACTACGCGGGCCCCGTCTTCCGCGACCAGCCGAGCGATGATTGAGCCGGCGTTGCCAAAGCCCTGCACCGCGACACGCGCGTCTTTCAAACGTGTGCCCCGAACTTTACAGGCCTCGCGAATCGCGTAGAGCGCGCCCCGGGCCGTCGCTTCATGCCGGCCCTGCGAACCGCCGAGCGAAAGCGGCTTGCCGGTGACGACCCCGAGTTCGGTATGGCCATGCACCATTGAAATCGTATCCATGATCCAGGCCATTGTCTGCGAATCCGTATAAACATCGGGAGCCGGAATGTCCCGGTCCGGACCGATGATGGGAGCAATTTCAAAAGCGAAGCGGCGTGTGAGCCTCTCGAGTTCATCTTTGGAGAGGCTCTTGGGATCGCACACCACGCCGCCTTTACCGCCACCGTAGGGAATGCCGACCGTGGCGCATTTCCACGTCATCCATGATGCCAGCGCTTTGACTTCATCAAGAGTGACGTTGGGGTGATAACGGATGCCGCCCTTGGCAGGACCGCGCGCGATGTTGTGTTGTACGCGATAGCCTTCAAAAACTTTTGTTTCGCCGCCATCCATGCGCACTGGAATTGACACGATGAGCTGCCGCTTGGCGTTGCGCAGCACGTTCCGCAACGACTCTTCCAGTTCCAGATAGTCGGCGGCGCGATCAAATTGCTGTTTGGCTATTTCAAAAGGATTGAGTTGCTCCGGCGCGGGCTGGGGGGCAGACATAAATTCCCTCCTTGCACATAAACGGGGTGATAAGGCGGCGCTATCGTAAAGGTAGATCCGTGAAAGTTCAACGGGAGGTACAAGCTATTTTCCATTTCTCATCTTTTCATTTGTCATTTTTTCATTTTTGGTCAGCCGGTGCTTTTAACAGGGACCCGGTTCTCGCCCTGAAATGAACAATGAAAAATGAAAGATGGAAAATGGAAAATATTCTTTGAGTAGCTACTGGAACTTCCGGGGGATTTGCTGGTCTAACAGTCTAGCTTCTCGACCCGAACGGCACCGGCTGACAGGAGGAGCTAAGATGTTTACCAACCTGATCGAGTCGAATTCTCACAAGAGAGAGTTCAAGCGCCGCAGTTCGTTTATCGTTGCCACAGTTGCCGCCTACGCGCTCGTCTTGTTCGCTGCGGGAGTCGTCGGCATTCTCACCTATGACGCTCGCGTCGAAGCGCAAAACATGGATTTGCTGTTGCAGAGCTGGATTCCACCAGTGAAGCCCATCGCGCGCGAACCAGAAGGCCCACGACCGGCGCGGTCGCGGCCGACGCGACCAAACGCGCCGATTGATCCACATATCCAGGTTGCTGAACGAACGCAACCTACCGCTGCAGCCACTGATCCGGAAAAAATTCCGGACGAAATTGGAACGAAGGGTTCGGACGAGCCGCCCGTTACGGGACCAGTTGTTCAAAGTACGCGAAATGCCGATCCCCCAAGTTCGGGCGATAATCATGGGACCTGCACATCTTGCCCTCCCGTTACGCCCTCAGTCGTTGAGCCGCAACCAACACCGACGCCAATGCCGCGTCCCACCACTGAAACGGTTAGCTCGCGTGTTCTCGTTTCAAAAGCTGTGAGCTTGCCTCAGCCGCCCTACCCGCAAATTGCGAAACAGGCAGGCGTTCACGGACCGGTCAACGTCCAAATCCTAATCGACGAAGACGGCAAAGTAATCTCAGCGCACGCTGTTTCAGGCAGTGCAATGCTGACTCGCGCCGCGGAAGATGCCGCGCGTCGCGCCCGCTTCACGCCAACGATTCTGAATAATCAGCCCGTGAAGGTGCAGGGAGTGATTACCTACAACTTTATCCTGCAGTAAACTAGCGCTTCACCTGCTCAAAAGTGCACTGCGCTGGTTTCTTGTCCGGACGCCAGCGCAGGAACTTTGTGCCGTGGCGAAACCGCCCGCCGGTGAAGTGATCGTATTGGACTTCGCACACGAGTTTAGGCGCGAGCGGTTTCCACTCCGCGGATCTTTCGGTTGCCCAACGACTCGGGCCACCGGGGGCGTTGCCGGTGAAGCCCGGCGGCTTAATCAGCTTTTCTAGTTTCTTTGTAAGCGCCGGCTTCTCGCTGGCTTTGAAACTCGATGAGAAGCCGACGTGATGAAGCAAACCTTTTTCGTCGTGCAGACCCAGCAGCAACGAACCGACAACTTTTCCTTCCGACGCGTACCGAAATCCGCCGACGACGCAATCGGCCGTGCGCAGACGTTTCACTTTCACCATGCCGTGCCGATTGCCACTTTGATACGGCATGTCGGCGCGTTTCGCGATGACGCCATCGAGGTCGACACCGGCCCCGCGCAACCAGTCCTTCGCGATCTTTAAATCATCGGTACACGGTGAGAGCTCGATCGATTTGTTCTTCGCAAAGTATTTCTTTGCGAACGCATCGAGTTTGTTTCTCCTCTCGCGCAGCAGAAGATCAACGAGCGACTTTCCCCGGTCATCAACCAACAGGTCGAACACGATTAATTTCGCCGGCGTTTCCTGCGAAAGCTTCTTGATGCGGCTTGCGGCCGGATGAATACGCATTAGCAAGTCATCAAAGGAGAATTTTCCCTTGATAGGCACAACGATCTCACCGTCGATCACAAACTGCTTAGCCTTAAGTTTCAGCAGAGCATCCACGACCTCCGGAAAATAGCGCGCCAGCGGCTGGCCGCTTTTCGACTGCAGATCAACCTTGTTGCCGTCGCGAAAGGCAATGCACCGAAAGCCGTCCCACTTGGGTTCATACTGCCAGATGTCACCGGCGGGAAGCTTTTCGACAGACTTTGCCTCCATCGGCAGATATGGTTGTTTCAAAGGAAGAGACATGCTTAGTAATTAACCCAAAGTCCAACGTCTAGAGTCCAATGTCCAAAGTTTTCTTCGGGTCGCGGACGTTGGACATGGGACTTTGGACCTTGGACTTTGCCTACTTCAAATATGGCGTCAAATCAAATCGCTTCTTCTTGTCGAGCAGAGGTTTCCAGAGGTCGCCGAGCTTCTCAATTCGCTTGCGTACGTTGCGAAGATGAAAGTCCTCAATCCTGCAACCCTTCTCGATCTCTTTCCACGTCACTGGTGTCGACACACAAGCTTTCGGTGTCGGTCGCACCGAATAGATCGAAGCCAGCGTCCGGCCCCAGGCGTTCTGATTGTAGTCGACCAGTACGCGACCCTTCGGCCGCTTCGCGACTTTGTAAATCGCGGTAATCAATTCCGGATTCGCCGAAGCGAGCACGTGCGCAATCTCTTTCGCGAGCGTCCAAACCTGCTTCTGCGTCGGCCCGCGCACAATGGGCACGTAGATGTGAATGCCTTTCGAACCCGTTGTCTTCGGATACGACGGCATGCCCAGTGAGTCGAGGGCATCGCGCACTACCAGCGCCGTCTGCAAGACATTTTCCCACGTCGCCCCCGGAACCGGATCGAGATCAAAGTGAAGATAGTCCGGTCGATCCACATCGTCGCAGCGCGCATACCATTGGTTGAGATCGATGCAGCCCAGATTGATTACCCAGAGCAGTGCCGGCACATCTTGAATGATCGGAAAGTCGATGACGTTTCCTGATCCATGCCAAATCGAACACAACTCGATCCACGAGGGCCGCGGCGACGGCGCGCGCTTCATGAAAAAGAAATCGCCGGCCGCGCCATTCGGATACCGCTTCATTACCATCGCGCGATCTTGCAGATGCGGGAGCAGTACGTGCGCCACATCCGCGTAGTACTGGATCAGATCACGCTTCGTTATTTTGAGTTCCGGCCAAAACGGCTTTTTGAGATTAGTGAGCTTTACTTCTCGCGCACCCATCCTGATTTCGATTTGCTCGGCGTTCTTGGGAATCTCAATGCGTCCACGCACAGTCGTGCCACGAGCAGCGGCCGTGTGTTTCGCTGGGTGATAATCGCGATGAGCTTTGGTTGATGGCATTCGGGCCACAGTTTAGCTTGTTGACATGACAAAACGCATTGCTTCAGAACCAGTCTCATTCTCGCCTCGCTTGAGCGAGGCGATTAGTTGCCGGCTCGCGTAATAAGAAACCGTTTTCAACGGTTTACGTTAAGCCGTTGAAACGGCTAACCTATAAACTCGCCCTTAAACGTCACCTCGCTGAAGCGAGGTGTGATGAGAAAACCAGCCCTCCCTTAACACGCTGTTTCACGTGTGGTACACTGGGCGCCCGTTTATGAAAGCGCTTGAGCAGTTTCATCCCGCGGTCAAGGATTGGTTCCTGAAGCAGTTCCCTGCTCCGACCGACCCGCAAGCGGAAGCCTGGCCCGCCATCAAGGCCGGCCGGCACACGCTGATTGCCGCGCCGACCGGATCTGGCAAGACATTAGCGGCGTTCTTGTCGGCGATTGACGATCTGGTTTGGAAAGCTGTCGACGGAACACTCACGGATGAAACCCGGGTCGTCTATGTGTCGCCGCTGAAAGCACTCAGCAATGACATCAAGATTAATCTGGAAGAGCCGCTAAAGGGTATTCAGGCCAATCTTGCCGCCAGCGGCATCGCGGGCGTAGAGATTCGCACGTTGGTGCGCACGGGAGATACGCCGGCGAAGGATCGCGCGGCGATGACTAAGAAACCGCCGCACATCGTGGTCACCACGCCGGAGTCTCTTTACATCCTTCTGACCAGCGACGGCGGGCGGAAGATGCTAAGCACTGTCCGAACGCTGATTGTCGATGAAATTCACGCGATGGTCGATGACAAGCGCGGATCGCATCTGTCGTTGTCGATTGAGAGACTGGAAGCGCTCGTTGACGGGCACGCGAAATCGCAACTTTCAGACTCCAAATTGCAAATTCAAGAGTCTCTAATTTCAGATTCCAAATTAAGAACTCAAGACTCACTTATTTCAAATTCCAAATTCGAGATTCAAAATCAAAAACTCGTCCGCATCGGATTATCGGCAACGCAAAAACCGATCGAAGAAGTCGCGCGCTTTCTTGTCGGCACTCACAACCTCGAGGCTGATGGCACGCCGCACTGCACGATCATCGACACCGGCCACGTGCGCAGGCTTGATCTCGCGATCGAAGTTCCCAATTCTCCACTCGAATCTTTGATGTCGAATGAAGTCTGGGAAGAAATTTATGATCGGCTGACGCAGATGATTCGCCAGCACAAAACCACGCTGGTCTTTGTGAACACGCGGCGGATGGCGGAGCGCGTTGCGCGCCATTTAGGCGAACGGTTGGGCGATGAAAACGTCACTTCGCATCACGGCAGTCTGGCGCGGGAAATTCGTTTGGCGGCCGAACAACGTTTGAAATCTGGCGAGTTGAGCGCACTGGTGGCCACCGCGTCACTTGAATTGGGCATCGATATCGGGGCGGTTGATCTGGTTGTTCAGATTGGATCGACGCGCGCGATCTCGACTCTGTTGCAACGCATTGGCCGCTCGAACCACACGGTCAGCGGCTTTCCGAAAGGTCGCATCTTTCCGCTCTCGCGCGACGAACTGGTCGAGTGCGCCGCACTTCTTGATTCAGTCCGTCGCGGCGAACTCGATCACCTTGAGATTCCCGAGCAGCCGCTCGACATTCTCGCGCAGCAAATCGTCGCCGCGTCCGCGCCGGAGGAGTGGAAAGAAGATGAACTCTTTGCGATGGTGCGCCGCGCCTATCCTTATCGAAATCTGAAGCGGGAAAAATTCGACGAAGTCATACGCATGTTGTCGGAGGGTTTTACGACCCGTCGTGGACGGCGCGGAACCTATTTGCACCATGACGCGGTAAACCAACGCATTCGCGGCCGGCGTGGTGCACGGCTGATGTCGATCACCAACGGCGGCGCGATTCCCGACACTTCGGACTATCGCGTCATCCTCGAGCCGTCCGACACATTCGTGGGCACACTCAACGAGGACTTTGCGATTGAAAGTCTCGCCGGCGACATCTTCCAGCTCGGTAACAGTTCGTACGAAATAAAGCGTGTCGGTGCCGGTGAAGTGCGCGTGCTCGATGCGCATGGCCAGCCGCCTTCGATTCCTTTCTGGCTGGGTGAAGCGCCGGGAAGATCGGAAGAGTTGTCGGTATCTGTGTCCCGTTTGCGAAACGAGATCGCAAAGCGTCTTGACGAAGCTGACGAGACGAATGAGGCGCCTCGTGGTCCCGCTCTCACCTGGCTCGAGAGCGAAGTGGGGATCACTCAGTCGGCGGCCGAACAGATTGTCGAATATCTGGGGATGACCAAAATTGCGCTCGGCGCAATGCCCACGCAGGAGCAGATTGTGGTCGAGCGTTTCTTTGACGAAAACGGCAGCACGCATGTGGTAATTCATGCGCCGTTCGGCAGTCGTTTGAATCGCGCGTGGGGACTCGCCCTGCGCAAGCGGTTCTGTCGCGCCTTCAATTTCGAATTGCAGGCCGCGGCCACCGAAGACTCGATTGTTCTCTCGCTCGGCCCGACGCACAGCTTTCCGCTCGAGACTATTTTCAACTACCTGAATTCAAAGGGAGTCTGTGACGTGCTGGTGCAGGCGTTGCTGAACGCACCGATGTTCAATATTCGCTGGCGCTGGAATGCGACACGCGCGCTGGCAATTCCGCGTTGGCGCAGCGGCGGCAAAGTCGCGCCGCAACTTCAGCGCATGGCGGCTGAAGATTTGCTCGCGCTTGTATTTCCAGATCAGTTGGCCTGCGGGGAGAATCTCAGCGGTCCCATTGAAGTTCCGGCCCATCCGCTCGTCGAGCAAACTGTCCGCGATTGCCTCGAAGAGGCAATGGACATTCACGGGCTCGAGCGCCTACTGGAATCGATCGAGCGCGGAGAGCGCACCTTGATCGCACGCGAGATGAACGAGCCATCCCCGCTCGCGCAGGAAATTCTCACTGCAAAGCCGTACGCATTTCTCGATGATGCTCCGGCGGAAGAGCGCCGCACCCTGGCGGTGATGAATCGTCGCTTTCTTGATGCTGAGACTGCGGCGGACCTGGGACGTTTGGATCAAGCGGCAATCGATCGCGTGCGCGAAGAAGCCTGGCCGTCAGCGGAGAATGCCGATGAACTGCACGATGCGCTGATGCAGCTTGGGTTCATTACGGCGGAAGAGGGCGCGAAGAATGATTGGACAGGATTGTTTGAAGAGTTGGTGCGCGACCGACGAGTGACTGTGCTCATGTCGGGTCTTTGGGTTGCAGCCGAGCGTTTAAATCAACTTCGCGCTGTGTATCCGGATGCCGAACTTCATCCGGAGATTGGACCGCCGCCGAGCTATGCCCGCGAAACATGGTCTGCGGAAGACGCTCTCGTTGAGATTTTGCGAGGCCGGCTGGATGCGCTTGGTCCGGTGACAGTCGCGCAGCTCGCGCATTCGTTTTCGCTTCCCCAAAATCGAATTGAGATAGGACTCGCGAAACTCGAAGGCGAAGGGTTCGCGATGCAAGGACATTTCACGCCCTTGGGGAACGGAGACCCGACCGTGAGGGAGGATGGCAACGGTGCGGGCAAGGATGCCCGCGACCCGCAGGCAGGGATGCCTGCGCTCCAAATGCGGGCGCTCCAAATAGAGTGGTGTTCGCGACGGCTGCTCGCCCGTATTCACAGCTACACATTGAACCGTCTGCGCAAGGAGATCGAGCCGGTGTCAGCGGCCGACTTCATGCGCTTCCTTTTCGTTTGGCAGAAGGTCGCCGACGATCACAAAACGGAGGGTGCCGCCAGCGTTGCGGCAATCCTCGATCAGCTTGAGGGGTTTGAAGCGCCCGCGGGTTCCTGGGAATCAGAGATTCTGCCGGCGAGGATCACAGACTATGACCCGGCCTGGCTTGACGCGCTGTGTTTGTCGGGACGTCTCACCTGGTTGCGTCTTTCACCACCTAAGATTTCGGCGGACAGATCAAGCAGTTCTTCGCCCGTGCGCAGCACGCCAATCGTCTTGTTAAATCGCAAAAATGTCGGGACGTGGCGCCTCGCTTTTCCCACGCGCGAAAACGGAAATCACTTCAGCACGAACACGCAGACGGTCTATGACTACTTGAAGGAACACGGCGCTTCTTTCTTTGTCGACATTGTTTCAGGCACGAACCTGCTGCCCACTATGGTTGAAGAGGCTTTGGGTGAATTGGTGTTTCGCGGCTTGATCACCGCCGATAGTTTCACCGGGCTGCGGGCGCTGCTGACACCACTAAGTAAGACGACAACTCGAGCGATCGAGAATCGTCGTCGCCGGCGAAAGCCTGTGTACAGCATGGACGAGGCTGGTCGTTGGGTGATCCTGCAAAAGGACAAGCCGGGGCAAGCCCCCTTCCCAACTACGCAATCGCCAGCGATTGCGACTCCTGAAGTTGATCGCGATTCGATTGAAGCCGTCGCCCAAAAACTTTTACAGCGTTACGGCGTCGTGTTTCGGAAACTGCTTGATCGCGAGTCGATTAATATTCCATGGCGCGATCTTCTGCGCGTTCTGCGGCGACTAGAAGCGCGCGGCGAGATACGCGGCGGGCGTTTTATCGGCGGCTTCTCTGGCGAACAGTTCGCCACTGCCGACGCTGTTCACTTGCTCCGTTCGATGCGCCGCACGGCTCCGGATGGAACGATGTTGTCAGTAAGCGCCGCCGATCCTCTGAATATGCTGGGAATTCTGATTCCCGGTCCGCGCCTGGCTCCGGCCGCTGCAAATCGTCTGCTCTACCGCGACGGTGTTCCCGTTGCGGTGCTGGAGGCGAAGGAGATTCGCTACCTCGTCGAAATGAACGCGGCCGATCAATGGCAGGCGCGCAATGCCCTTCTCCGTCGTCGCATTCCTCCGAAGGTCCGCGCGTATCTAAATCAATCCGGATCGACAACCTCGCCAACGACAATCTCGCGGTTGACTCACTAACCGAGGCGCAACACTAGGCTAAACAAGAAATTGTAGGAATGTTTTTTAGATGCGGACTCGTCCGCCGTCGGGACATACGTGCCGCGTCGAAACGGAAATCCAACAATCTCCGTGCAGAAGTCGTCGGCATCGCGATTGCCCTATCAGTCGTCGGCAAGAAATTTAAGCGTTTTCTGGTTCATTCGCGAACAGTTCACGCGCGCGTGTTCGCCAAGGCTACACGCGAAGATTGAAATTCTTTGATACGGAGGAAATATGGGCGAACAAAAAAGAAGCAAACGAGAATTAATCGATACCGGTCGAGACAAACGCTTCGTGCGGCGCGACGATCAAGGTCGCTTCGATGAAGAGTCGGACGTCGGGCGCTCGCTCGCGCAAGACCGGAAGAAGCACGCGAAAACCGTCGTCGAGTCTGGGCAGGGGGATCGCGGCGATCAAAAAAGACGCAGAAGCTGAATCACCACCCCATTTGGGAAAGGAGACATGATGAATAAGAAGGCTGCAATCGTGGGCGTCGGGGTCGGCGCTGCGCTAATGTACTTTTTCGATCCAGACAGAGGCCGGCGCCGTCGGGCTTTGGTGCGCGACAAAGTCGAAGCCGCGGGCAACAAAGTTGAGATGTATGCCGAAAAGATGGGGCGCGACATTCGTAATCGCGCTTACGGAATGGCCGCGGAAACTAAAGCTCTATTCAAGCACGAAGAGGTGACGGACGATGTGCTGGCAGATCGAGTGCGGGCAAAGCTGGGTAGGTATCCAATACACATTGGCGCCATCGAAGTCTCTGCACACGACGGAGTTGTCACATTGACTGGACCGATGCTCGCGGATGAACTACCGACTATTCTCCGCGCGACACGATTCGTTCGCGGCGTCAAAGCGGTGGACAATCAACTGGCAGTTTACGCGAACGCTGAGAACACACCGGCGCTACCAGGCGAACCCGAGCCACTTGGTGCGGCAAACAACTTAGCGTGAGTTTGGTTGATAATTCCCGGGCCCGCGGTGGCGTGACATCGGACACAGTGACGCCACCGCTGGCCACGGCGACTACAGACGGTGTTCGCATGAAATGACGCCGATGCATTGTTCAGCGGCTGAATGAAAGATGAATAGATCCCACCCGAAGCGAGCGAATGCAGAAGTGGATTGAGCGTTGCGAATTACAGCGGAATTTGGGCGTTGAGGAGCTCATCGAGCTTCTCGAAATCAATCGGCTTGACCAGGTAGTCAGTACAGCCCGCATCGATTGCTGACTGCTTATGCTCCATGGGATCGTGACCCGACAGTATGAAGATGGGGACTTTGCGAAACTTGGAATGACGACGTAAGTCTCGGGCGACGGACAAGCCGTCGAGCCTCGGTAATTCCAGATCCAGCAGAATCAAATCCGGTCTGGCTGCCAGTGCAATCTCGACGGCCTCGCAACCGTCAGCGGCCATAATTACGGAATAACCTTTCAAGCCCAGTAGCAGTTGCATCATCTCGCGACTGTCGGCACAGTCTTCGGCAATCAAAATCGTCGGTTTTATCCGTCGGCGGCGGGAAACTCGTATCGGCCTCGTCGTAGGACTTAAGGGAATCGCTTGCGGCATTAGCCCTCGCCAATCTCATGGGGGGAACGGGTTTGAAGGTAAACGGGATAAAGGTGCCGGCCTTTAAAACATTTTCGAAATGAAGCGAATCCCAAGTCCCCTGACTACCTGGGACTCGCCCCACTTCCCCTTGCTGTCGGGATCGATTGCGCGGATTATTAATCTCGCCAGTGACGCGGTCTGTACAATAACGGACACAGCATCAGCCGAAACAGAAATGTGACAAGTCAACTTTCAGCGGTCGCTTAATGAAGCGGCGCTGCGTTGGAGATGGGTGATGCGCGTCGGGGTTTTCTTACAGACGCTGCGGCTTTACTTATAACGGTAAGTAATCCGGCCGCGTGACAGATCGTAGGGAGACATCTCTACGCTGACGCGGTCTCCTACTAGAATCCTGATCCGATGCTTGCGCATCTTTCCCGAAATCGCGGCAAGCACGACGTGATCACTGTCATTGAGCCGCACCTTGAAGAATGCGTTCGGTTGCTTATCGATAATCACGCCTTCCGCGGGGACTAAATCTTCTTTTGACATTTTCCTCCTGGCGAACTAATCCTGATAATGTTCGATGATGCTTTTTTGTAAGGCGGCCGGAACCTGCTTCCAACTCGTCGCGGTGAGTTCTTTTACTGACAAAGTCGACGAGCTTACGCGCGCGGCCAACCAGTTACTTCGGCAAAGCGTCCATCGATAAAAAGGCCCGTTGTCGCGTCGGCTGTAGAACGCGTCTGGATCCTTGACCAGTGAGGCGAGGTCGGCAATGACGTAGATTCGCAGGCCATTCATTTTCGATTTCACTAAACGAGCTTCACCAAATGAACACTGACCAAGACCGATGATCCCGGTTCGAGACCTCGGCTCGTCAAGCTCGCTCATAAGCGTTCTTTCTCTTCAAACTCTTACCGGTTGCCAATTGCCACGCGGCCGCGACTGAGTCGAAATGCACGCGTTTGACTGCGCGAGCTAATCCAACCAGCTGTAGCGCGCGAATGCCCCACCAGTTCAAATCGATTTCGTACCAACGCAGACCGTGACGAGCAGAAGTCGGGTGTGCGTGATGGTTGTTGTGCCACCCTTCGCCGAATGTCAGCAGTGCAACCCACCAACTGTTGCGCGAGTCTTCGCCTGTTTCGAAACGTTGCCGTCCCCACATGTGTGTAGCTGAATTGACCAGCCAGGTCGCGTGCAACGACAGCGTGAGCCGCAGAAAGATTCCCCACAACATCACGCCCCAGCCGCCGAAGTAAAGCAACGCCACACTCAATATGATGAGCGGGACATAAAAAAACCTGTTCAGCCAAACATAGAACGGTTGCTTAAAAAGATCCGGCGCATACCGTTCCAAAGTAGCTCGGTCGTGATCGTTAGCCTTCCCGAAGATTACCCAACCGATATGAGACCACCATTTGCCCTCGCGGGGAGTGTGCGGGTCACCGTCGCGATCGGTATGCGCGTGATGAATCCGATGAGTCGTGACCCAGTGAATCGGTCCGCCCTGGACTGCGAGGCAACCGCAAAGGACCAAAAAGTATTCGACGGGTCGCGGAACTTTATATCCCCGATGAGTCAACAAACGATGCCAGCCCATCCCGATACCGAGACTGCCGGCAATCCAATAAAGAATCACCGCCGTGATAAGAGCCGTCCAACTCCAGGAGAAAAGCGCGACGATTGTCGCGGCATGCGCGATGATTAGGAAAATCGCATTGCCCCATCTGACGGGTTTCTTACTCTCGCCTGGAGCAGATGTAGATCTCTTATTAGTTTCCATTTCTTTAAACAATACGACCAACGCGGGCGTGGCAACCCTCTCTGTTTAGACCAGCTTCAGCAACAGAAGCAGCAAAGGTATTCCCACAGCGATCGATACGATCAGATGCAGCCAGCTTAGGGCCAGCCGATGGCAGTTTGAGCACTTCATCATCCACAGCGGCAGGACTGTGCCGCAATGCGAGCACGACCAAATTATTTTCGCCATCGTTCCCTCGAGCATGACTGAAGGACAACCCAAATTGCGTAAGAATTCTCGTCATCGATCATTCTCTGCACTCGCCGCCATGATTCTTACTTTCTTAAGTTCAGTTCGACCGATGCCGAAATACGTGGCCATCTGCATGATTTGGCCTGCGCTAACGAAGTCATTAGGATTGGCGCAAAATTTTTCCATGCCTGGTGCGAATTCCTGACAGGTCATTCCCTTGCGGATATCCAAACCGACGCTGCACTTACCCTCTTTTGTATAATTCAGACAGAATTCGCAGATCGCCATTTGTTTCAACCCCTGATTGCCGGTAGCGCTTCAGCGCCGCTCAGGATAAGCGCTAATTGAGCGTACTGAACCGCCATGCCACGCCGCATGTTTCGGGAAGCTTTCTCCACCAGCCAGAAGTAGACAGGACGACCATCTTCAAGTTCTTCCACCTGCTTTAACGCCCGCTCGTCAAAAAGGGCCGGATTGAAAACCAACATTTCCACGTTAAAGGTGCGCACAGACGCCGCTTCGCTCAAGCTGGAGAAAAGCGGAACCCGAAAGCCACGGGGTTCCTTTATTGCAAACCAGTCACCATTAGCGCGCCGCATTCCGTACAAACTCATCTCAGAGATCTTTCCGCGTCAATAGTCACAAGCTACTCGTGCGTGATGGGGACGGCTTAATCCGCGTCCCACCTGGCTCATGTCTCATGCTTTACCTCGAAGCCTTATCGGCGCCGGAGTGGTCGCCGTCGGCGGCGCTGGCAAGCGCAGCGGCCGTGAAACTTTCAATGGCTCGCCATTCAATGTCGAACACCTCGAATGAAGTAAGCAGCCCTGCCTTTTTCATAACCTCTCGTACACGGTCGTCCAGTAAAACAAGTTTGAAGCAGCCACCCTTTTGTTTCGCGGCAACAGCCGCGGAGACAATTTCCGCCACACCTCGAGGATCAATCGAACGAACACGCTGAAGATTCAGGAGGATCTGATCCCGTCCGGCATCGAGCAACCCCTCAACGGCTTTCGATAACGGGACGGCACTCGCGCCGAATCTCAAACCAATCCGGATTTGCGAGTCGACATCGAGAATACTTACGTTCCCAACGCGGCGCTCCTGAATTCCAATGTAGGTCATTGTTCGCCGTCCGAGGGACCAAGCCGTCGGACACTCGATCGCCTGAAAGTATTAGCTGTGGTTTCAGGTGATCTGGCGAATTCCAGAAGAACTGAGGACGGAGTTAGCTGGACTCTATCTGGCCAAAACACTACAGGTTTCCAGTATATATGTCAAACATGAAATATATTGCGGGAATTAATATTAGACATATGCAACACATACATGTATGCTTCTGGCGTAGATAGAAAAGGTGCAATGATCAGAGTTCAAATCGATCACTTACTCAAAGCGCAGGGACGATCTTTTTATTGGCTGGCCAAAGAGACGGGAGTCAGTCACACAACGCTTTGGCGTTTGAAAAAAGACAAAGCTCAGGGGATTACGTTTAATACCCTCGAAGCGATCTGCCGGACCCTGAAATGTCATCCCGGCGACGTTTTGAAAGTGGCGCGTGATAAAGCCGCCAAATCTCCTCGTTAGGATCGGTTATTCCCTCCCCTGGATAAGCTCAGCGAATGCCGGCGCATCGCTGACGATCACGCAAGGTTTTTCGCCGGAGCGTTCTCTACATCTCTGTATTGGGGGAGTGGAACTGTGAAAGTCTTATTGATCAATCCTGAGTTTCCCGACACATATTGGAGTTTTCGCCACGCACTTCCGTTCGAAGGAAAGCGATGTGCTTTTCCACCGTTGGGTCTGCTCACGGTCTCCGCGCTGTTGCCGGATTCATGGGAGCGCCGGCTGGTCGACCTGAATGTGCGAAAACTGAGTACAGCAGACATCGACTGGGCGGACATGGTCTTCGTGACTGCCATGCTGGTACAGCAGGACTCGCTCAGGGAAGTCGTGAAACATTCAAAAGCGCGCGGTAAGCGCGTCGTACTCGGCGGTCCGTACGTCACTACGACAATCCATGCTTTGCCCGAAGCGGATCACGTCTTTCTCGGCGAAGCCGAAAGCACGCTGCCGCAATTCATTGACGACCTGGCGCGCGGCCAGGCCAAACGAACTTATCAGGCTGCCGAGCGGCCGCCGCTATCTGAGACTCCGCTGGCCCACTTTCATCTCGCGGATCTGAAACGTTACAGCGCAATGTCGGTTCAATACTCGCGTGGTTGCCCATTCTCTTGTGAGTTCTGCGACATCATCGAGATCTACGGCCGTGTGCCACGCACCAAGAGCAATCAGCAGATGCTGGCCGAATTCGACGCCCTCTATGAATTGGGTTGGCGCGGCACCGTATTCGTCGTCGATGACAATTTCATCGGAAACAAAAAGAACGTTCGGCAATTGCTGCCCGAGCTGGCAAGATGGCAAAAAGAGCGCGGCTATCCGTTTTCACTGCTCACCGAAGCGAGTCTCAACCTCGCTGACGATGAGGCGTTGCTCGCCAGCATGCGCGACGCAGGTTTTCACCGCGTGTTCATCGGCATTGAAACCCCGGTTGAAGAGAGTTTGCACGAAGCGCAGAAGTCGCAAAACCGCGGCGACCTCTTGAGTTCGGTCAAGAAGATTCAGAGTTATGGAATGGAAGTAATGGCCGGCTTTATCGTCGGCTTTGACAATGACCCGATCGATATCTTCCAGCGGCAGATAGACTTCATTCGCAAGAGTGCGATTCCACTGGCCATGGTTGGTTTGCTGAACGCTCTTCCCGATACGCAACTATGGAAGCGACTCGAGCGTGAAGGACGGCTATTGGGCGAGGATGCTTCGGGAAACAACACCGTATGCACCCTTAACTTCAAAACGCGCATGGATCCCGCGTTTCTGATTCAGGGCTATCAAACGATCATGCAGACCATCTATAGCCCACGGGAATACTATCAACGTGTCCTTGACTCAATGAAGCAAACCGCCACCCGACATTTTTCCGAGCCGACACATTACAGTGTCATCCGCGCTGTGGCCACGCTCACTCGTGTGTTTCTGAAATTGGGAGTACTCGACCGCGAGCGCAAAGAGTTTTGGCGATTCATTACTCGAGCGCTCTTCAAACACCGCAGCCGCATTGCGGATTCAATACGGTTGGCCGCGGTCGGATATCACTTTCGCAAACTAAGCGACGCGTACAGCCGGGGCTGAAGTCTACGCCGCCTGGACATGCGAATGAATCAGGCGGCGCATGCGATCGGCAAACAGCACATCCATTTTGCCCGGCTCGATAATCGCAGTTACTTCACCTTCACCAAAACTGGGATGCATGATTGTCTGACCGCGCCGATACGTGCGCGCGCTGTCGTACGGCGCGCCGGCTTTGTTGGACGCACGCCGCGTGGTGCCGCTCTTATAAGGAACGCGTGATCCGC
>DASYPX010000292.1:0-13240 GCA_036006125.1 Pyrinomonadaceae bacterium | reverse complement strand
GCCGTAGTGGCTCATGGGCGTGCGCAAGTTACTCAAATTCGGTTCGTAGAAGAAACCAATCACAAACAAGAATGATGCGCCGATGATGAATAATGAGCCGAGCAGTTGCATTGTCCGTTGCCAAGGTTCTACTCGATAAGTGAAATAAGCTCCGATCCCGAGATTTAGCAAGCCTGACAACAAAATGAATATGTGTCTCGTTCTATACAACAGTCGCGGCGCGTCGGGCATGCCCACCAGGTGGTGGAAGTGTTTGTCCATGTATTGGCCCGTCAACAGGAAAGCAACGACGACGGCCACTCCGAATATCAGATGAACCTTCTTCATTCACTTTGACCTAAATCACTCGATGAAGCGGCCGGACTTAGCGCAAACGCGAACTATATCATTCGATATTTCATCCATACATCTCGTGCAATCCGAATCCTCGTTGGATTTCCGTGGCTGGTTCAATGCGAGAATCGGTCTCCGTTTCAAACAACAGTGGTTAGATTTCAAAAAAGTAGCAATAACTGAAGGGGCCCATGGCGTTGTCCGCCGATTATAAAGCTCCCGGACCTCTTCCACAGCCGCGCACTAAACTCTGCTTTTACAGCAGTCGTTGAAGGACAACCTGCCCAATCTCGACTCGCGGTTTTCATCCAAACTGGTCCGCCACCGGGCAAAAAATGGCTTTTTCTAAGACTCCCATACTATTAAGCTTTTCTAAGATGCGATAGGGATTTCGAGACCATGAGCGGATAGTAGGTTATGTATGAGCATTGATAGCCGAATGAAACTCCACGTGCTTGTTCACCAAGTAGTTTCCCTGAGAATCGAATACGGAAAGTACGAAGATAGCAGTACCATGAGGAACAAGCTCGCGGCACAGACTCTCAAAAGTATACAAAGGCGTAAGGAAATCGAAAATATCGGCGAGCTGGAGCAAGCACAAAAGCTGCTCGACTTCTATTCAGAAATGGTCAAGTGCAAGCCAACGTTCAACCCGATGGTTGCCAAACCTCCTGCGAGCATTATGCCGTCGGTGTGAGAATAAAGCTCATGTAAAGATCGTTCCCTTCGGCGACGCATTCGCGATCGGGTAGCTGAGTGAATTTGGTGGTCCGCGAATCCGTTTCGCATATATAAACCTCTAAGTCGCAAGCAAATCCTCAACTCCAAACATTTTTCCTCAAACCGGCGAAGTTGACGCGGCGGCACCATTTCAACCGCCTTCTGCCTTCATCCTTGCAGTACATCCTGATAAATCGGGAATCGCGTCCAACGATTTGTTTGGCTGCGCCCGAATATGGAAGCGATCCGCGTTAAGCGTCGCACCGACCTCTATCCCAACTCGTCTCCCCGTAGCGAAGGGGCACCGCCGAGCCAAACGCCCGTTGGATTTCTACGCCTCATCAATGCGAGAATCGTTTGCTTCAATTAACGACTGACTTCGATTCGTAACGAATGGACCGCACCGGCGTTTTACTCATCAACATTGGCACTCCCGATGATCCAACTCCTGAAACGGTGGGTCGTTATCTGCGTGAGTTTTTGATGGACGAGTATGTTCTCGACATGCCGTTCATGAAGCGTTGGCTGCTCGTTAATCGCGTGATCGTTCCGCGCCGCAAGCATTACTCTGCCGAGCATTATCAGAAGGTGCAGATGCCGGAAGGCTCGCCCTTGCTGGTACACACTGAACGGCTCGCGGCGGGACTAATCGCGGAGCTTGGGAATGATTACGTAGTCGAAATCGGCATGCGTTACGGTAACCCTTCGATTGCGGCAGGTTTGTCGAAGCTGAAGAAAGCTGGAGTGGATCGTATCGTCGCGGCGCCTCTCTATCCGCAGTACACGCAGTCGAGTTTCGAAACTGCCGTTGCTGAGACGCGCAAGCAAGCGAAGAAACTAGGGCTGAGTGACAAAATACTTTTTCTCGATCCGTTTTACGTCGATACGGATTTCATTGCGGCGAACGCGAAAGTCGTGATTGAACACTTGCACGCGCACTCGCCGGATTACGTGCTGTTCAGTTTTCACAGCGTGCCGGTGCGTCACATCAAACAGATCGACGCCAACGATTACTGTCGCGTGAACGACTCATGCTGCGCGGAAATTGGCGCGGCGAACGCGAATTGTTATCGCGCGCAGTGTCATTCAACCGCACGCGCGATTGCGTCAGCAGTTGGGTTGAAGTCTGATCAATACACGACCTGTTTCCAGTCGCAATTCGGTAAAGACGAATGGATCGGTCCGTCATTCGAAGGCTTGCTTAAAGAACTGCCGAAGCGCGGCATCAAGACCGTCGCCGTTGCTTGTCCTTCTTTTGTGGCTGATTGTCTCGAGACTCTGGAAGAAATCGGAATTCGCGGCCGCGAAGAATTTCGAGAAGCGGGCGGCGACGACCTGACTCTCATTCCCTGCCTCAACAGTCACCCGCTTTGGACCAGAGCCGCGGCGAATCTGATTCGCAATACCTTGCAGGGCACGTCAGCTTAGGCTCCCTCTCCCAAAGACGGTGACATACTTGACGAAACCGAACAGCTAAACGCCGAAGGCGTTCGCAAATTTCAGCAAAGGGCAACGCCCTGGGAATTGAAGTCGGTGAGAAGGGGACGAACTCTGAAAGAGTTCGCAAAGCGATTTGGCAACCCCTTCAGGGTTGCGAAACCCTTTTCACCGATTCCCAAGGGAGCGGGCAAGACAAGGTACGCCGGCTACTTCACACGCGAGTTCTTACCTGTCTTATTCTTATTTGCAGAATTCGTGTTTTGAGATTTGCGTAGGTTCTGCTCTCTCGGAGCATCTTTCGCGCTGGCCGATGTGCGGCTAACGGTTGATGGGTCGCGTACGTGGCTTACATCGACGCGCGGCGGTGACGGAGAATTTGTTTTCAATAAGTCTCGGCCGGGCTGAACGTAATTCACGGCTTCCGTCGAGAGATTCGCCCAACCGTCGCTGCCGGTAAAGGCCACTACACCGCCAACCAACGCAATGATCAGCAACGCCGCAATTAAAAATGGGCGACGGCTCTCGCGCGGAATCAACCAATCTCTTTCTGGCGGTCGCAGGATCGAATAGCTGTCGAACGGATCGAAAGTAATCGCTTTGTTAACCACCGTGACATTTACATTCGGCGGGCCTGACGCGTCCGTGTGTGTTTCGGTCCAGTTGTCGAACGCTCGCATGTCGTTACGACCGAGCTGCCTCAGTGCGTGACGGAATTCGGATGCATTCTCGTACCGCCGTTCAGGATTCAGTTCGAGAGCTTTCTGCAGAATGACGGCAACCTCCGGCCCAACCGCTGCATGAATCTCGTTAGCCAGCAGCAAAGGATCCGGTTCTGATTTCGCGATCGCTTTCGTACGCACCAGCGCATCCGGCGGCTTCACTCCGGTCAACAGATGATAGAGCGTTGCGCCCAGCGCATAGATATCACTGCGCGGCGTTGTGCCCTGATCCTGCATTTGCTCAGGCGGTGAGTAGCGGCGGGTAAATCCAAAGACACTCGTCCAGGAATCTCCAGTCGAATCGAAATCAACTTTCGCCAAACCGAAGTCGAGCAAAGCAATCGAGCCGGCAGAAGTCAGTTTCAAATTGTGCGGTTTAATGTCGCGATGAACTATCTGGCGTTCGCGCGTGTGCAAGTAAATTAACGCGTCAAGCAATTGATCAGCCCATGCGATCACAGTGTTCGGAGGCAACGGCCCGGGTTGCTTCCCGATGATCTCTGCCACATCGTCACCACCGATGAATTGCATTACGAGGAAAACGCGGTTGTCTTCGGTGAAATAGTCCGTCACGCGCGGGAGCGCTGCATGATGAAGCTGCGCGAGCAGGCGAGCCTCATGCTCAAACTGTTTTCTGAGGCGTGGATCGGTTGAAAAGGCTTCTTTGATTGCCACGCTCACGTCGAGACGGAGGTCCGTCGCTTCGTACACTGCGCCCATCCCGCCCTTACCGAGTCGACGGACGACGCGATACCGGCCTTGCAGCAAAGCTCCCGGATCAATCACGGGACGCCGAGTCGTGCCGGTGAACGACGAAGATACAGAACTGTCTTTCATCTAAACCGCGCGCGCGATTACGTGAACCGCACAAAAAGGAGAGGAATTAACTGGGCGAGCCCAATACAAATCAAGGCTGGAAATCGGAGGGTGAGTTGGGCGACTTCCGACCTCGACTATACGCTAGCGACTAAGGCGAAACAAGCCCTTTTTCCGCTAGACATGCGAGCTTTCCAAAATCATAATTCGGCCGCAACGCTCGACAGACTTGCTGCACATAAACCGAATTCGGGGAGGACCATGCGACACCTTTTGATAATCCTGATGGGTTTGATGCTGACGACCGCCTTAGGGTGCAAAAGCACGCAAAACCAAACAGCGATCAACAGCGCCACGCCAGCGGCCGAATCATCAATTCAGCCCTCCGCGGGTACTCCGGTTGCGGCCAGCTCGCCGATAAGTTCGGCGGCGACCGCGGCGGGAAGAGTCGAAGCTTGCGCGCTGCTCACCAGCGCTGACATCGAAGCCGTGCAGGGCGAGCCATTGAAAACGACGAAGCCGTCGCAGCAGGCGGGACACGAGTTTGTTATCGACATTTGCTATTACGAGCTGCCGACGCCATCAAACTCAGTCAGTCTGTCGCTGGCTCAACCCAATCCGGCCAAGAAAGACAGCGTGAAGGAATTCTGGGAAAACACATTCGGTGACAGCGAGCATGGCCGAAAAGAGAAAGAGCGCGAAGGTGAAGGCGAGATCGAAGAGGGCGCCCCGGCCCGCAAGATTGCGGGACTGGGTCAGGAAGCATTCTGGTTCTCGAGCCCGATCGGCGGCGTTCTCTATGTGCTGAAAGGTGATCACTACATCCGTATAAGTGTCGGCGGCAAAGGCAGCAGCGAAGCGAAACTCAATAAGTCGAAGGCGCTGGCGAAGAAAGCGATCGCGAGACTTTAAAACAAATGAGTGATGAGGACTGAGGACTGAGGGCTGAGTAAAAGCATCGTTCGTGGTTGTTACTCGTTGCTCTAATTATGGAAGCGATGCTAACAAGTGAGTGAGTCAATCATTACTTAGTCCTCATTACTTAGTCCCCAGTCCCCAGTCCCCAGTCCTCAGTCCTCATTACTCATTACTAATTACTCATTACTCATCACTCATCATTCATCATTACTGCGTTAGTAAGAACCGCCAGCGGTAGCGAGCAGGTCAAGCGGGGCGATCTTGGTGACAGGGGTTGAAACCAAGTGCTGCTTTCCCACACTCGCCACCGCTCGCGGTTCTCTGCCAAGGGGTAAGGCCTCTCCGAAAACGAGTTCCGGAGAGGCCGTCGCGCTGGGGTGAAACTGCTAGCTACTCTTCATCACGGTTTGATCAACTGTGACTTCAAAGTATTCAACAGAGGATCATATTGACACTGCTCGTTGGCATTCCTTACGCGGAAATGCCAACGAGCAAAAATAAGTCACCGTTTTATTGTCGGTGTCGAGCTAACCGTCAACTGTAACGGTCCAAGGCTGACGTTAACTACCTTGATCAGATAAGTGCCGCTCTGGCTCACGCTGGAATTCAACACGGCTACCCCATTGACCGCGTCGACCGTCTGAAGCGTCACTCCGGATGGATTCACCAACACAAGCTTGTAAGGAACATTCAGCGTGGATTCGGCCACCACTGAGATTTCCGTCGCACTGGATGGAACAGTCACACCGGTACTGGACGTTTGACCTGCAGAGAGGGTGCCCGACTGGTTGGAAGTCACGCCCGGTCCCGTCGCGGGTTGCGACGAGGAGGCTGAGTTTTGCAAGCAGAAGCTGTCGACGTAAACCACGCCCGTCATGTTTTTTATTTCCAGCCTGTGTGCGCCCGCTGCCAGACCGTTAAACTGGACGTTGTACTCAGGTTTGAATTCAGGCGCTTGCGTTGAACCATTGCTGCCCGCGTAATTGATCGTTTGCTGTTTCACTCCATCGAGATAGATATCTGCGCTGCCGCCTTTTGGACTCTTTGCAAAGACATACTTCACCGAGCCAGTGCTACCAGACGGCACGTTGAAATCTAAGTTCGCCGAATGCTGCGGACTGTTACCCTGATGATAGCGGAAGTGCCCGCCACTCGCGCTGGCATAAGTAATCAAGTGCCAGCCGCTCGAGTACTCGATCCTCGCGTCATCGTCTTCAAGACACAGAGGCGGCGACAGACAGACGTTGTTGCCACTAATCATATAGGTCGCTGCCGGGTAGCTGTTGTCGGTCTGAGCCTTCACGAACGTGTGATCGACAAACAGGTTAGAGCGCTCAAGTTTGCTCTCCGCTGTTCCGGGCACGTCCGCCGTGAACGTGCGGCCGTTAACCGCCCCGAGCAGATCGCCCGGCTGCGGATTTCCGACGGCTGATTTCGGAACGATGATCGTAATCGTGCCGTCGGCGTTGTAACCGCTTCCCGGCAAAGCGTCGCCACGTTTCGTTTCCGAAATCGCATAGACGGCCGGCAGTCCGGCATCTGCCAGCGTTCCCCATTCAAATGTCGGCCCACCACTCGGGCCAGTCGTCATGCCGACATAGAACTGCTGCGCGATGTTGGCGTCATCCGCAGAAATTGTTTCAGCAGCGAATGAGTTCCACGCAATCCGCCAACGGCTGTTTTGCGGAATGCTCGCCAGGCTGTTCACCTTCATCTTCAACATCAAATTGTTGGTGTCTGGCGGTTCGCCAACAGCAACGTAATCAATCAGCAATGACGCCGGTGTGTTCAATCCGAGATTCGCTTCCGGATGCGTCGGCTCGTTGCGATGAATAATCAGCCCGTTGCAGGTGTCACCGAGGTATGGTGCGGCGATCTCATTTGTGCCGCACGACGTGCCGGCAGCATTGACTGCGAGCACTGTGTAGTAATAAGTCTTGCTCGTGTCAGTGGCTGACGTGTCGTCGTAACGAGTTTGATCTCCGGCGACTGTCGTCAACAAGGTTTCGCCGCCACTCGCCGTGCCGCGCATGATCTTGTAACTCGTAATTGGCGAGTTACCGGTGTCAGCTTCGGACCATCCGAGATGGACCACGTCGCCGACGCGCCGCACCGTCACTGACGGAACGCCGGGCTTCGAAATCGAACTCGTCGGATCTTTCGCAGCAACCAAGCGGCGCCCGCTTGACTGACGAGCGATCGTTGCCGCTGCCGTGTACGCGTTGCCCTTCGCGGTGCGAGACGCTTGCGCGCACGGGCCGCCTTCGCAACCGTTGACGTATCCCACCAGCACGCGACCATCGCGATCGACAGTCATGTCAAAGAAGTCGAGCAGGTTGCGACAGACACTCGCGCCGCCTTTGGCCCAGATGCAACCGCGTTGCAAAGGCGCATTTGGCGTGGCGTCCGTGGTCGTCCACGTCAGACCGCCATCAAACGTGTTGGCGATGTAGAGGTGCCACTCGCCATCGAATGATGATTGCAAAGCATCTCCGGGTGTTGTCGTGCCGTAGAACGCAACTGAGGCGCGACCTGCGTCGCCCGCAATCGCGGCCGGGTAACGAATGTTCTTCAGGCCATATGGCGCGCCAACGTCACCAAGGTTCTGCCATGTTTCGCCGTGATCGGTTGAAGTAAGCACGGCGGCGGCGGAATCGCTATCAGCGATGATGTAGTACACGCGGCCGCTCGCATCGATCGCGACCGCCGGATCCTGGAAGCTGAGTGACGGCTTAGCCTGGACGCCGCCACTCTGCACTTGATGAGTGGTCCACGTCACACCGTTATCGAGCGATACCAGCACGCTACCGACACCGTTGCAGTAATTGACCGGCAAATAAACGGCGCCATCCTTTGGCGAAACTTTCACGTGACCGTGCAGGCCGCTGCAACCATTGACTGCAGGTGTCGAAACCGGCACGGATGGCCCGAAGGTCAACCCTCCGTCGTCACTACGCGAACAGAATCCGGTGTCGTCTTGGGTATCTTGCGAACAGTAATAGACAGCATTTGGATATAAACCCGGCACGTCGGTCGGCCTGGTGAGTGGTGCCGCAAACGGCCCACCACCAATCGTCTGGTGATCGACACCGGACGCGATGCCGCTGCCTTGCGTCGGGGTCCAATGCAAGCCGTCGTCGTCGGTAAACGATGTCTTGCACGATGGGGAGAGTAAAGTGAGTTCGCCGGCGAAGGTCCGACCCGTTTGTCTATCGGTAAAGCCAATCGGATCAGAGTTCACGGCTTGGGAAGTCGGCGCCTGTCGATTGACCCACGTCGACGATTGGCCGTTAGTCGGACACGAGTCATTGAACGTGACGAACAAAGTTTGCAGGTCAGTCTGGAACGCCGTCACGCCGCTCTTCCAATTGTTACCGATCGAAGGCTCGCCGGCGTTTCGGCCCTGATATTCGACCGAGTTCGGTTGCTGCCCTGCTGAAGTTACGAGCGTCGTCAAAAGCACGCCCGGCGCCGTGAAATTCTCAAAGCCTACCTTTGGTCCATTGTCTTGTGGCGCCGGCGGAATGAACCGCGGCGTTGGTGTGGGTGTCGGACTGGCCGCTGGTGTCGGTGATGGCGCGGAACCCCCGTCGGTTACTGTGAACGTTCCCGTGTACGTGAACGGCGCGTTCTGTGGGACGCCGCTAGTGTTCGGCGTCTGACAGATCTGCACCTGATATTCACCGGGCGGGACCTGACCCGCCGGGGCATACCGCAAGACTTCACAGCACGTCGCCGTGTCTTCGGTATCGATGAGACTCGTCTGGCCGTTTGAGTTGTAAAGAAGACTGACGCTGATATCGTTGGCCGGGACGGTCGCGTTGACTTGAACGACGATGCTTGATTTGCCTGGTCCGACATTGAAGGTCAGCTTGTCCGAACCGCATGGATATTTGTGCGGATCGTAAGTGCCTTGAATCACCTGCGTGCCTTCCGCGGTAGTCGGTGTTGGCGTAGGCGTTGGCGTTGGATTCGCGGACGCCACATGAATCGCAACTTCCGCATTGTTTGTATTCGAGTGACCCGCTGAATCGGTGACGATCAAGTGGGCTAGATAGTCGCCGCCGTTATTGTATGTGTGCGTGAATGACGGCGTGGGCTGTTCGGCAATGTTTCCATCGCCAAAATCGAGTCTGTAGGACGCGATTGTGCTGCATGACGTCTGAGCACTCGATGCAGAACCATCGAAGTTCACGGTCAACGGCGCGGAACCTGACGTCGGATTCGCACTGAGACTCGCAGTCGGCCCGCCGGTCGCGCAGGCCATGTTGCCGACGCGCGTGTAGTCGGCTCCGCTCGTAGCTTGCACTGTCTCCAACAGTCCCGCTCCCGCGCCGACCAGCAAGTACGTGGTTCCGCTGATTACTTGCGCAACGCCAAGCTGCGTACCCACAGCGCTTCCGTCCCAAGTAAATGCAGTTCCGGTTGCAGTCGAACCTGGAGCACTGAAGTTAATTGGATGCGAAACATCTAATTTGAAAGTAATCGTGCCGTCTTTGTCGTAGGTTGCCGAGATCACCGGACAAGTGTTGGTCGCATCGCTCGTGCAAACGCGTGAATCGAGCGTGCCGGTTGCCGTTGGATCTCGCCGCCCCAGGGCGACGCGCGGCGTGACTTGGGAATTCGGCGGGAAAGTATCCAAAGAGACAAAGACCTTCTGGGCATTTCCATTAGTGTCATTGACGCCGAACAGGACTTGCCATTCCGAATTCTCAGGAAGTATCACTGTGCCGGTGTTCTGTGGATCGAGTGTCTGCACCTTCATGACGAAGGTAATTGAGTTGTCATTACAGCTCGCCAGCGGTTCACCGATATTGAGCCGCTGAATGGTGAGCTGACCCGAGGTTGGATCGGCCGGGACATTGCCCTGGCTTCCCTCACCTGCGACTTGAATGAATGGAGCCGTGCACGCTGTCTCTTCGACGCGGAAGAACGGCACAACGTCGCCCGCGTTCGGACCTTCTCCCAACGAATTTACTGCGGTAACGCGATAGGCCTGGCTCGCCGTGGCGCCAGTGAACGCCGAGTCCGAGAAGTTCGTTGCGCTTACAGTTCCGATCAGAGGGAAATTGCCGGAAGCGTCCTTGCGATAGATTTTGTAGGCAGAGATCGGTGCGCCGCTGTCATCGGCCGCCGGCCATGACAACTTGATCGGACCGCTATTGTTTCCGAATGTAGCCACCGCCCTGGGGGCTTTCGGCAGGTTAGGCTCGGTTGGATCGAACGCCGCGAACAATCGGCGGCCTCCGGACTGTCTCGCGATTGAAGCGCGCGCGGTATAGGAATTCGGATGAGCGCCGCTCGGACGATCGATACAACTACCAATGCATCCGTCGGGATAAGCAACGAGCACGCGTCCTTGCGCGTCCACGGTCGCATCCATGAAGTCCAGCAGGTTGCGATCGTTTGGACTGTGCCCATTGCAACTGGTCGTGCCCAGATTGCAGATCGAACCGCGTTGCACGGGATCGGTCGGCGTCGCATCAATGGTGGTCCAGGTCGAGCCGCCATCAAACGTGGTGGCGATGTAGAGATGCCACGGCGCGCTTTGATCGTACGCGGTTTGGCTCGTGTAATTGCCAGGCACGGTTGTGCCGAGAAACGCATATGCCGCGCGGTTGTCATCACCAGCAACGACTTCCGGGAACGTCGAGTTAACGATGCCGAGTAGCGCGCCGACGTCCTGATCGTTTTCCCAGTGCCCTCCCTGATCATGTGATACTGCAATTCGGGGATGCCCGTCGGCAGCCTGATAACCGAGATAGATCGTGTTGCTGGCCTGATTAGCAGGCTTGCCGACGTTAGTCGCACCGACACCGACTGACGGGTCAACCAAAAAACCGGTTGTGCCGCTGTTGGGATTCGGAGCGACGGTCCAGTTGATGCCGTTATCGCGCGAAACAACAACTGCGGCTTTACCACCACAACTTCGATTCGGCACATAGACGGTTCCGTCCGGCGCGACCTTCACGTGCCCGTGAATTCCCGTGCACTGAAGCAGGTCATAAACCGGAATGCCAGGGCCAAAAGTTGCGCCGCCGTCGTCGCTGCGCGCGCAAAAGGCGGTTGCCGCTTCCTGCGAACAGTAGTAAACCGCGTTCGGGTAACTCGAATTGCGTGGCACGACCGGTGAGAAATTCGCCGTGTACGGACCGGCGCCGATGGTCTGGTGATCGACTCCCGATGGAATGCCTCCACCCTGACTGGGTGAGTAGCTCCCACCATCGTCATCTGTGTAGAACGTAATGCTGTCTTGTCCCGTCAACTGCGATACGAACGTTCGATTAGGCGCTCCCGTGGGCACCATATGATCGGTAAAAAGAATTGGATCGAGTGAAGCGGCTGATGGTATGTGCGTGTCAGTCCAGGTGTCTTTCGCGGGTGATGTGCTGTCATTGAACCCGATCCGAATCGAACTGAAGTTCGCGAGATACATCGCATTGCCGGTCGTCCAGTTCGCGCCGATCGAAGGTTCGCCGCCATTGAACGAGCTGCTCGGCGGTGGCGTGTAGCTCTGGTATCTGGGGGTGCCCGGCCCAATCGGTTCAGGTGTTGGAGTCGGCGTCGGCGTAGGTGTCGGCGTGGGCGAAGCGTTTGGGTCGACCACCGGCATTGTGACTGTCGAATCGCATGGCCCCGCAGTTTGACCGGGACACGGTAGCGTCGAGTCGTAATAGATCTTGGTATTTTCCTGAACGTCGCTATAAACCGGATCGATTACCAACACCAGAGTGTTACTCGCGGTGATATTTTCCGGAAGCTTGACAGTCGCAGAAAGCAGCTCGGGGACGTTTGGTGTCGCCGGGGTAGGTCCGACAATCCGCTTGGTGAACTTGCTAGCGCCGTCGGCCCAAATCGAGATGTCCCAGTTAGCTTCGAACGTTCCCGGAACGCATGCGCCGCATTGGGCCCAGAACTTGATTTGCATGTCGCCACGGATCGTTACCGGCGCGCCGCCCAAGGTCCACGCCCAGTTGGGATCAACTACGCTGCGTTCGCTGGCATCGTCCAACGCAGAATTCGCGTTCCAGATTGCCGCAGGACCAGCAAACAAACTGGCGCTTGGTTTCAAGAACGGTCCGCCACATCCGGCGATGTCTGCCGGCGCGCTACCTGTGCACGGAACGCCACCGCCGCTATCATCGGCGTTGCCGTGAAAGTGCAAAAGCGTCGGACCAAAATCCGGCGCCGCCGCCTGCGATGTCGGCATCAACGCTGCCAGAGCAACTGCCGAGAGGCATAGAAGAACAGCAACCACCAATCTCAGCTTAGTGTTGCTCAAGTAACCTACAACGTGTGATTTGCTGAACATCTCTTAGTCTCCTTCACATCGTGCGCGATCTGTAGCCACGACAGCTCGGGGTAATCTGATAGAGCAGCGGAGCGCCAACGGCCGTCCCGAAAAACATGCCGCTGCCGATCCCAACGATGACATGTGATCGTTTTGAGGCGAGATGCCGCTGGCGCTCACCGTGGAACTGAAATAAGGCGTGGCTGACGTCGGGGTACAAATTCTTCTGCTCAACATCGCGAGCTCCGTTTCCTCATTGACCAATCAAGCGCACTGTCACTGATCGAAGCAGCGGGTTATAAGTCAATTGATAGACAAGCGTCGTCGTGCTACTGACGGATGGGGACATACCCGATGTGCCGGTGCTCCCTTCGCTGCTGCTAAGGACTTCAGCTCGCGAGGTCCCGTACAAGGCTATGGTCTGCGTCAGAAGCTGATCCTGAGCGGTTTTCAAGCCCTGCTCGTAAGTCTGGACTTGATCGCTGCTGACCGCGGCGCCTTGATCGTGCAGTTTTGCGGCATAGACAGCGCCGGGATCGGCCCGCAACTTAACGATCATTGGGACATTCGAGCTTGCGGCTTCGGTGCCGGAAAGCAGAAAAGGCAGCGTTACCAATCCAGCAACGATCGGGATGCCGACTGCGATTCTCAGAAACCGAAACATTTTCAAGCCTCCTCGGGTTTCAACAGAAGTCGAACTGAATGTCCCGAGATTAAGAAAGGAGGCTTGAGGAAGGCTTGAGGAAAACTTGAGGACGCGGCTTAACTCACACCAGCAATCGAATTGTAATTATTTCGTAAACCAGCGGCAGGAATGTCGAACGGGTCTTTTCAGAATTCGCTCATTCAGTTCTGAGAATTCTTCACCTTGAACGAATCAAAAAACTGATCGCAGATTTGAGCCGCTCTTGCACCTTCATCAGAGACGGGCATCAGGCATTGCAAGACGTAGATCCGGTGGTTGATGTCATAGAACCGCGCTCGGTCAATAAAATCGATCCCA
>DASYPX010000291.1:0-20692 GCA_036006125.1 Pyrinomonadaceae bacterium | reverse complement strand
AGCGCCTTCGACCGTAGTCGAGGCGACTACCGCCGAACTCAAACTTGTTCGTGAAGGGGTAATTCCGTGGAGTGAAATTCGCTCTGCGATCTCCAGCTAATCGCCCCTATGGGATTCACTGAGCTTCGCAAACATCCGCGCGTCAGCGTTGATTTCTTTGCCGACTGGGGTTGGGGACCGGAATGCGAGTACTACGACAAAGTCACGAGCCTCAGTTTGAGCGGATGCTTTCTCGCCACAAAACGTGATCTCAATCGCGGCGACGAAATCTATTTGCGTTTGAGTTCAGAATCCTATGGTTTGATCAATCTCAGAGGCGCCGTGAGATATCAGTTGCGAGTAATGGAAGGCGAACCGGCGAGGGGCGTGGGCGTTGAATTCGTCGGCGTGTCCAGTGACGGCCAGACAAAATTGCAACAGGTGATGAATGGTTATCAGGAGGTCACGTAGACTCAGCCGCTGCGCCTACTGTCCCGCTACTTTGAATCCAGCCTCATCAAGCAGCTTGTTCGCCATCGCCGGATCGTAATGGTATGTCTGTCCTGGCGTGTAGGCCCACGATGATTCCGGCAGAATCGAATGTGCGATTTTCCCTTGCCCCTGGAGTAATCCGCTGATCATGCGCTCCCGGTCAATCGCGTAGGCTATCGCCTGTCTTACTTTCACATTGTCGAGCGGCGCCTCTTTCGTATTAAAGGTCAAAAGATTCAGATTTGAGCCTTCGAATTGTTGCACAGTGAGATTCGGGTTCGACGAAAGCGCTTTGATGGAATCCGGAGAAAGACTGGTCGGTAAGGGAGCAATATCAACGCGGCCACTTTGCAGTTCAGCTTGCATCGCATTAGCGTCGCTTATCACTCGCACGCGCAGAGAAGAGAACTTGGCTGGGCCGTCCCAATAATTGGGATTGGCTTCGAGATCTACGACTTGCTGAACACTGTCGTAATTAACGAACTTGAAAGGACCGGTCCCGAGTGGTCGCGTTTTTTGTGACGCGTAGCTGTCTTTCGGAATAATCGCAATCGGAACCAGGTTCGGTAGCAACCCTGTCCACGGTTTGTTCAGACGGATTATTAACGTGCGCGCATCCGGCGCGTCGACGCTCTTCACGTAAGCCTTGCGATCGGCGCCCACGCCTTCGAAGAAGCTTGCCGACTTTGCAAAGCTGTTCGCCAGCACGGTATCAAGCGTGTACTTTGCATCAGCCGCCGTAAACGGGCGACCGTCCTGGAACTTAACGCCGTCGCGCATTGTGAACGTAAAGGTCAGGCCATCATCAGAGCGCTGAATGTTGGAAGCAAGATCCGGCACATAATCAAACTTTTCGTCCTTCTTAACCAACGAATTGAACATTAGAGCGCGCACGCGTTCACTTGCGGCATCAACCGAAGGTGAACCAATAGGATCGATCGTCTTTAATGTGTCGGAAAGGGCAATCACCATGTTGGGGTTATTGGAAGTGACATTCTTAACAAAGCCCCAATCCCCGCTGGCGTCGACGTGAATGTTTTCGACACCCTTTTTCGCAATCACCATATTCGCCTGATACCAAAGCGGGAGCACCGGAACGTCACGGCTGATAATTTCCTGAGCGCGCGCGTAAAGCGGAGCTGACATGGCGTGGTCGTAAGTGTTTGTGGCTTGTTCGACGAGTGCGTCAAGTTCTTTGTTCTCGTACCGGCTCCGATTCCGGGCTGCCCGCGTTTGGGTCGGGATTTCAGAAGACGCGAACAGGTCACGATAAAAGATAGGATCTTGATTACCGCCTACCCACTGCCCGTACGTCATCTGAAATTGTCCATAACGTAACTGATCGAGCATCGTCGTGAGTTCAGAAGGTTGAATATCGACAGGGATTCCCACCGCCTGCAAATAGTTTTGAATAACTCCTGCGTATTGCCGGGCTGAGCTACTGCTGCCGGAAATACGAAACACCAGCGGCTTTGCGAACCGCATCTGCACAGTGCGCCGGCGACAGCCAATCGGAATCGTGGCCAATCCAGCGAGAAGAAGGAAGAAAACAACTGGAGCAGCACTGCGTTTCGTAAGCAGCTTCGTCTTAACTAACATGCGATTCTCCCGGATAACGGTACTCCAGCGTTACATTGAGTTCGCGAATTTCGTCTGCCAGCCGGTTGTACTTGCCCATGTCGAGCGGCAACGGTGGCTCGGTCAGCGCTTTCGCTGAAGAAATGCGTTTCAGCGAGGCCTGAATGCGCTTCTCGGTAATTTTACCGTCGCGCGCCGCCTCAAGCAGTGCATGATAGCCGCGCCGGATGGTCTCGGGCGTAGCGCAAATCAAGAGCATGTCCTCGCCGGCGTCGAATGCGCGAATCGAAGCGTCTTCGATTTCAAAGTGTTTCGCAATCGCGCCCATCTCAAGATCGTCCGTGACCACGAGATGTTTGAATCCCAACTCCTGTCGTAGCAGCGTCGTCACAATGTGTGAATTGATTGAGGCAGGAGTCACCAAGCCACTGGTCGTTCCTTTTTTGATGTCGATGTTGGGAAAACCGCCGTGGCTGACCATTACCACGCGAACGCGATCGTCCGCGCGCTGAAACAGTTCGATGTAGGGCGCGAGGTCTTGCGCCAACAGGTCATCCTTGGTCAGTGGAACCATCGGCATTTCAATATGCGAATCGATTTCGCCCGCGCCAATGCCCGGGAAGTGCTTCAAGCAACCGAGACACCCCGTGCCCTGCAAACCGCGCATGTAAACCGTCGTGTAGCCCAACACCTCGCCCGGCGAGCGTCCGAAGGAACGCGAGTACAGCCCGTTCGTGAGTTTGCTGCGTGCTTCGGTGATGATCGACATCACAGGCGCGAAATTCAGGTTGAAGCCGAGCATGCGCAGCAACTCACCACTGACTCGTCCGAGCTTGCGAGCTCCGGCGAGATCGCCGTGTTGGCGAATCGCGCGCGCGGAAGGCATCGGGGGAAAAACCTGTCGCAGTCGATCGACCAGGCCGCCTTCCTGATCGATGGCGACCAGCGGTTCAGTAGGAATCAGCTGGCGCGAGTCGTCGATCAACTTGCGCAATTGCTCAGCCGACTCGACGTTGCGGCCAAAGATGATGATACCGCCGGGCTTTATTTCTTCGATCAGCTTGCGCGTTTCTTCGTCAACCTCAGTCCCCGGCAAACCGATGAGAAAGAATTGACCAATCTGTTGTTCGAACGGAAGTTCCAGCAGGTGATTGTTAGGCATTGATCAAGGTGAATAATGAAAGAATCAACGGCGCGTTACTTTACGCTACCCATCACAATCATTCAACCGAAAGTATTCGAACGCGTCAATGCTGATAGAATGCTGCGCGCATGAAGGCAATGATTCTGGCGGCGGGTTACGGTGAGCGCCTCTGGCCTTTGACGGCCGACCGCGGAAAACCGGCGCTGCCGGTTCTCGGCAAGCCGCTGGTGGGTTACGTCGCGGAGTACCTTGCGCACAATGGTGTGGCCGAGGCCGTGGTTAATCTTCATCATGCGCCCGAGTCCGTTCGTGAAGCGCTCGGTGATGGTGACCAGTTTGGACTGCATCTGCAGTACGTCTTTGAGCCAGTGATTTTGGGGACAAGTGGCGGATTGGATAACGCGCGCCAGCACTTTGGAGATGAGACATTCGTCGTCATCAACGGAAAACTCATCACCGATATCGATTTGCGCGCGGCGATTGAAACTCACAGACAAACGAACGCGATCGCGACGCTGGTCTTGAGGCGAAATACGAAGCGCGAACGCTTCAGCATTGTCGAGACAATGGATGGATTGATCTCTCGATTCGCGGGGATGCCTTCGCCGAACAATGCGGGTGATGCGCCCTTGATGTTCACGGGAATTCATATTCTGGAGCCTCGTATTTTCGAATATATTCCGCGCGGCGTCTTCTCTGACTCAGTCATCGACGTCTACCCGAAAGCAATGGCTGCCGGTGAGCGAATCGCGGCGCACGTCGGCGAAGGAATCTGGTACGAACTCTCGACGCTGCAGAGATATCTCGACATTAGTTTGGCGTTGATGGAACGGGAAGGCCGCGATGTCTTTGCCGGCGACGGCACTCTCATCGAAGACGTTGGCGCAGTGCGCGAGGCGGTTTTTTGGAACCAGGTGACCGTGGAACGCGGCGCCAGAGTTTCGCGCGCAGTACTCGGCGACGGCGTGCGGGTGCGGTCTAATGAAGTCGTGCAAGGTGCCGTGATAGTTCGCGCCGAGTTGGTTGCGGGCAAGACTCCTCCTGCGAAAGCGATGAAGGGTTATCAACACGAGGACAAGTTTGTAGTGCCTTTATCGCAATGATAAGATTCGCTTACGTCAGAATCCCCCGCTAGATCGCGCCTGATTGTTTATCTGAAGTTATCAAGCGCCCACTGTCCCGACACATGCGGGTTCTGACTACCGCTGCATGAGTTCCGTTATCACAGCCACGAGCACATTCGCTGAGAGTCCCCAAAAAAGGCTCGAAGAATATCTCGCGCGGCATGGACATTCGAATCGTCCGGTTGAGGCGCTCACGCCCGATGCGTCGACCCGTGTTTACTTTCGTGTGCCGTGGAAACGGGGGACCGCAGTCGCGGCCGTTTATCCGGAAGCGTTCGACGAGGCGGTGCAACCGTACCTCGACATCACACGTTTGTTCCTTGAATGTCAGCTGCCGGTACCGGAGATTTATGATGTCGATGGCAACATCGGCATCATTGTTCAGGAAGATCTGGGCGACAATCAGTTGTGCAAAGTTTTCCAGGATGTTTCGGAAGACGAGCGTGAATCGCTGTTAGAGCAAGCAATCGAAATCGTCGCGCGAATCCAGGCGGCGACCACAAAAGCCATTGAACGCGATTCAATCGCGAGTCGTCTCGCATTTGACGAAGCGAAGCTTGGTTGGGAACTGAATTTCTTCTTTGACCATTATTTCGGAAGTTACCGAAAAGAAACGCTGACGCATGGTCAGTCGGCTGAACTTAAGGCTGAACTCAACGACATCGCGGCAGATTTGGCTGCGCGCCCTCGGGTTCTGTGTCATCGTGACTATCATTCGTTTAACCTGATCGTCGATAAGCGCAATCGAATTCGCATCATCGATTATCAGGACGCGCGGATGGGCCCCGCGACGTATGATTTGGTTTCGTTGTTGCTGGATCGTGTCACGTGCGCGCCCTCGCCGGCGGAGGTGCGTGCGCATCGACTGTTCCTTTTACACGCGCGCGAAGAGTTGCATTTGCCATCTATTGATCCGGATGAGTTCTCGAAAGAATTTCGGTTGATGACTGTGCAGCGATGTCTGAAAGCCGTCGGAACATTCTCGTATCAAGCCGGCGTCCGAGGTCGTAAGGATCCTTACGAGCAGTTCATCGATCCGTTGCTGCTCATTGTTTGTCATGCGGCCGAGTGGCTCGAGCGATTTCCAGTTTTGCAACGAATGATCAAAGAACGAATTAGGGAGTAGCCCACCATGAGCGCGGGCGTGTAGGTCAATGTTGCGCCCTCCCTGACGGTCAGGCTACTGCCCGAATCGACTCAACTGTTATCTATGACTGAAGCCATCGGAACAAAGAGCATTGAACTGACTACGCAGCCCCAGACCTACATCGACGAGCTGGCGAAACACGTCGGCGAAGAAGTGACGCTCAAGGGTTGGCTCTACAACATGCGTTCGAGCGGCAAACTCATGTTCCCGCAACTGCGCGACGGCACCGGTGTCGTCCAGTGCGTCGTGGTGAAGAATGCAGTGGCGCCGGAAGTGTGGGAAGCGCTGAAACCTTTGGGGCAGGAATCAGCGCTCATCATTCAGGGTCGTGTCCGCGAAGACGCACGCGCCCCGAGCGGCGTCGAAGTTGACGTCACCGGCGCTGAGGTTTTGCAGAACGTGCACGACTTTCCGATCACTTTGAAGGAGCATGGCCCTGAGTTCCTACTCGATCATCGTCACGTTTGGCTACGCTCAAAAAGGCAGCACGCGATTTTGAAAGTGCGTGCGACGGTGATGCGCGCGGTGCAGGATTATCTAGATAACCATGGGTTCACCCGGTGCGACACGCCGATCTTCACTCCGGCGGCGTGTGAAGGCACCTCGACCCTGTTTGAAGTTGATTACTTTGGCGATGAAAAAGCCTACCTGACGCAATCCGGTCAGCTTTACAACGAAGCGACGGCCGCGGCCTTCGGCAAGGTCTACTGTTTTGGCCCGACTTTTCGTGCTGAGAAATCGAAGACGCGCCGGCATCTGACGGAGTTCTGGATGCTCGAGCCGGAGATGGCGTACGCCACACTCGACGATGTCATGGATTTGTCAGAGCAGTTGTTGTCTTACATCGCGGCGCGGGTGCTGGAAGATCGCAAAGAAGAGTTGAAGACCCTCGAACGCGACACTGCGACGCTGGAAGGCATCATCCCGCCGTTTCCGCGGCTGCATTACGACGACGCGGTCAAGATGCTGCATGAAGGTTTTGCACAGGGGGAACTGGAAAACAAATTTGAATGGGGCGGCGACCTCGGCGCGCCGGACGAGACCTACATCTCAAGCAAGTTCGATAAGCCGGTGATGGTGCATCATTATCCCGCGGCGGTGAAAGCCTTCTATATGAAGCGCGATCCTGAGAACAGTGAATTAGCTCTCGGCGTGGATGTGCTGGCGCCCGAAGGGTACGGCGAAGTGATTGGCGGCGGCGAGCGCGCCACATCGATTGAGTTTCTCGAGCAGCAGATCGCCGCTCACGGCCTGCCGAAAGAAGCGTTCGAGTGGTACCTCGACCTGCGGCGTTACGGCAGTGTGCCGCACGGCGGTTTTGGCATGGGTGTCGAGCGTTGCACCGCGTGGATGTGCGGCATCGAACACATACGTGAGGCGATTCCGTTCCCAAGGATGCTCTACAGATTGAAACCCTAAAGAAGTAATGAGTGATGAGTAATGAGTGATGAGTCAATCACTTAGCGAGTAACCAACAGATAACTAAGCGTCATCAGTCAGAATGATGAATAATAGCTGGCACCGCATTCTACTCATTACTCATCACTCATTACTCATTACTCATCACTCATTACTCATCGCTCATCACTTGATCTATATGGACGAACAACTACGCACCGAATTCAACGAGTGGGCTCGCGCCGGTAAAGGTGAAAGCATGGAGCGTGGACATCGCCCTGTCGGTGAGCAGGCGATTGCGCGCATGCGCGTTGAGCCAACTTCGCGTGTGCTGGATGTGGGCTGCGGATCAGGTTGGGCGACGCGTTTGCTTGCCGGCTACGCATTCGCGGGCCGCGTAACGGGGATCGATATCTCTGATGAGATGGTGCAGCTTGCGCGCGAATCTTCCAGGGATCATCCGAATGTCGAATTCAAAGTAGCCAGCGCGGAAGAGCTTCCCTTCGAAACAGACGAATTCACCCACGCGTTTTCGATGGAATCGCTCTACTACTACCGAAACATTCCGAAAGCTCTGGCAGAAATCCATCGCGTAATGAAGCCGGGCGGTCTCTTCGTCGCAGTAGTGGATCTTTATTGGGAAAACGAAGCGACGCATCAATGGATCGACACGTTGAAGGTTCCGGTCGAGTTGCTCAGCGCTGATGATTACCGCTCGCTCTTCATTGATGCGGGCTTCGAAAACATTAGCGACGAACGGATCATCGATCCGCGTCCCGTCCCTGACGATTACACGAGTGGTTCGTTCAAGAGCAGGGAAGACTATGTCCGATATCGTGAGGAAGGCTCGCTCATGATGAGCGGCCGGGCAAAGAAATGAATTCCGGCAATTCACGTCCGTGTCGAATCGCCATCCTGGTGCTGGCGGCCGCAGCCCTTGTCTTTGCGCCAGTTGTCATTGGGCAGGGGACAAAGACTGCAACGACGGTCACCGAGCAGTCGGTCCGACAGTATATGGGAGCGCTCGCGAGCGATGACATGCGCGGACGTGGCAGCGCGACGGCAGACGAACTGGCGGCCGCAAAATATATCGCCTCGCAACTGAAGTCTCTCAAGATCGAACCGGCCGGTGATAACGGCGATTACCTGCAAACTGTGAAGTTCACGCGACGCGCGCGCGGTGCGCCGGCCGACGCTCCCGCAGTTGAACAAACGACAATTAATGTCCTGGCAATCATGCGCGGCAGTGATCCGAAATTGTCGAAAGAAACTGTTTTGCTCTCGGCGCACTTGGATCATCTCGGCGTCCGCCCAAACCTGCCGGGCGACAACATCTTCAACGGAGCTGATGATGATGCTTCCGGGGTGACGGCGGTGTTAGAGCTGGCCCAGGCCCTGGCCGAAGGCCCCAAACCTAAGCGCACGGTCGTCTTTGCTTTGTTTGGAAGCGAAGAGATTGGTGGATACGGCGCACGATATTTTCAGGAGCATCCTCCCGTTCCGATCGAAACGTTTGTGGCAAATTTAGAGTTCGAGATGATTGCGCGGCCCGACTCAGCGGTCGCCGCTGATACGCTTTGGCTGACCGGCTACGAACGTTCGAACCTCGGGCCGGAACTTGCCAGGCACGGCGCCAAGCTGGTGGCGGACCCACACCCGGAACAAAACTTCTTTCGCCGTTCGGACAATTTCGTGCTGGCGCGGCAGGGAATCATCGCGCATACCGTTTCGAGTTTCGGCTTGCATACAGATTATCATCGGCCGAGCGACGATCTTTCTCACGTAGATTTCAAGCACATGACTGACGCGATCGCATCAATGATTGAGCCCGTGCGCTGGTTGGTCAATAGCGACTTCAAGCCGCAATGGAATGATGGCGGCAGGCCACAAGAATGAATCCAAACGAGAGAATCGTAACTATCTTCGGCGGATCGAAATGCTGCGAGGATGACCCGGAGTATCGTGAAGCGCATCGCGTCGGTGAACTTCTGGCCGAAGCCGGCTTCACTATTTGTACTGGTGGATACTCCGGCGTGATGGAGGCGGCCAGTCGCGGCGCGCATGAAGGTGGCGGCCGCGTGATCGGCATTACGATGAAGCAGTTCGACAAAGAGCCGAACCGCTACCTGACGGAAAAATTTCCCTCGGAACATTTTTATGAGCGACTGCAACGGCTGATAACACGATCCGTCGGTTACATTGCTTTGCGCGGCGGCATGGGAACCGTGACCGAGATTTCCCTCGTGTGGAACAAGATGCAGACGCGCGTACTGGAACCGCGACCACTCGTCTTGCTCGGGGAGTGTTGGCCGCCAATTGTTTCAGCCTGGCAACAACATCTCGCAGTCAACGATGAGGATGTACGGCTGCTAAAATTCGCGAATACACCAGACGAAGCAGTGGACATCGTCAAACGCGAGTCGGCGGCGGCGGTGGGAAACTAATCCACAGATTCCGGAGATTCCACAGATTTCCGAACAATAGTGAGTCAGCCTTAAACTGTTTCTCGTTCTGCGTGACCTGCGGATGCATCTGATGAAGACTTGCCCCAAATGCCATCGAACTTACGACGATCAGACGCTTCGTTTCTGTCTCGAGGACGGCAGTCCGCTATTCGACGCTCGTGATTCCGAAGCCCCCGCGACGGAGATCCTTCCCGTCCGCGGCGCCCCGACGCTGAAATCCAGCGGGCCTGCAACTCCAACTTATCCGAGTGGAAATGCCGCAAATTTTGAGCGTGCGCCAGCTCGCAATTCGAATTCGCTCCTCACTGTCGGCGTCGTCGCGATCGCGGTGCTGCTGCTGGCGCTCGTAGCGATCGCCGGCCTCTTTCTGTTCCGGCAGAACAGCAATAAAGACGCGCCCGTCATTCAAACAGGTGGCCCCTCTCCAGCTTCGACTCCGGCTAAAAGAGATGACGCGTCAACGCCCGGCGAACTGGCAACGACTGCGAATCAATCGAACACACCTTTGAAGATCAATGCTTCTTCGTCATCGAACCGTTTGGCAGTGCAGGCGAACACATACTATCCGTCGAACGCGATTGACGGGAAGAAAGCAACCGCATGGATTGAGGGAGCCGATGGCGCCGGCATCGGTGAGTGGATTCGTTTCGATTTCGATCGCGAAATCACGCTGCACCGAATTCTCTGGCAGCCAGGTTACTTCAAGAGCCCGATGATCTGGAGTGAGAACAACCGCCTGGCGTCCGTGACCGCGCAATTTTCCGACGGCAGCTCACGCGAAATAAATTTTTCGGACCAGATGGAGAGTCAGAAAACTGACATTGGCGCCGTGCGAACCAAATGGGTGCGTTTTGTGATCAAGTCCGTCTACTACGGATCGGACCCAGATACCGCGCTTTCAGAAGTAGCGTTTGAATGGGAGCCGTGACTTCACGAGATGAACGAACAGTTACTACCTGGGACGGGAAAGACGGTCGGTATAGTCGGGGTTCCTCTGGCTTTTGGTCAGAGCATGCTCGGGGTCGAACTCGGTCCATCGGCCATTCGCGTCGCTGGCCTCGCTTCCGCGCTCGCGTCGCTCGGCTATGAAGTCAACGACCGCGGCGACCTGCGCGTCGATCGACCTCGAACCTACCCGCGCGAAGGCGAAAAGCTGAAGTATCTCAACGAAGTGTTCGCTACCTGTTCCGCACTGGCGATTGAAGCTGAAAACATCGTCGATGCCGGCGAAATTCCGTTGACGCTTGGTGGCGATCACTCGATCGCGATTGGCTCGCTGTCGGGAATCACCAAAGCGTATCGCGAACGTGATCTAACGCTGGGATTGATCTATCTCGACGCGCATGCCGACATGAACACTGAAGAGACAACGCCGTCGGGAAACATTCACGGGATGCCACTGGCAGTCCTGCTCGGGTATGGCGCGCCGGAATTGGCCGCGATCGGCGGTCAAGGTCCCAAGTTTGACATCAACGCGTGTGCGCATGTCGGCGCCCGTGATCTCGACCCCGGCGAGCGCACTCTGATCAGAGAAACCGGCTTGCGGTTTTTCACCATGCGCGAGATTGACGACCGGGGACTGAGCGTTTGCATCGATGAGGCGATCGCAATCGCGAGTCGTGGCACCGCTGGTTTTGCCGTCACATTCGATGTTGATGTGTTGGATCCCGGCGACGCACCGGGTTCAGGCACACTAGTGCGTGGTGGATTCACCTATCGCGAAGCGCACCTCGCGATGGAGAAAATAGCCGAGAGCGGCCAGATGCGTTCGCTGGAGGTGGTTGAGGTCAACACTGCCCTCGATGTGAATAATCGGACTGCTGAATTGGCGGTCGAATTGATTCTTTCGGCCTTGGGGAAAACTATCTTGTAATTGCCACAAAGACACGGAGACTGGAGAGAAGCCACCAAAGTTAACGTTTGGTTTCGTCATTTCTTTGTGACTTTGTTTCTTCGTGGCCGACGATTCTGAAAAATGGCAACAAAACTTCGCGTTGGCGTAATTTTCGGTGGTCGCTCTGGCGAACATGAGGTCTCTGTGCGTTCGGCACGCTCCGTCATCGAAGCGATCGACAAGACGAAGTACGAAGTTGTGCCGATTGCGATTACCAAGGAAGGGAATTGGCTGGGTCCAGCAGCCGCCGCGAAGTTGCTTCCCGAAGATGTGCAGCGAAAGCTCTCCCCGAACGCGCTCAATACGAAAACGAAAGAGGTCGCGATTCTTGGCGACCCGTCGCGTAATGGTTTGATTAAACTGGACACCGGCGATCAAACAACCGAGACACTTGATATTGTTTTCCCTGTGCTGCATGGAACGTATGGCGAGGACGGCACGCTCCAGGGCTTGCTGGAAATGGCCGCCATACCTTTCGTTGGCTGTGGCACACTCGCCTCGGCGTGTGGCATGGACAAGGTAACTATGAAGGCGCTGTTCAGGGAGGCGGGCCTGCCGATTTGCGCGCATACATGGTTTCTACGTTCAGAGTGGGAAGATGATCCGAACAAAGCCACTCGGCGTGTCATCCGTGAAATCGGATTTCCGTGTTTTGTGAAACCAGCGAATCTCGGATCCTCTGTCGGCGTCTCTAAGGCTAAGGACAAAGCGTCATTTGCGAAAGCCGTCGGGCTGGCGGCGCGCTACGATCGAAAGATCATCGTTGAGGAACTGGTTGACGGCCGAGAGATCGAATGTGCGGTCATGGGAAACGACGAACCGCAGGCGAGCCTGCCCGGTGAATATGTGATTCACGAAGAGTCGGCGCGATTCCTGGATTACACTGAGAAATACTCGAGCACCGGCAATGTTGAATTCATCGTGCCGGCACGTATTTCCAAGAGCGTCATTAAGAAGATTCAGTCGATGGCCGCAAAGGCCTACAAGGCAATTGACGCGGCCGGACTTTCGCGCGTGGATTTCTTCCTCAAGAAAGATGGCGAGTTGCTTGTCAACGAAATCAATACGCTGCCGGGTTTGACCGACGTTTCAGGCTTTCCAAAAATGTGGGAAGCCACGGGCATTCCTTTCACACGAGTCATCGACCAGCTTATTCAGTTTGCGGTTGAACGTCATCGAGAGCGCGCACGAAACGAGACAAGTATTTAGGCTAATTCCTTCCGGTCATTGTTCCACTTTCATTTGCCAAGAACGTCCGAGCTGCGGATAATCCTCACCACGATTGGGACCACCCCAAATTCAACGCGCGACCATGGAACGCGCAGATTTACTAATCGCATTACCCAGCTTCGGAAAGCGGAGTTTGTGCGGCAGCTTTCGTTTTCCCATTCAGTGAGGACATAACCGATGACAATCAAACGAGGTTTGATCACAGGCACCGCGTCTCTCTTGTTACTTGCCGCGGGCTACACATTTGGCGCTTTCAAAATCGGGCAGCACGATTTATTGGCAAACGTGCAAGCGCAGGAACCCGGACGCCGATGCTCAATCAAGACGGTAAAGGGAGCTTACGGGATCAAGTTCGAAGGTCAGAAGATCGGCTTCGGGCCATTCGTCTCCGTGTCACGCATCACCTTTGATGGCAATGGGACGTTCACAACCAGCGAAATCGGCCGTTTCAATGGTGACTTGGTCCAACGCACATTCACGGGGCCCTACGTTGTGAATGACGATTGCACCGGTTTTTTGGACTTCAGTTCCAATCTCAGCGTTCCGCCGCACGAAGCGCACGGCGATTTCGTGATCGTAAACAATGGTCAGGAGTTCTTTGTCGTCGACAATGAAGAAGGCTGGGCAGCAAGCGGCGTCGGCAAGAGAATCAACTAGTCTCTGGCGTGCGTCGGACTGCTCCGCATCTCACTGTTCTCCTGTTTTGACATTAACCCGCACGGTGCACCATTTTCCATCGTGCGGACGAAGGCGAGTTTGTGCGCGATTGACGCAGACGAGCGCAGCGCGAAACCGCGCCCGAAACGAACCGGTCTTTGCTTAAATGAGAAATTCGCCCGAAGGTAAGAGAGAGGCCTTACTACAAACAAGCTGTGAAATAATTTGAATGAGTTACTTGTCCTTTGGCGCGCGATATCCTTTGCGCGTTCTGATGGTCACATCAGGCTTTGACAATTTCACCTGAACGGTTCGCCACTTACCATCGTGGGCGCGATTGCTCGGGCGATAGCCGATCGTGTACTGGTGGCCCAGTTCCTCCGCGATTGACGCGAATGAGTCGCGCAACTCCAAACCACCGGGCGCGTCGATATAGCGCCCGCCACTTTTTTCCGTAAGGTTCTTCAGAATCGCGGCGCCGGCTAAATCGCGCTTCGGCCCTTCCTCAGACATATTGGCGCCATAGATAGTTGCGTTTGCCGCCGACGCTCGGTCGAGGGCCTTGTCGGAACTCGCGTGACTGTAATTCTCGCCGCCGTCGGAAAGGACCACGATAGCGCGCCGTTTTTCTTCCCGTTTCGCCAAGTCATCGGCAGCTCGAACGATCGCGTCGTTAAGGGCGGTCATCGTCCTGGTCTTCAGTGCGTACACACGCTGCGGCAGATCGCGGCCGGGCGAAAAGTCGCCCCACTGCTCGACTTTAGTGTCGAAACTGTAAACGGCCGCGACATCTTCATCGCGCAAACCGTCGAGGAATCGAATGGCGGCGCTTCGTCCCAGGGTTAGTCGCGATTCCATGCTGCCTGAGGTGTCGAGCAGGATCGCTGCGGCAAAAGGCGTCTCTTCCGCGCTGAACGTGGAGATTCTTTGTGGCGTCCCGTCTTCGAAGATTTGGAAGTCCGCGCGTTTCAGTCCCGACACGAATTTTCCAAACTTATCCAAAACCGTCACGTTGACAACCACAAGGTCCGTTGAGACGCGAACTACGTCCTCCTGCTCCGCAGGTGTGGGCGAAGCCGAGGGCTTTTCATCCTGGCTGTAGGGCCCAGGGTGCGATCGGACGGCCGCATGATTTGGGAGTGAAAAACAGATTCCAGCGAAGATGAGCGCCGCATAAAGCGGCCACGATCGAATGAATTGCCTGGTTGGGAAGGGTGACGGTCGCATCAATGGCGCGGGCCACGCACGAACTGAATGACCGCCAACAGCTTGTTAGCCCGTTCAATAAGTGAAGCTGAAACGACGCGACGCGGAGTTTTCTCAACTTCGTCGTACAACTCCTTCGCCATGTCCGGCAAAACGTTCACGGCATCGCTAACAGTGTTAGGTAGATCTTTCGGGTCGGGATCCATTTCGGAGCCGCCAACTTCATTGCGAATGCGCTTGGTTAGCTTCTCGAGCCGTTCCAGTTTCTTTTGGTCTGCGGCATTAAAATTATTGCTGGCGGCGTAGCTGGTCTTTAGTTCTGTGGCGAGGTCGCTTGCTTCCTTGGCGCGGGCCACATGTTCCTCATAGGCTTTCTTTTCCGCCTTCAGAATGAGACGTGTGCGTGCATCGGTTTCGCGCGATCCAAAATCAACATCATTGTCTTTATCGTCCTTGTTGTCGGTCGGCGGAGGCGGGGGCGCGATCCGTGAGTGCGGTGAACTTTGGGCCCGCGCCGAAATAACCGCCGATATAAGAAAGGCAAGCGTCAGCGCGCAAAACGTTCCGGGTCGCTTCATCTTCGATAACATGAATTGCTCAACCCTCGTAGCCAAACCAAACAATGCTGTGACGGGAAAAAGTAACGTTGCGTTGGCCGCCGATTTTACGGAACACGTCCTGGATTGTTAGGAGTATTGATGAACTCATCGCCTTTGCCAGGATTTCTTTTGTCCACAATGATTGTCTTTGAGCTGGGGGCATCCAGCGGCGGTCGCGGATTGCCGGGCAGGGCCTTGAAAGGAACTGCCGCACGATCAGCGCCACTTACGACGTGCGAGAAAGTCGCACTAATATAATCTTCCGTAGCCACTTGAATGCTGTAGTGCGCGCGCGCGTCGGGAGCAAGATCGGGCGTCTCAAGCTGAACCACCTTCGTATCGAGACCGGCGCCTACCCGCCGCCGCAATTGCAATTCAACCGCTATATTCTGAAGGTTTTCGGTCGAGATATTGTGCACCGTCCCTCCGAGGGTGGTGGTCTTGCCGTTGACGAGCGCGTCATCAACAAACACTTCGACTCGCGGCGCCTGGCGTTTGATTTCGGCTTCAGCCGCAGCGGCAACTTGCCGCTCATGACGCTTGCGCAACCCTAAATAGCCGCCCAACACAGCACCCGTGAGCAGCACCGCGCAGAGAATGCCGATGAGGAGTCTCTTCGTTCGCCGTTTCTCTTCTTCGTCAATCGGGATTGGTTCGGTTTCCAGTTGATTAAGTATGTTCATGAAGTAAGTCGTTTACGGTCGTGCCGGTGCGCCCCCGATAATTTCTACGAGAGCGGTGAGAAATTCTTGTTCCGCGGTTCCGTTACTGGGTAAGGTAAGCCATTGGGCGCCGATCGCGCCGTCTGTGCGCCCTTCGATCTTTGCGTTAACCGATACGTTAGCGCTGCTGCCGTCGATTGGCTGGACTTCAACCGTAAGTGTGTAACGTCCGCGCGTCCAGCCTCGCGTCGTCGATGTTTCAACGTCAGCATACCGGCTCAATTCAGATTCCGCGACGACTGCGCCTTTGATAAACGTGAATGGCTGGGTCGCGATAATGCCTTCATTCATCCGGGACGCGGCGTCGTCGACGATCAGTTTTCGGTCGCGCATCAGGTCGGTAATCGCTTTTATCAGTTCATCACGGCGGGCCGTCATCCGATACGGATTAGGCAAGGCCGGAATTTCTTTCGTCTTGCCTTTCCCAAAATTAATTCCTGAACCCGATGTTCCTACGTCGGTCTTATTTCCATTAACGCCGGCGCTTCGACTGCTGCCTGTATCCCGAACCTTCTGGCTTTGGGTGTCAACACCCTTTTCCTGCGCGAAGACGGCCGGGGCAGCCAACGTCAGCAAAAACATCGCGAATAGAATTGTTGAGACTCTCATGTACCAACTCCTTGCTGCGACGAAAACTGAAGGGGTGACGGTTTGAGCATAAACCTCGACAACAGCGATTACAAGCATCTGCTAGTTCTTTAATTCAATCACCAGGTCAACCGTCAAAGATTGCCTGTTCACGTGGGTTTGGGGGTCAAGTGACACTGGCTTAGTCTGGGTTGCGCGCCGCTCCTGCAAAATTCGGGCAATAACCGGTCGCGCGTCTTCACGAAAAAATCGGTCGATGTAGCTAGCGTCGTAAATATCACCTGACTTAAGTTTCCAGCTGTCTATTAGCGCGCCTCGATCTGCCGCCGAGAAACCCTTGAAATCGATTGTGCCCATGTGAAATTGCGGGCCTTCGCTGATGGCGATCTTAAATGTTACCTGCCGGGCTGAATCGTCGAATTCCGGGGCAGAGTTCAGATGCGCCTGAATGTAACCTTGTTTGCCATACGTTTTTTCGACTTCGTGCTTTCCTTTGTCGAACTTCTTGCCGTTGGCGACCTCGCCAGTTTTCATTCCGAGCGCTGCATCGAGCTGTGTGGGCGTTAATACTTGATTTCCCGACCACTGGCTGGTTGCCCATGAATAGACCAGCCCTTCGTTCACCGGGATGGTCAGATCGACACCATTTTCGCATTTGCCGCTCGTGTCCGGTTTCGCCACGGGCGCGCCAAAAGTCGCGCGCAGGTGGCCCAACTCGTAATACAACGGATAAAAGCCGTACTGAGGAAAAGCTGCGGCTGCTTCGCGAGAGTAATTTGCATCAGTCTGACTCTTCATCGTGGCGCCCAGCTTCTCTTCTGAAACATCCTGAGCGCCAGGGAAGTGGAACGTGCAGAGCGGCATAGAGATTCCACCGATGCGGTAAACATGGCCGTTCTCGGTCAATGAGTATTCGACGGTGCCCGGCAGCTTCCGCGAGGACACCAACTCTTGAAGACTTTGACGGATCAGTTCCGTCGTGTTGCCTGTGTCGGGGACGGAACCGGTGAAGGACGGCAGCACGCGCTTGACCGTAGTGGCGAGTTCTTCATCTGAAAACCAAATGAAGTTGTCGAACACAACCGGCGAATTGTTACTCTTTTGTTCTTCGACTTGGAACGTAATGGTTACTGAAGCCCCAACCGTCCGCGTCCGGTAGCCGACGTTCTTGAAAAGACCGCTGTCGACGAGGTGTTGGGCCGCGGAATCAAGCGCGGCCACGGAAAATGGATCGCCAACTTTTAGCCCTGTCATGGCGGTTACATTTTCGCTTGTCAGGTTGTGCAATCCTTCGAACTCGATACGTGCGATTCGCCGCGCGCCTTGCGGCCTGGCGGCCGTTGCAAATGAGAATAGCGTCACGCAAGTGAATGCGAGGATTGCTCTCTTCCTGAAGCGGTGAAGATGATGGGGTGAAGTTGTCATCGCTTTCGATCGATCGGAGAAACTACTGAGGCGTTGGCCGGCTTCGCTCCCACTGTCTCAACGCTTGCACACCCTTCTCGAAATCAGACTCTTTACTGAAGAAGTTGTGCGCCCCATCGTCGCGATCGGGATTTCGAACGTAATAGAGATAGTCAGTTTGCGCAGGATTCAGCGCTGCATCGATCGACGCCTCTCCGGGATTTCCGACGGGGCCCGGTGGCAAACCCGCGTGCAAACGCGTGTTGTAAGGCGATTGGCGATTAACGTCGCTCAGGTACACTCGGCCGTCATTGCGCCACTTACCCGCGAGCTTTGACGCATAGACGATCGTCGAATCGATGCCGAGCGGCACATTCTTGTTGAGCCGGTTGTAAATTACCGAAGCGACTAACGGCCTCTCATCTTTCAGCTTTGCTTCCGTTTCAATCAGTGAAGCGATGATAACGATTTGGCGCGGCGTCATGTTGAGTGCCCGGGCCTTCGCCGCGCGCTCAGGCGTCCAGGACTGGCGAAAGCGCTTGGCCATCGAATCGACAATCGTCGAGGCCTTCGTGCCGGTGGGGAAACTATAGGTTGCGGGAAACAGATAGCCCTCAAGATTTGCGGCCGACGGATCGAGATCGCGGATCTCGCTTGTGTCGTCCATCAACTTTAGCGCTTCGCCGCTATCTGTCAGATGGAGTTCATCGACATGCGCCAGCGAATCTGCAATGTCCCAACGCGTCCAACCTTCAATGAGGGCGAAACGACTGAGCCGTTGCTCGCCCTCTTCTAATTTCTTCAAAACACCGAGCGGTGTTATCGGAGAAGGGAAACGGTACTCGCCCGCTTTCAGGAGTTTCGTGCTGCCGGTGAGTTTTATGTAGACCAGGAGCGGCCACTTGTGCCGCAGTACGCCTTCGGTCATCAGCCTGTTTGCGATTCCATCGGGCGTTGAGCCGCGTCCGATCTCAATGTAGTCATTGGCCTTTGCGTGAGCTACCGGCGCGTGCAGGTCGTGATAAATCCAAATCGCAAACCCGATACAGATGATCACAATTAAACCCGCCAAATAAATCAGGGCGCGAAATATTTTTTTGCCGGTGCGTTTCGTCATTCGCTCTGCGCGCTCAAAAAATCCTGCAGAATCACTGCCGCCGCTTCTGCGTCAAAGAGTCTCTCAGTCGAATCAATTTTCAGCGACTTCGCTTCTTCGGTCGTAAGCCGCTCGTCCTGAACGTAGACCGGAACACGCAGCGAACGCCGAAAGTTCTCAGCCAATCGACGTGCTTCCGTAGCCGCCGGGCCTTCAGACCCATCCATATTCAAAGGCAGGCCGACGACGAGACCGGCCACGTCAAGACTTTCTATCTGTTTCGTTACGTCACTCAACAGGTGCTTCCAGCTTCGCCGCTCCAGAATCATCAACGGCCGCACGGTCAGGCGCAGCTCGTCGCTCACTGCAACCCCGACACGTGTTGTGCCGAGATCGAGCGCCAAAAGCCGACCCGTATGTGTGGGCTGTAATTTGGGGTAGTGCAGGGGTTCCGTCAAAGCAAGTTAACAACTTTCGCGACGCAAGAAGAAACAAAACGCTGCTTGCGCGCATCAAATACCCTCTGTATCATACAGACGATTGGCGTTTCGTTTAAGTCGCCCCGCCGGTAGCGTTCGTTGGTGTTGAGGTGCAATTGATGTCATTAAAGAAGAAATTCACGATTATTTCACTGTCAGCGGCGCTGGCAATTTACACAATCGCAGGCGCGTGGTTGGCCACCCGGGCACAACAACCTGCCAATGATCCGGGCGCGCAGCAGAGGATCTTCGAAAGCGTCCTCCAGCACATTCAGAACGACTACGTTGATGAACCCAACATGGAAAAGGTTCGCGCCGGCGCGTTGCGCGGACTCGCCTACGGTCTCGATCCTTATTCGACATACCTAACTCCCGAACAGGTGAATGACTTCCGTGCTGATAAAAAGAGCAGTCAAGTAGGCATCGGTGCTGAACTCTCGCAGTACGCGTCATACCTGTATGTAGTGGCTCCGGTAAAGGGCTCACCAGCGGATCAAGCAGGAGTTCGTGCCGGCGACGTTATCGAATACATCGACAACAAGGCGACGCGTGACATTTCGCTCTACGATGCCCGCCAGTTACTTAACGGCGCTTCAGGAACAGAAGTGAAGCTTCGCATTTTACGCGCGAACGCCCGGCCAATGACTGTCGCAGTTAAGCGCGGCACGTTCCGGGCGCCGGCAGCCGAAGCTAAACTCGAGGCCGGGAAGATCGGTATTCTTAGAATTAACAGTCTGGACTCAGGCGAAGCCGCCGACGCGAAAGCGCGGTTGCAGGATCTGATTAAGCAAGGGGCGCAGAAGATTGTCGTTGATCTTCGCAGCGTTGCCGGCGGCGAGATTCAGGAAGGTGTAACGGTTGCAAACTACTTCATTCCCTCCGGCCCGCTCGCTCGGACCATCGGCCGTGAGCAAAAAGTGCTGAAGGCCTTTGAAGCGGATGCGAAAGTTGCGTTGTTCAGTGGCCCGACCGTGGTGCTGATTGACACCGGTACTGCCGGAGCTGCTGAAGTTGTCGCGTCGGCTTTCGTCGAACGGAAACGCGGCGATGTTGTTGGCGAAAGAAGTTTCGGGGCCGGCGCTGAACAGGAATTGTTCACTCTGCGCGACGGTGATGGCCTGTTATTGACGACCGTAAAGTGGGCGTCGGGAAATGGCAAACCCTTCCTGGGCGAAGATCGCGCGCATTCCGGCGTCGCGCCGACCGTGGAAGTGAAGCGGCCGGAAGCTCCGGACAATCTGGATGTTGACGATCTTCCATCCACTGAGGAAGCTAAGCCGAGTGCCTCGCCCGAGCCAATTCAAAAGCCGGAGCCGGAAGACTTGCAGCTCAAAAAAGCAATCGAGCTGTTGCGTGACAAGCCGGTGCGCGCGGCGTAAAGGAACTCAAATCAGGATGCGAAGGCCGGAGCGATCCGGCCTTTTGCTTTGCCGGCCGAAAACTCAATTTTCAAATGCGTTACATCGTAGGCATCGTCGGCGTCAGTATCG
>DASYPX010000290.1:0-9566 GCA_036006125.1 Pyrinomonadaceae bacterium | reverse complement strand
GATCACCGGCGTGCCGCCAGGAAAGTACACTCTGGTCGCGTGGCATGAAGGCGCAACTGGTCCGGGCACGGAAAAGACAATGGAAGTAACCGTGCCGGCGAATGGAACCGCGACGGCAGATTTCAGCTTTGGCGCAACCGCCGGCCTGCAAGGCCAGCCGAGTTCGTTGCCGCTAATCGCGGTCGAGTTTCCGATGGTGCACAAGTAGCATTTGCGATTTTAGATTTTTGATTTGCGATTGAAAGCGGTTGCGATTTGGGGCCGCTTTCATGAGCAGATCGAAAATCAGCAATCAAAAATCAAAAATGGCCAAGGGTGTTCATCGTTTCGCACTGCTGGTCGCAGTTGCAACGTTCTTTCTCATCATTGCCGGCGCGAATGTCACGAGCCACGACGCGGGGTTGGCCGTGCCTGACTGGCCGCTATCTTTCGGAAAGTTTTTCCCGCAAATGGTCGGCAACGTTTTCTGGGAGCACGGCCACCGCATGATTGCGGCTACGGTCGGCCTGCTCACCATCGTGCTGGCGATCTATTTGCAGATTCGCGAACCGCGGCGTTGGGTCAAGCGACTTGGTTGGATCGCCCTGGGACTCGTGATTGTGCAGGGGCTGCTGGGCGGACTGACGGTCAAGTTGCTGCTACCTTTGGCTGTTTCGGCGGCCCATGCAACGTTGGCGCAATTGTTCTTTCTCACCACGGTCAGCATCTCAGTATTCACGTCGCGAAGCTGGACAAACGCTGAACCGACGATCTTTGAAGCAGACAACGGAGTTTCGCCGCGCACCTTGTGCGTCGCATCGTTGGCGCTGATTCTGGTGCAACTAGTGCTTGGCGCAACGTTGCGGCATTCAGCAACCTGGGACCAGCTGCTGCCGACTGGGTTGCTGGTGGCGCATATTACGGGCGCCATCGTCGTGACACTCGCGCTCGGCGTAACTGCTTCGGCCGTGTTATTGCGGCATCGTGACCAAAAGTTTTTGACGCGACCGGCCATCGTGGCGCTGGGACTACTGTTCGTGCAGTTGATACTTGGCATCGCGGCGTACATCACGCGTGCCGCGTCGCCGTACGGCGCACAACCATTGAATCCGATGATTGCGGTTACGGTGGCGCATGTAGCGTGTGGCGCGCTGGTGTTCGCGGCGACAATTCTACTGACCTTGAGAGTGTTTAGAGTTTTGCGCGTTGAGCCCCATCATGTCGGGGTGCTCGCCCCCGCATAATCACGAGCCCAAGGGGGATTCATAGAAAGACAAGTTAGGGGAATAATGAAAAGTAGTGCGATAGAACTGCATTCAACGGCGGCAACTGAAATGAGACCGCGCATTGGTTTGGGAGCGCGGATTTCCGCCTTCGTAGAGCTGACTAAGCCGCGCATCACCAGCCTCATCATGCTGACGGCGGCCGCCGGTTTTTGCCTCGGCTCGCAAGGCGCGACGAACTATGTGTTGCTCATCCACGCGATGGTCGGCATTGGACTGCTTGCATCAGGCCTCGGAACTTTGAATCAGTTTATGGAGCGCGATCTCGATCTCCTGATGCGTCGCACTGCTGATCGACCGTTACCCACGCACAGATTGCAACCTTACGAAGCGCTGTGGTTTGGGCTGACGCTAACCATCGTTGCCGAGCTTTATCTCGCGCTGTTTACAAACTCGCTGACGTCAATTCTCGGGCTCGCGGTCGTTGCCGGATATCTTTTTGCTTACACGCCGCTGAAGACGCGCACGTCCTTTTCTACATTCGTGGGCGCATTTCCCGGTGCGATGCCGCCGGTTTTGGGCTGGACTGCGGCGCGTGGGCATCTAGATGTCACTGCCGTCATCTTGTTCGCGATCCTGTTTCTCTGGCAGTTTCCGCACTTTCTCGCGATTGCATGGATGTATCGCGAAGACTACGGTCGCGCGGGCATCTGCATGCTTCCCGTCGTGGAACCGGACGGTCGCGTTACTGGTCAACAGATAATCGCTTACACAACCATGCTTGTGCCGGTGAGCCTGCTGCCGACGGTGCTCGGCGTCTCGGGCAAGATTTACTTTGTTTCTGCGTTGATTCTCGGGTTGTTGTTTCTGGCCAGCGGCATTCGCACCGCGGTCTCGAAGACAAACAAAGCGGCGCGAGAACTTTTAATGGCTTCAGTTTTTTATCTTCCGCTGTTGTTTGGCGTAATGGTTCTTAATCGGTGAATAGTAAATCGTAAATAGTAAATAGTTTTCATCGAGTTCAGCGCAGTCCATTTACGATTCACGATTGACGATTTACTAAGGAGGCTAAATGGGACGCATCCTTGCAATAGCCATCTGGGTGATAACGGTCGCGTCGCTCTGGATGTTCTTGAGTCATCGCTGGTGGTTTCCCGAAGCGATCTCGGAACACGGACCAAGCGTCGACCGCCAGTTCGTAATTACGATTATCGTGTGCGGCATCGCCTTTGCCGCTGCGCAAATCGGACTCGGCTGGGCTGTCTGGAAGTATCGCGATTCGGCTGACAAGCAACGCGCGACGTACTCGCACGGTAACAATCGGCTCGAAGTAGTCTGGACCGTTGTCACCGCAGTCGTCTTCATCAGCCTCGCCGTTATGGGCCAGAGAGTTTGGGCTTCATTGCATCTACACTCGGCGCCCGCCGGCTCTTATCAAATCGAGGTTACCGCTCAACAGTTCGCCTGGAACGTACGCTACCCGGGTAAGGACAACATCTTCGGCAAGACCGACGTTCAGTACATCGACGACTCGACGAATCCCGTTGGGCTAACGGACACTGACGCGAACGGCAAGGATGATGTGGTGGGACCGACACTGGTCGTGCCTGAAAATCGTCCCGTTGAGATCGTTTTGAAATCGAAAGACGTGACGCACAGCTTCTGGGTCCCGCAACTGCGCTTCAAACAGGACTTAGTGCCGGGCATGGCGATTCACGTTCACTTTACCGCTACCAAAGTGGGCAAGTACGAACTCGCGTGCGCCGAGTTGTGCGGCATGAACCATTTCAAGATGAAGAGTTACATGCTGGTCTTGCCGCAAAGCGATTTCGACGCGCTGGTGCAACTTGGTCCGGCCGACTTTCAGACAAAGAAGAACCAGTTGTTAGACAGCTATCAGCTTCCGCAGTACTGAGTTTCACTTGGCCTCTTGAAGGAGAACGCGATGGCAGAAGCAGCAACTCATGGCGAAGTGCATAGGCATCCGGCGCCGACGAGTTTCATTCGCAAATACATCTTCAGCATCGATCACAAGATCATCGGCATTCAGTACATCCTCCTGGCGCTGACTTCGGTGATCATTGGCATGATCATGTCCGTGCTGATGCGCATTAACCTGAGTTGGCCTGGCTCACATATCAAGATTCTTGAGACGTTGTTCCCGCAAGGCGCGCCCGGGGGCGTGATGACTGCCGAGTTCTATCTGTCACTCGTCACGATGCACGGGACGATGATGGTCTTTTTTGTGCTGACAACGGCGCCACAGGGCGGCTTTGGAAATTACTTTCTGCCAATTCAAATCGGGGCCGACGACATGGCGTTTCCAGTGCTGAACATGCTGTCGTTTTGGGTGACCTTCGTCGGGTTCCTTGTGCTGTGCCTCGCGATTTTTGCAGAAGGTAATGCCACGGTTGGCGGTTGGTTCAGCGCTTTGGGCCCGGCCTGGGCGGGAGGAAGTGGAACGGTTGGACCGATTGGCGGCTGGACTGGTTATCCGCCCCTCAGCGCGCTGGGAAAAGTCGCCGGGCCGGGACAGGGAGTTGGCTTAAACCTCTGGATCATCAGTATCGCGATCTTCTGTGTTGGATCGCTGCTCGGTGCGCTGAATTTCATCACGACGCTGCTGAACATGCGCACGCGCGGGATGTCTCTGATGCGCATGCCGCTGACGTGCTGGGCCTGGTTCACGACGGCGATTCTCGCGCTGCTTTCATTCCCGGTGTTGTTAGGTGGCGGAATCCTTCTGCTGCTCGATCGCCTGGCCGGCACGAGCTTCTTTATTCCGGGCGGCCTTTACGTGAGCGGTGCCGCAGTGCCTCAGCACACGGGAGGCTCGCCGCTCCTCTGGCAGCACCTGTTCTGGTTCTTCGGTCATCCGGAAGTCTACATTGCGATTCTGCCGGGCATGGGCGCGACGTCACACATCCTCTCGACTTTCGCGCGCAAACCTATTTTTGGCTATCGCGCGATGGTCTTCGCGATTTTTGCCATCGGCATGTTGGGCTTCTTTGTCTGGGGCCACCACATGTTCATGAGCGGCATGAGTCCCTACTCAGCCGTCGCGTTCTCAATCCTGACGCTCTCGATCGGTGTGCCTTCAGCGATTAAGACATTCAATTGGCTGGGAACACTTTGGGGCGCAAAGATTCGCTTCACCACTCCGATGCTGTTCGCGATCGGGTTTGTCTCGCTATTCGTCGCGGGCGGCATCACCGGACTGGTGTTGGGCCAAACGTCGCTCGACTTCTTCTTTCACGACACTTACTTCGTGACGGCGCACTTCCATCTGGTGATGGGTGTGGCATCGATCTTCGGCATGTTCGCGGCAACCTATTTCTGGTTTCCCAAGATGTTCGGCCGCATGATGCACGAAGGCCTGGGCAAGTTTCATTTCTGGATTACCTTCATCGGCGTCTATGCGATCTTTATTCCGTTTCACGCGATGGGCATGTTGGGAATGCCGCGGCGCTACTCAAACTTTGGCGAGTACGAATTTCTGAAGAACTCGCACGGGCTGGTTTTATTTGTGACGGTCGCGGCGATCATCACCGTGCTGGTCCAGATCGTCTTCTACTTCAATTTCATCTGGAGCATCTTCAAGGGCAAAAAAGTCGCGAACGACAATCCCTGGGAGGCGACGACCCTGGAGTGGACGATTCCTTCGCCGCCACCGCACGACAACTTCGCAGGCATCATGCCGACGGTTTACCACGGGCCTTACGAATTCTCGGTGCCCGGTGCGCCGAACGATTACATCATGCAGACAGAACCGGAAGGCGCGGCAGTTTCAGCCGGCCTGGAAGAGACAAGCGGGAATGGCGGCAACGGCCACAAGCACTAATCAGGTTGTCGATGCTGTCATCGGCGGCGGCGGTTCGCGCGGTCGCAACGGTAACGGCTTTCGCAAGAACGGCGGCGGTCACGGCGATGACGGGCTTCACTATTCGCCGGCCCGTTATCGACTCGGTATTTGGGTCGCAATCGCCAGCATCGTGATGCTGTTCACCGCGCTCACCAGCGCGTATATCGTCCGGATGGCATCGTCGAATGATTGGACGCCGCTGCGAATGCCGAAGGTGCTCTGGCTGAGCACCGCAGTGATTTTGATCAGCAGTGTTACGATCGAGATCTCAAAACGTTCTTTGCAGCGAGCAAAGGACAGCCAGTACGGAATGTGGCTGACGCTGACGGCGATGCTTGGCGTCGTCTTCGTCAGTTCGCAATACGCGGCGTGGCGGAATTTGGCGCGACAAGGCGTCTACGTGGCCACGAATCCGCACAGCTCGTTCTTTTATTTGTTCACCGCTGTGCACGGGTTGCATGTGCTCGGCGGACTGCTCGCGCTGGCCTATCTGCTCCTGCGTACGCGCAAGAGACGCGAGACCGTCGAAGGTGAGCTGCGACGCGTCGGCGCAGCAGAAGCAGCGACGGTCTATTGGCATTTCCTCGACGGACTTTGGATTTGTTTGTTTTTGCTTTTGTTCTTTTGGAAGTAGGTGAGGCGCAAATTTGCGCGGTCTTACTCCCTCTCCCTTTGGGAGAGGGTTGGGGTGAGGGACGAAGTTAGCGCGCCATCCCCCTATCTTGCTTGACCGCGCTTTAGCGCTCGAATGAGAAGATCGCCCGCTTTTAGCGGGCGTCATGAAAACCCTCTCGGAGGTAACTCGTGGCAACTGAAGCTCAAGCCTTAACAAACGATTGGGGCGGTGGAGTTCACCCTTATCGCGTCGGCCATCGCAAGCTCGGCATGTGGCTTTTTATCATGTCGGACTCGCTGACGTTCTCGGCTCTGCTCATCGGCTACGCATACGTGCGCGCTTCAAACGTTTGGCCCACGCCATTCAAATTTTCGCCGAGCATCGTTTTCTCCTCGGTGATGACGCTCGTGCTTCTGTCGTCCAGCTTGACGATGGTGATGGCGGTGTCGGCTTCTTCGCGGAAGAACATTTCCGCCGCGCGCAAGTGGATTGTCGCCACTGCAGTTTTGGGCGCTACGTTCATCGTGCTGCACTCGATTGAATGGCGGCACCTAATCCAGGAAGGACTCACGCCCTTTGCCTTGCCGGCGGAATGGGCCGAGAAGTGGCCGGGGGCCACGCCGCTCTTCGGTGCGACTTTCTTCGGCATTACGGGCATGCACATGTTCCACGTCTTCACGGGATGCATTTATCTGCTGGTGGTTGCCGGTCGCGCGAAGAAACTAAAGCATGAAGACATCGAGATCAGCGGTCTGTACTGGCACTTCGTCGACCTGGTCTGGATGTTCGTATTCCCGATGATTTATCTGCTGTCGATCGATGCGGGGCATAAGTGATTTTATGTAGCCCAGCGCTTCAGCGTTGGGATCGGAGTGATGAAAAATTTCATAGCCCGCTTTAGCGGGCGACAGGGAGCGCAGGAGAATCACACATGAGCGCACACGCGGAAACTGAAGAGCATTTTTCTGGATCCAATAAGCTATTCATCTCGGTGTGGATTTGGCTTCTGGTCCTGACGGGCTTTGAAGTCTTTCTCGGCTACATCCATCTGCCGGTCATTTACATGCTGGTGATTCTGATGGGCGCGTCAATCATCAAAGCGGCGCTCATCGTCGCGTACTTTATGCACTTGCGCTTCGAACGCCTGAACCTGGTTTTGACGATTGTGCCGGCAGTCGTAATTTGCATTTGTCTGATGCTGATGGTGTTCTTCCCCGACAGTTTCCGTTCGAAAGAATTGCGCGATCAGCGTGCGACACCGGCAGCGACGGAAGGGCATTAGGAACGCCGACGGCGTAGTAGCACGGCCAGTTCGTCCGCGTAGCGGACGCTTGAATTTAGCCCAGCACTTTAGTGCTGGGATCGTTTGGTAAGAAGAATTGATAGCCCGCTTTAGCGGGCGACAGAGTTACAGAAGCGGTTGAATTAAGCGATGCGATTTCCAATTCGCCGGTTGCTATTGTTCGGAGCGTTGATTGCGCTGTGCGGACTCGTTTTCGGCACCGATGCCGCGGCCCAATGTGCGCTGTGTCGGTCGTCCGTGCCCCAGGCGCTGGCGAAGAACCTGAATATCGCCGTGATTGTGTTATTGGTGCCGCCGGTGACAATTTTCTCGGCGATCTTTTACATTGCCTTCAAGAATCGAAAAGGATGAAGTCAGAACCGCCTGCGTTAGCGGGCGGGCAAATCATATGGCCGAAGACGTAGCCGAAATGCTTCAGATCGATGTCGAGCGGCGCACCACGCGCGGCCGCGTCTGTCCGGTATGCGGCGGCAAGATCATTCCTTCGCGCCGCGCTGTGTATGAGAGCAAGGCCGATCCGAACGCAGTCGTTCCACTGTGGCAATGTGAACGTTGCGGTTACGAAGAGCTTTCGCAGAAGCCTGAGAAGCCGGGGAAGAAACACTAGATGGTAGACGGCAGAAAGCAGTAAGCAGAAGGCAGCGAGCAGAAGGCCGCTTATTTCGTCCGCATAGCGGACGGTTGAATTTAGCCCCAGCACTTCAGTGCTGGGATCCAACGCGAATGACAGCTACCATCACCGCCGAACCAGGTCACATGGAGAAAGAACAACGCCTACTTAATCTGATTTGTGTGATTGCCGCGTTGGGTCTGTTTGCCTTCGTGGCTTATACCGTCTTCGCAGCTGGCGCCGTGATCAGCACAGACGGATTGTTTTTCATAGTCGTCCCGATGGTCATCGCGATCTGCTTCCTGGCGGTGCCACTGCAGCCAATTGTTATGCGCCGTGTCGCGAAGCTGCTCGGTACGGGAGATGAGACTGTAGCCCCAGCGCCGGCTGTCGTGGGATCGAAAACTGCTTTTGGTGGAACTGTGGTTAGCGCAGGCCGCCCACCAGCATTAAAATCCTGGCCGGCGTTGAAAGATAAGAAGGGCCGCGCGCTGCCGCCCGACGTTAATCGCATGGTCGCCGAAATGCAGAGGACAGAAGGCAGTAAGCAGTAGGCAGACTCTGATGTCTGACTTCTGAAATCTGATGTCTGACTTTTACAGCGTTCTTCCGCACCTCAACGCCACGCTCAACGCTTCCAGTTTTGTTCTGCTAACATCCGGCTACTTCTTCATCCGCCGCGGCCGAGTGCTGGCGCACAAGCGTTGTCAGCTTGCAGCACTCACCGCCTCGATTCTGTTTCTGATTTCTTACGTCGTCTACCACCAGCATCACGGCACCACTCGCTTCGCCGGGCAGGGAATCGCGCGCCCAATCTATTTCACGATTCTGACAACGCACACGATTTTGGCAGTAGTGATCGTGCCATTCGTCATCATCACCCTCCGCCGCGCTTTGCGTGGTGACTTCCTGCGCCATCGCGCCATCGCGCGTTGGACTCTGCCGATGTGGCTATATGTTTCAGTGACTGGCGTGATCGTCTACTTGATGCTGTACCATCTGTATCCCAGCCTCTAGAATTTGCCACGAAGACACAGGGCACGGAGATTTGATTTAACAAGGACGCTGATTTGTGTTCGTGCATTCTTTGTGTCTTTGTGTCTCCGTGGCTAACGCCGATCGGCTTATGAACGTCCTCGACTATTTCCAAATCGTCCTTGTCGCTGTCATCGTCTGCGTGATCGCTTTCAAAGCGATTTATCTCCGCATCACCACCGGCCTCAATCCAATTGTCGTCTTCCGTACCCAAGGAGCATGGCGAATTGTCGAGTTCTTCGCCCTGGCCGCACTCATCTCATGGGTGGTCGAAGTCATCTTGCATGCCTCGCACTCACGCTTTGACTTCGCGCCAGAGCGCGTGGAAATTGCTTTTCTGCACCTGCAATCAGTAAAGACTCTGGGTGCCGTGCTCGCATGCATCGGCTTGCTTATCTTCGTGCTGGCATTCTTCTCTTTTGGTGATTCCTGGCGCATCGGCATTGACCGCAACACCGCCGGCCAACTGGTTACTGGCGGAATCTTTTCTGTCTCGCGCAACCCCATCTACGTCGGGTTTGATTTGCTCTTCATCGCGGTTTTTCTGATGAACGGCACATGGTTCTTTCTAATTTTCGCATTCCTGGCGATCTTCGCCGTTCACATGCAAACATTGCGGGAAGAAAAGTTTCTCGCGCAGCGCTATGGCGATGCGTACCAGCAATATCGAAAGAAAACGCCGCGCTACCTGATTTGGTGAGAGATCTATCCGCAGATTACGCAGATTCACGCAGATTAGATTTAATGAGTGGTAATGAATTTGACTTTGCGGAACTCTGCGTCTTTGCGGGATTTGCGTGAAACTGCTCTTTTGGAGATGTTGGTTTTGAAAGATTCGCCTTTGTCTTTAATCTGTGTAATCTGCGTAATCTGCGGACACTTCTGACCGATGCAAAATGATCTCGTACAACCCAATGGCAACGAATCTGGAGTTGTGA
>DASYPX010000289.1:0-12376 GCA_036006125.1 Pyrinomonadaceae bacterium | reverse complement strand
GCTGTTTACCGATTCGATTTCGAAACCTTCCTGTGTCAGGAAACGGTGAACAAGTTGGCAGAGTTCGACGTCATCATCTATGACCAGTATTCGTTTCGCGGCCTCGCTGTTTGTTTCCATTAAGAGTTCCAGAAAAGCATTCTATACGTCGAGACATTTTTCGCCGTCAAGAACTGTCAAGGATTGCGTCGATTTTGCAGGCTTAACACTTCTTAACGGCGACTTGGCACTTCTTGACCGATCAATCCGCGAGAGGAGCGTATATCTCACATCATGAAAGCATTTCGAGCAGTCGCCTACCTCGGCGTTGTTTTTAGTCTCGCTGCATTTGTTTCCGGGGCCAACAAGCCTGTTCAGGAAAAACCGCAAAGCGTCGTCGGTGTTGTGGTGCAGACAGATGGCAGCCGCAAGGCTCTCACAATTCGCAGCGATGCCGGTGAAACCATTTCCGTCCAGACGGACGACAGCACAGCTCTAGTTCGTATTCCGGCCGGTGAGCGCACGCTTGCGAATGCGGCGACGATTCAATTCAGCGACATCATGGCAGGCGATCGGGTGCTGAGCAGCGGGACACGCGCCGGTCGAAACTTCATCGCCCAGAGAGTAGTGGTGATGCCGGCTGCGGAGGTTGAAAAAAAACGTCAACACGATCTCGATGAGTGGAAGCAAAGAGGCATTGGAGGAATTGTCCGCGAAACGAATGCGCAAGCGGGCACAATCGCGGTCGAACTGCGCGGCTCGGATGCCGGCACGCGGTTGATGATTGAGACGACGAAAGCCCACTTCCGTCGTTACGTCCCGGGATCGCTCAGGTTTGAGGATGCACGCGCCAGTAATTTCGATGAAGTGCGCGCCGGGGACCAACTACGAGCCCTGGGCGACAAGACCGGTGATGGAAAGTTTACTGCCGAACAAATCGTCTCGGGCGCTTTTAAGACGATCGGCGTCACGGTAACGGCAGTGGATCAGTCGACGAGCAAGATCACAGCGGCCACGCTTGATCAGAAAAAGCCAGTTACGATCTCCGTCAACAAAGATTCAGTGCTACACCGCATTCCACCGCCCGTTGCGGTGGCCATTGCGCAAAAAGCAAAAGGCGAAGCAAACAAATCGCCGACACAGACGGCCGCTGCAAAAAGCGACGCGCCGGCGAAATCAGCTGGGCCAGCCCAGCCGGGACCTAAGGCGGGCCAGCCGGTAATCGACGTGCAGCAGATGATTGACTCGCTGCCGACGGTTTTGCTGGCGGATATCAAGCCGGGCGATGTCCTGGCGGTGACCGGTGCCATCGAGAATGACGATGCGCATTTAGTTGCGATCAAGGTTGCGGCCGGTGTCGACCTGGTTTTGAAAGCGTTGGCGCCCGCTGCCGGGAGACCCCAAGCCGTGCGGCTAAGCGCGGGACTACCCGCGGTGTTTGATTTCAGCGTGATTCCGGTGAACTAGAAAACGAGGACGACATGAACATTCACTCTGCCACCCTTCGCGTCCTGCAACTCGCCATTATTTTTCTGCTCTGCTGCATCACGTCGCTGGCACAACGCACCACGTCGCTGCGTGGCCATGTTTCGGACCAGGTTGGCGCCGTGATCGTCGGAGCTACGGTTACACTGACCGATCCGAATGGGAAGAAGACATCGGCGCAAACCGACAATGATGGCGCGTATCGATTCGATGGCGTGGCGAGCGGCGTTTACACCTTGGGCGTGCAGCAGAAGGGCTTCGCGACCGAGACGGTCAGCGGATTGCAATTATCTTCCGGCGTCAACACGCATGACTTTCAGTTGAATGTCGCGATCGAGGAACAGCGCGTAACGGTCGACGACATGCGAAGTCTCAGTGCTGATCCGAATAGCAACCAGACAGCGCGTGTCATGAGTGGCAAGGATCTAAATGCGCTGTCTGATGATCCTAATGAGTTGGCGGCGCAATTAGACGCGTTAGCCGGACCAGCCGCCGGACCGAACGGGACTCAGGTTTTCGTCGATGGTTTCACGGCGTCTAACGGACTTCCCGACAAGCAGACGATTCGCGAGATCGTCATAAACCAAAATCCGTTTTCCGCCGAATTCGAGCGCATCGGTTTCGGCACGATCCAGGTTTTCACGAAGCCCGGCACTGGCAAATTCCACGGCGGCACCGCGTTTACGTTCAGCGATGCTGCTTTCAATTCCCGCAATCCCTATGCGCTGAATAAACCTCCGTATCAGCGTCGCGCATTTGAAGGCAATCTCAGCGGCCCGATCTCAAAACGAAGTTCGTTTTTCTTTAACGGGTCGCGTCGGGATATCGAAGACACGGCCGTCATCGCCGCGACCACGCTTGACGCTGCGCTCAATCCGCAAGCTGTGAATCTTGCGCTCGTCACGCCAAAGTCGTTTTGGAACATGGGACCGCGTCTGGATTTCGCCATAAACCCGAATAACACGCTCAGCGTTCGCTATAACCTCAACGCGCAAAATCTGGAGAAGCAAGGTGTCGGCGGATTCGCGTTACCGTCGCGCGCTTTCAATTATTCCGATCGGTTGCACATCTTACAGGTCGTAGATATGGCGATTGTGAATCCGCGCACCGTTAACGAGTTTGGCTTCCAATACATTTGGTATTACATCAAACAGCAACAAGCCGATTCCAGTCCCGGGCTGATCGTGAACGACGCCTTCTCTGGCGGCGGCGCGCAAATCGGCGGTTATTCGTTCAAGCGTCACGAGGGCGAGCTGCGCGACTATCTTTCGATCACGACGCGTGCGCACACGATCAAGTTTGGCGGCCGATTGCGGTGGGCGCACATCGCCGATATCGCGCCGAATAACTTTGGCGGCACGTTTATCTTTTCCAGCCTTGATCGTTACCGGCAGACACTGTTGCACGCATCGACTCCAAGCCAATTGATCATCGCCACAGGAAATCCCTTTGCCGAAGTCAAACAGTGGGACATTGGGCCGTTCTTCCAGGACGATTGGAAGATGCGTCAGGACTTTACGCTGAGTTTCGGCCTTCGCTATCAATATCAAACACACCTCAACAGCAAATTCATGTTCGCGCCGCGGCTCTCGTTTGCGTGGACGCCATGGATGAATCCAAAGGGCCCGCCGAAGACAGTAATTCGCGGTGGCGCGGGAATGTTTTACGACCTGGTGCGCACGTCAGTCACGTTGCAGGCGAATCGTTATGACGGCCAGACCGAGCAGCAATACATCGTGACGGATCCCGCGTTACTTGCGCTTTATCCAAATACGCCGCCCCCGGCTGCGCTGGCCGCTTTGGGTCAACCGCAAACGATCTGGCGCAAAGTCCCTGATCTCACCGAACCGTATTACATCCAATCGTCTTTGAGCATCGAGCACAGCCTGCCGCGCAACACCACGTTGAGCATCAGCTATCTCGACACGCACGGTTTCCATCAATTGCGCTCGCGCAACCTGAATGCGCCGGCGCCGAGCACAGGCGTTCGCCCGTTTGGCAACGGATTCAATATTTATGATTACGAAACGACCGGGTGGTACCGTCAGCATTTGCTGATGTTGAATGTGCAGTCGCGGTTTAACCGAAAGATAAATTTCAACGCGAACTACACTGTAGGAAAGGCCGATGGCGACACCGATGGCGCCGGATCGTTTCCAGCAAATTCATACGATCTGCAAAACGATTTCGGGCGCTCCAGTTTCGATGTGCGTCATCGATTCACTCTTACCGGATCATTCGAGACGAAGTGGGGCATTGGATTATTTCCGCTGATCATTGCGCAATCAGGCGCACCCTTCAACATCATCACGGGCCTTGACACAAACGGAGACACGATCTTTCTTGACCGACCGTCGATAGCGACTGACCTGACGCGGCCATCCGTGCGGCAGACGGCATTTGGCAATTTCGATGTGCTGCCGCCTGCAGGCGCGCAGATCATTCCGAGGAACTACGGCCATGGACCGAGTTACTTTTCGGTGAATCTGCGCGTGGCTAAGACCTTCGGATTTGGCTCAGTGGCCGCGGGCCCGGCGCGCGCGCAGGCGCCGACTGCGCCGGCAAAGGGCGGCGCGCAGCAGCCTGCGAATGGCAGCCGGACGCCCGCCGCCCAACCAACACGTACCGCCGCAGCGCCGGCTCGGCCGGAAGACAGACCATATCGGCTGACGATTGCTCTGTTCGTGGCGAATGTCTTCAACCACACGAACGCGGGAACGCCCATTGGTAACCTTAGTTCACCTTTGTTTGGCACATCGAATTCGCTTTCGGGCCTGGGCCAATTCACCTTTGGCGCAAGCTCAGCACAGAGCAACCGTACCGTCAGTCTGAGATTGCAGTTTCAGTTTTAGAGGCACGCCGCTTTACCGAGAGCGGTAGCGACCGGATCAAGAAAACATCTTGGCGAAACGTGCGCTTTGACTCAGTAAATGAATTAATAGCCGGAGCATTCTGGATCCGGTCGCTACCGCTCCCGGTACTGACACAAGTCCGCCTCCCTGAATGTCGGGCCTCTGACACTACGCGGTGGCGGCTTCAGCAGTTACTTCGGGAAATAGATTATCCTGGATGGGATCGAGACCAAGGGCTTGCCGCACGCGTGCAAAGCTGCGGCGATGAATAGGCGTGGCGCCGAGCTCTTTCAAACAGCGGCAATGTTCCGGTGTGGGATAGCCTTTGTGAGTTTTAAAGTTGTAGCCGGGATGGATAACATCGAATTCTGTCATGATCCCGTCGCGCGTTGTCTTTGCAATGATCGATGCGGCAGCGATGCTGGCTGACAGCGCGTCGCCTTTGATGATGCCTCGTTGCGGGGTCTGACAATGCGGAATGCGGCGAGCATCGACGAGCACGAAATCCGGGTTCGTTGTCAGTCCTTCGACGGCGCGACGCATCGCGAGCAGTCCCGCATGATAAATGTTCAGCGTGTCGATTTCTTCGACTTCGGCGCGCCCTACCGACCAAACGACCGCATCCTGCTTGATCTGTTCCGCAAGTTCAGCCCGCACTGATTCATCGAGGATCTGCTTCGAATCGTTTAGCCTTTTAAGTTTGTAATTCCTCGGCAGAATCACTGCGCCGGCGATGACTGGACCGGCCAGTGGTGCCATGCCTGCTTCGTCAACACCCGCGATAAAGTTGAAACCCTGTTCCCAAAGATCGATTTCAAAGCGCAGCAGATTGTGAAGGCGTTGACCTTCCGCGCGGTTCTTTCGCCAACGTTCGCGAATATGTTTTGCCAACTGGTGCGCGCCCTGACGCGTGTCACACTCAAGCGCTTCGACCAGCCCTTTCGGCACCGGCCGCGCCCGGTCGACGTAACGCTTCTTCAATTCGGGAATTGATTTGGCGAGAAGTTCTTCGAGTGACGCCATTTATACGGCCGCAGGTTAACGCGGATGGATGCGGATTTCAAAAACTGATTGCGCGGTCACTTGTTTTATCTGCGGACGTCACCATTGGCCGCAACGTTGGTTTCTCCGCGCAGCGCCGCAAGCGCAGCTTCATCCAAAACATAGATGTCTGCTGCCGCTGTATTGCCAACAAACACCGTAAATGCAGGTTTCGTTTTCTGTCTCAGACGTTCCAGCATCGCTTGATTGCTGAAGTAGGTTCGCCCGCGTGCGTCGATCAAAAAATCTCCGGCCACGAATTTGTTGAGGTCGTCAGGGGCAAAAAATTGGCTGCAGGTCAAATCTTCGCGGCCCGCGCGCTCAGCGTAATAATCGGCGAGCAGCGGAATCTCGGTACCGACGCGCGCATTCGGCCGGGCGCGAGGAACAATCTCCTTCAACGCATCCAGCATGTAGGCGTCGTAAAACTCATCTTGGGGAAAGTAAGCCCCGGCTCTGGCGCTGCCGCCGCTGAATGAGTTCATGTACAGACGAAAATGGGGCGAGGCACTCGCTGCGGACCACATCGTCGAGATGATTACTAACGAAACTGAAGCAGCGCGCGCATAAATTCCGATAGCCGGCCGATCGAAGAGTTTTCTAAAGAACCTGCCCAGGACGCGACCGGCGAATTGAATCGCAAGCGCGGCTGTCATGATCACAGCGGGCATTAACGACGTTGCATAACGCGTAAACTTTCCGCCTGTGAAAACGAACGTTAGTCCCCACAAGAGCAGCCAAAACAATAAGAAGTAGCGTCCGTCACCGGTCGCGCGTCGGCACAGCAGGACGACGCCCCCGGCAAATGCGAGCAATGCGGCCGTCGGCAATTTCACGCCGAGCAGCACAAAATAAAAATACCAGGGTTCGCCGCGCAGCCAATCGACCACGCGATGGGGATAAAGCCGCCCCATGAATTCATAGCTGTCATGCCCCATCAATTTGTAGCTCGTGAAGTTCGCAATCGTGCGCCACGTCTCGGGCAGGAGAATGGTGGGATTAAAAATCAGAAACGCAACGCCCATCACCAGGAAGAACTTAAGAAACTTCTTCTTGCCCAGACGCCAGCGGGTCGGCGCTATCCCCTGGAACGCCCAATAGTAGGCGACCGGGATCGAGAGCAGTTGCGGAACGTACTTCGACGCCATCATCGCGCCGAACGAAGCGGCCGCCGCCCAGTAGAACTTATCGGGATTGCGATGCCGCTGGCTTTCGGCGATGCGCTGGCCGCGCAACCAGAACACGTTCATCAGCAGAAAAAAGAAAACGAGGAACGTGTCCTCCTTGGCGATGCGATTAAAACTGATTGTCAGCGGATCGAATGACCACAACGCCGCCGAGATCAACCCGACTTCCAGGCCGAACAGCTCCGTCGCGATGAGAAAGATGAGTACCGCCGAAAGCGCGCCGAGAATTGCGCTGGGAATTCGCAGCGAGGTCTCAACCGGAATGTTTAGTTCAGGATGCGAAGCAACCAGCGCGTTCCAGCGCTCGCACGCGATGACACTCACCGTCAACGCCGCTTTCATCAGCAAAGGATGCTCGCCGTTAGCTGATGTTAATCCTCGCGCCCGATACTCCGTCACCGCGTTTAGTTTGTTCAGCTCATCTTCGCTGAGAGCTTCCTTGCCAAGTCCGACCGTGCGAAATCCGAGGCCGGCAAGCACGAACATGCTCAGCATCGTGGCGAGCAGCACACGGCTCAACGAACGAGTTCCGATTTGGGAAAACAGATCAGGTCGTAAACCGGCAGTAACGATGGGAATTGCAGGGGACAAGCTGGGGCGAAACCTCCGAATGTCGCGTTGTTAACGTGAAATTGAAACTCGAAACCTGAAACCACGACAAGCGCCAAAGCTTACCGTTATTCGGAGGCGTTGAGCAACCCTCTGAAGGCTTCAACAATACGCCATCTGTCGGCGATTCTCTGCGTTTTCCAGCGCAGCAGTCCTGATTCCTGCAGCTTTTTCACGGCACTCTGGTTGCGAAAGTCACAGCGTAGTAATTCAAACCTTCAGCCATGAGGAATCAAATGAACAGAACCATAACATCCGTCATTGCGTCGTTTGTGGCGGTCACTATTTTCATCGGCGCGATGGCGCCGGCAGCATTTGCGCAACGGCCAAACGACTGGGCAAGCGTACAGTCCGTCGCGATTGACGAAGACCTTTCGATCAAACTAAAAGACGGCCACAAAGTCAGTGGCAAATTCTCCAGCGCCAATGAATCCGAGCTGACCATCATCCGCAAAAATAAGCAAGAGGTGATCGCGAAAAGCACGATCGCTGAAGTCTATCGGCTGGAACGCAAAGCCGAGAAAGCGAAGTACGCGGCGATTGGCGCAGGCATCGGCGCGGCCACAGGTGGAGGAATTGGAGCGGTCAAAGCGTCACAGACTAGCGACGACGGTGGAATCTACACAGTTGTGGGTCTGGCGTTCGGTACCGGATTCGGAGCGCTCGGCGGGTTGTTGTTTGGCGCGGGGAAGCGCAAGCACGTGCTGATTTATCAAGCGCCGTAGGTGCGTTTGATTCAAACCGTCTTTCGCCCGTCCATGATCTCAGGAACAATCTTGTAAAGCGCGATGTCCACGGCGCGCCCCCAAGCATCAACGCTGGTCGCGCTGATCGCGGGCGTGAGCGAAGGATTGCGTTCGGTGATTAGCGACATCGCTTTTTGCATGTCCTCGTTGCTGGTAATCTGTTCGGCCTTGCCGGTGACCATGACGCTGCGCCAGTGTGTGCTGTCCGTTACCTCTTCCACTTGCAGGCACACTTCCGGATTGGCGTCGATGAATCGCGTCTTCATGCCCTGCGTAGTGAAAAAGTAAAAGTCATTTCCGTTGTATGCGTAATTCATGGGAACGACGTACGGACGGTTATCGCGCGCGCAACCGAGGTGCCCAAAACTTTGGCGTTCGAGCAACTCGTGCATTTCGGTCTGTGACATGTCTTCAACTTTCAGCATGGCCCGAATGATACAGCGAGCGAGAATACGGTCCAACCTATATCGATAGCAGTCTTACAACCGTTTTCTTGAGGGAACACGCTCCTTTCCGAATCCTTGCGGTGTTCTTGCAGCGGTGCTTGCCAAAAAAAAGGAAAGAATTTGATCACTAGCGGCAACACGAAAAATAGTTGCAAGTCGGGGACCTTCAGTGCAATATGCCCGGTGCGTTTCCATGCTTTACTCGATCTTTCTTAATTTCTCTTAAAACGGAGAGCTTTCAATATGTCTCGTGAAATCATTCAAGAGAACGCACCTACCAGTTCAGCCCCGGCGTTTCGGCTGGATCAGAAGCTTCACCAGATTCTGTATACACCTGAAAGACAGCAGACGGCTGCACCCGCCACAAATGGCGCGGTGCTCCCCGAGCCGCCCTACCCGATGCACCCGGACCCCCAGCCGATGACCAAGTCCGAATATCAGAAGTTGAACGCGATTCGGTCCTGGAAGACTTGGGGCTCGCCTTATTTTAAGTCTCTCTGGTACCGGCAGGAGCTACGGCCCATAATTCCGTACCTCTTTACCGAGTGGAAGTGCAATCTTGATTGCCATTATTGCTGGTCGTACAACAACCAGGTGAAAGGCATGACCGAAGACATCGCCAAACGCTCGATCGATTGGCTGCACTCAATTGGTTCGCGCGTGCTGGCACTCATGGGTGGCGAGCCGTTGCTGCGGCCAAAGTTCATCCACAAGATCGTTTACTACAGCGCCAAAAACGACATCTTCGTTTATCTTCCTACCAATGGCCGCCTGATGAAGCCCGACGTGATCGATCGTCTTGGCGACGCCGGCATTGCCACGGTTAATTTGGCGGTCGATTCAGTCAAAGAACGGAAGTCCTTGCCAAAGGCGCTCGATCCAATTCGCCCTTACTTTGAATATCTGGTGAAGCGGCAGCATCACTACGGCTACACCGTGATGTTCAATATAAACATCTGTCGCAACAACATGGACGATGTTCGCGAGTTGACCGAGATTGCTCACGACCATGGCATCGCGACCGATTATCACATCAACGAGTCACCGATGACTGAGCAGACACATTTCAAACATCTCGACGAGAATGCGACGTACATTACGCCGGATGACTGGTCCAAGGTCGACGACCTACTCGACTATCTTGATGGCAAGCGCCATAACGAAGGTTACAAGATGGTGAATCAGAGCCGGCACATGCAGGACATGAAGCAACTGATGCGCGGCGAGGTACCTCCCTGGAAGTGCCGCGCGGGCCAGAATTCGCTGATCATTCGCACCGATGGAACCCTCGCACCGTGCTTCCCGATGTATTCAGCAACGCATGATTGGGGTGCCATCGAAAATCCGAAATTCGAAGCGGCCCAGTTGGATGAGATGAAGGAGGAATGCTCAAAGCATTGCCTCTCCACCTGCAACTACATTCTTGCGTATTGTTACGACACAAAGCGGGTACTGAAGTGGATTATGAAGCAGGGGATGCACGGCTTCAGAGGATCCACCGACACGATTCAATAATCTTCTTGCCAAGAGGCCGAGCCCGGCGACTCGGCCTCGTTGTCCTCCTTCACCGAATTACAGCATTTCCTCTCGTTGATGCTGCGCGCGGGCGGCGCCGATCGCCGTCTTCACTTTCTTTTCTTCTTCCGGAGGCGGCAGCACGGCTTTCATTCCGAGTGACTGAATCCAAAGCTCGCGTGCCCAACCCTGCGTGTGATAGAGGTGCTCGTCTTCTTCGTCCTCAACCTCGTCATGCGCAGCCTTCAACACTTTCGCCACATCAGCATTTGCCTTCTTAGCGGCTTCGCCGATTAGTTCCCAGTTCAAGTGGTCCTTGGTTTCGGCGAGCACGACACACTCGGCCGCGACGATCTGCGCTTCGTCAGGCTTGCCCTCTTTGAGCGCCATCTCCATCGCCTTCACCAGCGACTCACCCGTGTGTCGCACAACCTGCCGACCCGGTGATTCGATTTCCGGATCCAACCCAAGTTCGTTCATCACGTTCTGCACGATTTGTACGTGGTTGCGCGTCTGTTCGAGATACTTTTCCCACTCTTCCTTCAATTCCTCGTTCTGCGCGCAACGCAGCGCCGTGGTGTAAACCTCCACGCCGCCGAGTTCAGTCTCCAACGCCTGATACAAAAGTTCGTTCAGTTGTTGCTTTTTCATTTATTCCTCCCTGTTCGAGTTCAGATATGCTTTTCATCATGCGTGCAAATTGAAGGCCGAACGGAAAAGGTCGTGAGACTTTATGGAAGTCTTGGCATTGTGGTTGCCCATCTTGTTAGGGTTGGAATTAGGCGATTGACGATGGTTCAGAAATGGACAATCGGCGAATCTCAAACGTACGAGACAAGTACATCAAGAATCCTAAAAACTGTAGTCGGAGATTGAGGAAGTGAGACAGATAACCGTTACTGCGCCTCAAGGGAAGGGGCCTGAAATCGCTGAAATCGCTTTTTCAGTTGGCATTCGCGACGTTTCAGTAAGTTCGATTCGCGCGTTGAAATCAAATGAACCCGACCGGCAGAAGGACCATCTGGAGATTGAAACGGCGACACATCTTGCGAAAGCGTTCGTTGAAAAGCTCAGCGCCAGTTCGTTTTTCAATACGGAAGACTATGCGATTACTGTGCGCCAACCACGATCGATCTACTCTACGCGCAGTATTCGCAGCCTCACACGTCCGCTCGTCGAACCTACCAGCGATCTGTTTCAAGAGCTGTGGCAGTTCTCGCAAATCACTTTTGGCTTTGTCGGTCGCATATATCTGGGCGCGATTCTGCTCGCGTTTGGATTGGTAGATTATCGACTGCTGTTCATGATTGCGGGGCTGCTTTTTATTCCACTGCTGCCATTGATGCTGGGAATCGGATTTAGTCTGTGGACACGGCAGTGGAAATTGCTCGGCCAATCATCGTTCGCGCTATTGACGGCGATAGTTTTGATGGCCGCAGGCGGAGCTACCGTCGCAATCTTCAGCCATCCACCGATTCGTTACGTGGAAGCGAATTCGCTGCTTACCGGTTTGTTGATTTCTCTGGTCGTGGGCGTCGCCGCTGGGCTCGCAACTAGTGACGATGTCGGCCGGCGTGAAATGATTGGACTGGCGGCAACAGCGCAAGTTGCAATCGTGCCAACGTGGTTTGGATTAGCGGTAGTACTTGGTTTGCCAAGCGATCCAATATCCGCAAAACAACGTGCCATTAGTTTGCTTATCAACATCTGCGGGATCGTCATCGCTTCGCTCGCGACATATGCCGCGCTCGGAATGCGCGGCGCTTCATTGCGGGCATTCAATCAAAAGCCAAGGCGTGATGACCTCAACTCTTCACCTCCAAGCCGCGCGGTACAAGGGGAAGCGATCGCAGCCTTACGCCAGTCGCGTTGAAAATTGCGTTCGCCACGGCAGGCGCTAATCCGACGATGGGTGTTTCACCCGCGCCCGCCGAAGGAATGTCGCGGCGATCGACCAGCACGGTTTCGATCAGCGGCAGATCGCTGAAGCGGGGGACGCGGTAACTCGAAAATTTGGGATTGAGAATCTTGCCGTCTTTGAATTCGATTGATTCAAACAATGCGCCGCCAATCGCCTGCACAATCGACCCTTCAATCTGATTCTTCAGCTGCATCGGGTTAACGACCGCGCCGCAATCAAAGGCCTCGACTACCCGCACAATCCGCACGCGCTTGTTCCGTTATTTTTGGAGGATGCACAGATTATAACTCCGCCTTTGCGACTTACCCCAAAGGGTGATTACAATCCGATCATTCTCTCAATTGTGAAAAAATAGTCTGACGTCCCGGAGATGAATATGAACGCAAGTCGCCTATTCAAACTGGCCGCAACTGTCCTGCTAATCGTGATCGCTACGTGCGTAGCATCTGCTCAACAGACGCAGCGTGAACTCGCCGACTACATCAGGAGTCATTACACGAAGCGCGAGGTCTACATTCCAATGCGCGATGGCGTGAAGCTGTTTGTATGCATCTATGAGCCGAAAGACAAAGATCACAAATATCCGATCATGTTC
>DASYPX010000288.1:0-4304 GCA_036006125.1 Pyrinomonadaceae bacterium | reverse complement strand
TGAGCAATTGCCGGAAGATGCGCGTTACTTCCGCGTGATTGCGGGCGATGAAGAAGTTTCAGTGGCGAGCTCGCGCGGCAGTAGCCCGACCAACCGGGGCCCCCGCGCGGGCAGCCCGCGTGGGGTGGTCGATAGGGGGGACGCTGGAGCGCGCGATGTGAAGCGAACTATCCATGGTGCGACATATCATCTCAACGCCGAAAGCTTTTTTCAGACGAACATTGATTTGTTGCCGCAGTTGATCGATGCGGCGCTTAGTGACGCGGAGGGGAATTCAGCGATCGAACTTTACTCGGGCGTTGGCTTGTTTACGGTGCCGCTCGCACGCCAAATCGGACGGACTCTTGCCATTGAAGACGACGCGGATGCGACCCGGTTTGCGCGACAGAATCTTGCGAATGCGGGTTTGAAGAACACGCAGGTTGTGAATGCCGACGTTGGTGACTGGCTGGACGAAAATTTGGAGTGCGCCGGCAACGACGGCGCTTTGGATGGAGGTGCCATTCGCGGATCCAAAGCGGCGTCGCCGCTTCGCTCTGCCGCCGCACTCCAAAATATCGATTTTCTTCTGCTCGATCCGCCGCGCACTGGCGCCGAGTCGCGAGTGATTTCCGGCATTATAAAAATGAAGCCGCGGCGCATTTCCTACGTTTCATGCGATCCGGCAACACTGGCGCGCGATCTGAAGAAGCTGATCGCCGGCGGTTATTCAATTCAATCTATACACGCGTTCGACATGTTTCCACAGACACACCATGTCGAAACCGTGGTTCAGCTTTCTGTTCATTAAGTTTCGCACTCCTCGCACAGTTACAACGAGTAGTCCGCCATCTGGATTGCAAACGCTCAGGTGAAGAGATGAGTGGCCTCCCACCACCTGCATTTTCTCGCGCTCCACTGTTCATTTTCTCGGTGGCTGTGGCTGTTGGACTCTTGTGCGCGCACGTTCCGGTGGCGCAACCGAACGTTGTTCTAGTCTTTGGCGTGACGTTGAGCACCGCGTTGTTGGGTGCTGCAGTTCTGTGTCTTCGTCGAAAATTGTTCGCGGCTTCTGTTTGCGTCGTCACTGCGTTTGTGTTGACTGGTTTGTCGCTCGGCCTAGCTGACGCAAACACGCAAGGCCGCAGTCGTCTATCTCAGCTTTACGAACAAGGAATCATCGCCGCGGGTGAGCCAGTGGAGCTCACTGCCACGATTGACGGGCCACCTGAAACAGCCCCGGACCGAATTTTCTTGCGAGTGCGCGCGCACAACCTCAGGTTCAAACAAACTGAGCACGATTGTTCAGGTGCGGTAATGCTCACCGCGCAGCTTACCGATGAAGAAAGGCGGCGCGCATTCACCGCGCTGGAACTACGTCACGGGGCGCGTATTCGCGTGATGGTGACGCTCGATCGCGAAGATACGTTCCGGAATCCCGGTGTGATGCAGTTCACAGAGTATCTCGAGCGCAACGACTTTGAAGCTACCGGCGTGATCAAGAGTCCGCTGTTAGTCGAGCGACTGGATGATGCCGCGGTCTTTCTGCCATTGGCGTGGTTGTACGACTGGCGCGAGAGACTGCAGCAAAAATTCGCAGCGACGTTTTCCGCCCAAACATCGGGCGTTCTCAATGCGGCATTGCTCGGGAATCGGTATGGGTTGTCGCAGCCGGCGGCCGACCGATTTCGCGCCGGCGGGACTTTTCATGTGCTGGTAATTTCAGGCATGCAGATAAGTTTCATTGGGGCGCTTGTTTTCATCGGCGCCGGCTGGTTCACGCGAAAACGAATCTGGCGATTCGCGATCGCAACTTTCCTGATTTGGGCATACACGGTCGCGGTGGGTGGCGACGCGCCGGTAGCGCGGGCCGCGCTGATGTTCACCCTCGTAATCCTCGCGCCCGTCATTTGGCGACGAGCGAACTCTTTGAATGTAATCGGTGCTACGGCGCTTCTGCTGTTAGTTTGGCGCCCAAAGAACCTATTTGATCCATCGTTCCAGTTAACGTTCTTCTCAGTGCTCGCGATCGTACTGCTTGCGGTCCCACTGATGAAGATAATGCAAGGCGTCGGGTCGTGGGTTCCCACGGCACTCACCCCTTACCCGCCTCGGTGTTCAGACTGGCTTCGAAAACTTTCAGAAGCTCTGTTTTGGAGCGAAGCGAAATGGCGCGCGGATCTCGCGGCGTCAAATATCAACTATCGCCTGTTCAAGACCCCGCTTGCCGCAAAGCTCGAGCGCTGGCGTCTCCAGAGATTGTGCCGCTTCGTCTTTGCGGCTGTCATGATCTCGTCCTTTGTTCAAGTGGCGATGTTGCCACTGATGATCGTTTACTTTCATCGACTGTCGTTCGCGTCTTTGCTTCTGAACATTTTCGTCGGCGCGTTAATGGCCGCGCTGGGAATTATGGCAGTTGTCGCAGTGATTGTTTCGCAAGTTAATGCCTCGTTAGCGTCGCTCTTTGTTCTGCTTGTCGAAAAACTGGACTGGCTAATGATTCACACTGTCGATCCATTTGCGCGGCTTGGGGTCGCTTCGATTCGTTTGCCGCATTACTCGGGGTGGATGGCCTCCGTTTACGGGCTGTATTACTTAGCGCTCGCGATTTTCGTGGTAGGCCTAAGTCGTTGGAATCCGCTTCATTTACCGACAAGCAGCACACGTCGAACACGTTCGCGTCGTCTTGTTTCGATCGCTGCGGTTCCAATGATTGCACTGTCCGCTTTGATAATTGTCCACCCGTTCAGTTCCGCGCGGCCGGATGGCAAACTGCACGTCGATTTTCTCGACGTCGGCCAGGGTGACTCAGCTTTGTTGACGATGCCCGACGGCACGACCTTGCTCATCGACGGCGGCGGACTTCCGAATGTCGATTGGACGCAAGATACCGAAGGAGATTCAGAACCATTTCAGCGCGACACGCGCACGATTGGTGAAGGTGTCGTCTCGGAATTTCTGTGGTCGAGGGGTTTGGATCATGTCGATTACTTGCTGGCTACGCATGCCGACGCCGATCACATTGATGGGCTAAACGACATCGTGCGTAATTTCAAAGTACGTGGCGCGCTCGTTGCCCGCACTCCCACTTTAGACGGGGGTTTTGCGCGCTTCGCGAAGTCGCTTAGCGCAGCTGGTGTTCCGTTGGAAGTAATCGGCAGAAGTGATTCAATCGAGGTGGGTGGCGTTACGGTTGATGTGCTATGGCCGCCGCAATTGACAGATCTGAACGCCGCGTATCGGAACAACGATGCAGTCGTGTTGCGTGTCCGTCATGGTGATCGGACATTACTGTTCGCCGCAGACATTGAAAAGGAATCCGAGAATGCGCTGCTTAATAGCAACACCAATCTGCGCGCTGACGTCATCAAAGTGGCACATCACGGAAGTCGCACCTCTTCAATTCAGCCGTTTGTTGACGCGATCCGCCCGACCTTCGCAGTAATTTCAGTCGGGCGAACTTCGATCTTCGGTCATCCTCACAAAGAAGTCGTTGAACGTTGGCGCGCGGGCGGCGCGCAGGTAATGACTACGGGTGAGAAGGGAACGATTAGTGTGGTAAGCGATGGCCAGGAGTTGAAAGTAAGTAGCTTCGTTCCTTAGCAGCTAAACAAAATCCGGTTCGGCGGGCGTATATAGATCGATGGTGGAGCTGCCCAGCTTATAAGTCTTCAAAACCCCAAGCGGCGGCGCGTAGATGTGAATCGTCACGAGGTCGCGACCGGAAACATCGGGATTACCAAGCTGATGAATGTCCGGAACTTCTGAGCCGGTGAGGCCGCCGGCGTGCAGCTCGCGATGCGATTTGTAGTTCAGGCCCGTCTCGACATCGTAATCAAACGTCGTCTCCCACAGAATTCCTTGCTGCACGAAGACGGCGCCGTGCGATCCGTTATGATCGTGGATCGGCGTGCGTTGTCCGGGCTTCCAGCACAGCACCAGCATCTCGACGAATTCGTTCTTCATCACGCGATGACGCGAATAATTGCCGGCTTTGAATCCCAGGTACGGAGCAATTTCGTCCGTGCCGATGTCCGTTTGCTCGACGAGTTCGTACGCGTCGGCGAGCGAAGGCACTGCCGTCATCGATCGAAGGGTGTCAGCTAGTGTTTTGAAGTTCAAGCGACGCGTAGGTTCAGTCGCTTTCACGTCGATTGAGGTTGACGTTTGCACTATGGTTAGGTTTATAGACGCGTGAAGTTTTTGAGTCAAGCGCGAGACGCACTCAAAAGGATTCGTAGGTCACGCACGTTCGTACCCGTGGGTCCCGTCTCGATTGCTTCCTCAAGCTCCACCAAGAGCGCAGCCGAAGCGCTGTTGTCGAG
>DASYPX010000287.1:0-3143 GCA_036006125.1 Pyrinomonadaceae bacterium | reverse complement strand
GCCGCTAACAGCGGCTCAGAAACCGTCCACGGTTCCGGCATCATCAATCGGCGCCGCAGAATGTCGAACGCACTGATAGTGTTTGGACTTGTCAGATCCATCTTCTTCGTCGCGCGACTCGCGCGATTCCTTCACTGATTTTTGGTTTTGGGCGACGCTCTCTTTAGCCAGGAAAAGGATCGGTTAAACCCGCGCTGATCAAACAAACTTGGTAACTAACTGTTTTGGTTGCGCGACGATCCTGTTTGGCAAATGCCTTCCGCGTGTTCAGGCGGTTCAGCTTTAATCTCTTTCTGATTCGTATCCTGCGTCGCATAATCTCTCCTGGTTCCTCGTGAACAACTTCATGTTCATGCTAATAGTCGGATGACAGGGTCGTTCCTTACATAACGAATGAAGGTTGTCAGTGTTCGAGCGAACCCGAGTGAAGAGCCCGCGTTATCCTTTCACGGGCGTCATTAGCGAGCGAATGGGGCAATTCGGCTGGAAGCTGCGAACCCTGTCCACGGAGAATGAAGCGGAGAGATTTGATTTGGTTGAGATAACGTGCGCACCACGCGCAAACGAATAGGTGCAAACGCAGCCCCAAACCTTCGCGAATCGAGAGTCTGCGTTCCAGTGACGCTGACATTAACGGAACCATCTGGCGACAGGGTTGCAGGGTGCGAAGCAGCCACCGGCGAAGGCTTCTTCTGATCGTGTTATATGGTTTCACGGGATGGCTTTCTTTAGCCTGGGGGTTTTTCTTCTCATTCAATTACCAGCAAGGAGTTTAAGCCGCCATAGCCATCCGACACCTTCATTCCATTGCTCGGATCTTCGCTCCAGCGTTTCTTGTCGACGATAAATTTGTATTGATAACGACCCGCGGCAGGTGTTTTCAGTTCTCCAAGCCAGAGGCCCGAACCGTCTTTCTTCAGTGGATGCGCGGTCTGATTCCAGCCGTTGAAATCACCAGCGAGGGCTACTTCTGCTGCGCTATCATCGTGGTACACAAAAACAAGATGGCCGTTCTCAACACGCGGCGGCTGGCAACCGACCATGTTCAGCGAATGAATCTCCTGCCTGGCCAACTCGACCGCGCGTCGCGCGTTTACGACGCCGTAACCTTGGCGGATCGCCGGTGCATTTGAGATTCGATCGGCGGTGGAAATCAGGATGTTTTTTACTGCTCCGGGCGTCAGCTTCGGGTTGGCTTCGATCATTTGGGCGACGATCGACGAAACAATCGGCGTGGCGAAAGAGGTTCCATCGACGTGCTGATAGTGTGATGCGACAATTTTCTGCTGATTCAAAGAACGCTCAACAAAACTGCGAATTGCGGCCGGGTCGGCGAAACGGAGATTGTCGGGTAGCTCGGCTTCATCTTCGAATTCGCGCGCCAGGCTCGGCAGTTGATAATCAGCCGCCGCAGCCAGATGTGACAACGCTTCCGCGCGATCATAAAGCGCAGTACCGGGCAGAATCGGCGCCGCCACCCACATTGCCGGCGCGACGATTTCGGGCTTGATTGTGCCATCGGCGGTCGCGCCAAAGTTCGAGTGGTAGAGATCCAATTCACTCCGATTCAGTTGATTATTATCGTGGTATCCGCCAACCGTGATTACTGAAGGCGAATTGGCAGGTGGAATTGAATGACCTTCGCTTGAATTTCCCGCCGCGACTACGACGACGATTCCATTCTGGATCGCTTCTTCGGCAGCTTGATCGACGATGCTCCTTGAGCACGGAACGTCTTCGTCGCCCCCTAATGAAATATTCAACACACGGATGTTGTATCGCTCGCGATTGTTGATTACCCACTTGATGCCACGTGCAATGTTCTCTTCGGTGATCCGGCCGTTCTGGCTGACTTTCACCAGCACCAGCTGAGATTCATAAGCGAGCCCTCGATAGACTCCGTCACACAAGTGACCGTTACCGGCTGCGGCGACTGAGGTTTGCGTGCCGTGCCATTGCCATGACTCAGACAGAACATGCGAATTGAGCGACGGGCGCTCGTTGGTCAAATCATGATAGGCAACTATTCGATTGGTTGGCTCGATCATATCAGGGTGCGGATAGAAACCTGAATCAAGAAAGGCGATGGTGACACCCTTACCGGTGTAATTCGGATCAGCATTTAGTCGCACGTTGGTCGGAATCACTGCAAACCGATTCGGCGCGTGCTGATGATCGTGACTCGCAGAATTCATAGAGAGTGGCACGGCCGTCCCGCCCGTTGATCCACGCGCAAGACGCGCGTGCCACGAGCAAACTGCTGCCTCCATGAGTTTGTCGGACTGTTGGGAAGAACCTTACAGGCAGGGCTAAGCCTCGCCGGCGAGTTTCCGTCTAATTCGCTCGCGGGCTTCGGCAGAAAGTGTCGGACTCACGGATTCAAGGTCGGGAGATTCGGCGCCTTTTGCGCGGGCAGTTTCACGAATGATTTCCAGATGCTCGAGATACCATTGGCACCAGGCGCAAATCCAAATGTGAAGTTTCAAATTGATTCGCTCGCGTAGAGTAAGCTCTCGGTCCATCGATTCTGAGATTTTTTCAACGGTCTGTTGGCAAGTCGGCAGCTTCCGCAAGAGCCGGTAGCGGATCGCGTGCTTCAATTTGTCGTAAGGCTTGAGGGCCATGTCACTGTTCCGGCTTGAACCAGTTGATTTCGAGACAGTTGCGCAGGTGCAAACGTGCCCGATGAAGCATTACCCACAGATTATTTACGCTAATGCTAAGAATCTCGCAAATTTCTTCGCTCTTCAAACCATCGACCTCACGCAATGTAAAGGCGCTCGCCGTGCGTTGCGGTAGCGGCGAAAGACAATCGCTGAAGACCTTCCAGAAGTCACTGCGCTCAATCAACTCAGCCGGCGTAGCATGCCATTCGCTCGGGGCGCGGTCGGCGTTCCAATGCCCTACCCACTCGTCGGTTCTTTCGAAGAACTCAGCATGTTCGGGACCTTCATCGAATCCTTCGCCGATGGGAGCTTCGCGCTCAAGCTTACGAAAATGATCGATGATTTTGTGTTTGAGTATGCCAACGAGCCAGGTTCGCTCTGATCCCCGCCCTTCAAATTTCTCGTAGGCCTTTAAGGCGGCAAGAAAAGTCTCTTGCACGGCGTCTTCGGCGGCGTTATCGTCACGAAGTCGAAAAC
>DASYPX010000286.1:0-49749 GCA_036006125.1 Pyrinomonadaceae bacterium | reverse complement strand
CGCATTTCCTGCATGCGGCCATTCTTCATCGTGCCTTCGACCAACTCGTATCCGAGCATGGCGATAATACGTCCGCGAATGAACAGCGGTCGCGAGTTCCCGTACCAGTCGACACACGAAGCGCGACACGCGTCATCGACCGCTCTTTCAGACTGCGCCGTCAGCTCGCCCACTTCTTGAAAATGCAAACCATCGTTGCGCAGGAAAAGAATCGCGGCCGAGTCTTCGAACAGATGCTTGTAGCCGGAGCGACCGGGCACGCTGATCGGCAAACCAAGCACGCCTGAATTCGGTCCGTCAGGTTTATAGAAGAAGCCGTGACTCCGCAACTCACCCTGCGAAGCGCCCTTGCGAATAAACTCGTCAGCGACTACGGGCGCATCGGCGAGCTGGATCGAAGAGAAGTGCAGGTTGCTGCCGTCGGTGCCGACCACGATCGCGTCTGAGCCGAGCGCTTCGATCCGATCGACGCCGTGATTAACTTTCAGTTGCGTGACTTCGCCATCGCTCCAATTCACGACGAACAGATTCGATTCGCTTTTGTTTTCGGGCGCGCCCCAGCCACTGCCGGTCCCGTACAGCAGATACTCGCCCACAAACCGATTCTGAAAAGTGTAACCGCGTGGCTTCGGCAAACCGTGATAGTCCCAGGACGAGGCATCGTTCGTGCCATCGTTGAATTCAGAAATCGGCACGCGCAAAAGCGCGACATCGCCCGCCGTCCGCTCGGCACTCCACATGTCGTCGCCGGAGCCATTCGAGCGCACGAGCACGTTCAGATACTTGTCTTCGCTTTCCAGAAAAGAGAATTGATCAACCGGACTGCCGGCCACGCCGAGCGCGCTTGGGCTATTTCCATCGAGCGGCAGGCGATAGACCATCGAATGCTGCGTGCTGTGTTGGCCGTTGTACGACCATTCGGTGGTCCAGACATAAACCGATTCCGGCGAAACATAGAACACGCGCCCCGGAGGTCCCAGCACCGCCGTCGCATCACACTTGAAATCCCCATTCGACAGATCGCAAGTCGTCACTGTGTGCAGCGCGAGCCCTGAATCCGAATTGATTGTTCGTTCCGGACGATAGACATGAGTGGCAGACACGATGCGCTGAAACTCCTCAGGCTTCGCGCCTTTGTGCCACTTGCGCACGGCGGGGAATTCAGCGAATGGATCGTCCGCGTAAGGATTCATGTAAAGCGGCGTGTAGAAAATAAGCTTGTTGCCAATCAAACGGCTGGCGTAATTGCGCGAAGAGTAATAGTCGTTCGAACGCAGGTGATACGTGGATCGATACGAAAGATTCCCCGCGCGATCGATGTTGAAGAGTCCGACTTCCGTGCCGCCGCGTTCATAGCTGTAGCCAATCACCACCACCCTGTCGTCGGAGACGAGCATCTCGTCGTACCAGGTGTAACGCGGATCGATTTCCGGTCCGTATGCATTGACCATCGACAACGGTTTCAATGCGCCATCGCCAATGGCCACCGTGAACAGACGCCCACGTCGCAGCACGACGAGCTGATCGCCATGCAGCTTGACAATGCCGCCTTCATCGACGCCCGCGTGTTGCGTGTTGGTTATTGATTCATCTTTACTATCTTCCGACTTTGCCTTGGCTTCCGCAGGGGCAGCCGCTTGATTGCTTGTCACCGGCGAGCTCGCGACGTCTCCCACGAGGCCCCGGCGGGTCGCAACCCTCTTTCGTTCTTCCGCCAGCTTCCGAAAGTACGCTTTCATCTCGTCTTCCGAAGCGAAGGCGCGCATGTTCTTGTTCGCCGGCTTCTTACCCGAGCCGCGAGACGATGCAGTCGAGTGGCCCACACAAGCTTCGAGGGCCAGCACCACCAACAGAGTCAGAGTGGCGGAGAAGACAAAAGAACTCGTGGAAAGCACGAAAATCCGGCCAGGTCGAAAATCGCTCTTCATGACAGTACTCCTTCAGGCGCTTGAACAAATCGAACAGCCGTTAGAATGAACGTGCAGGGTTGGACAAACTTGCGCGGGTGTTTGTTCCGGAATGCTCTGAGTACTGAGGACTGCGTGCTGAGTCTTGAGCGCAGAGTGTGGGGTCGGAATGCGAATTGCCGGGATGACAGAAAGGTTAGGTGCGTAGCCAGCCTGGGATCAGGAGGCTGCACTCAGTTTTCAATTTTCAGTTTCTACTTTTCAATTTTCAATTTCTTAGCTCCTACCCCTTAGCTCTTAGCCGTGGTACGTCTGCATCAACGCGCCATCAATGAATACGCGATATTGCTGAGGCCGTATTCCGGCGAGGAAAAGTTTGCGCCTTTTTTCGATCGCGACGTGATGCTTCTCGTTAACGCCAACCACAAATTCGTACCGCTTCGTGAGTTTTAGAGAGAAGATGCGGAAGTCTTTAATTGCCGTCTGACCGTCGACTTTGATTTCCAGATTGCCGATGACTTGATCAAAAGTGAAGTCAACGCGATGCTGCTCGTGAACGCCAACAGTAAAGCTGAACTGCATCGCGTTTGAATCTATTTCGCTCGCGGATCGGGCTTCACCACGAGCGGCTGCGTTTGGCTCTTACCATTCACCGTAAGTCGCACGGTGTATTTGCCGGGCAGCGCGAGTTGACCACCCCCACGACCGCCTCCACCGCCGCCGCGTCCAGCCGGCGCGGTTGGTGTCGGACGAAAGTCCCAAACCCACCGATGAAATCCCGCGGTGGCCGGCAGAGGTTCTTGCACGCGCGCCCAAAAGGGTGGGTAGTTCAGCTTATCGGGATCGATCGGTGGAAACTTGTCTTCGCTCGAGTATTTGCGAATCACTTCGCCCGACGGATCAATGATTTCCAGCGTCACAGGGCCGCTCACATTCGACTTCAGGTAATAATCGATAATCGCTCCGGCTGGTGGATTTTCAGCGATCGGTTCGTCACGCGGTATCGGGGTGCCGACAAAGTCAGCGCCGGGAATAAGCTGAATCACTTCGGCGGGTTCGAAGAGATGCACCGAGCTGTTCGCAACGTTAGCACTAAGTTGTCGCAGCGCCGAGATGTTGTCGAGCACCCAAAAGCTACGACCGTGCGTGGCCACGATCAAGTCGTTCTTATGAACCGCCAGATCGCGTATCGAGGTTGGCGGCAGATTCAATTGCAAAGACTGCCAGTGATCGCCGTCGTCGAATGAAACAAACACGGCACGCTCAGTTCCCGCGTAGAGCATGCCCGCGCGCTCCGGATCTTCCTTGACCGTCTGCACATAGATGCCTTTTGGCAAGCCGCGGGTGATCTCACTCCACGTCTTACCGCTGTCGCGCGTGCGGAAGATGTGCGGCTCGTAATCGTTAAGCTGATGGCGTTCGACCGATGCGAACGCTTTGTTCACGTCAAAGTGTGACGCGTCAATCATGGTCACCTTGCTCCATGAAGTCAGCTCAGGCGGTGTCACGTTCGTCCACGTCTTCCCATCGTCGTTGGTCATCTGAATCAAACCGTCGTCGGTGCCGATCCAGATGAGCGCTGCGCGCAGAGGCGAAGGCGCGATCGTATAAATCACGCCGCGCCGTTTGTCCGTGGGTGCGTCGGCGGCTGCTTCAGCATTTAGATTCGTGGGCACACCAGGATCTTCACGCGTGAGGTCCTGACTGATTTGCGTCCAGCTCTCGCCGCCGTTGGTCGTCTTGTAGAGAAATTGGTTTGCGTAGTAGAGCGCGCGCGGATCGGCCTGGGAGAACACAACTGGCTGCGTCCACGCGTGACGATAAGGAGACGGCTGACCGAAACCACCGCCACCGCCGCGTTCAGGCGAGACGTTTTTCGTTTCGCCCGTGATGACATTGCAGCGCGAGACCGTGCCGCCGAAAAGAATTTCAGGATGCAGCGGATCGGGCGCGGTGTAGCCCGATTCGCCGCCGGCGCAGAGACCTTCCCAATCGCGTTGAGAAATTTCGGCGTGACGGCTGCGTGAAGGCGAGCCAACCGCGCCGCTGTCCTGTTGCGCGCCCGTAACCCAATACGGAAACCGATAATCCGGCGCGACGTGGTAAATCTGTGCGGTGGCCTGGTTGTACCAGGAACTCCAGGTTTCCGCGCCGTCAACGCTGACGATGGTGCCCTGGTCGCTCGCCATGATCATGCGCTTCGGATCGTCGGGGTTGATCCAAAGTTGATGAAAATCGTCGCCCGTCGGATCTCCCTTGATCGCTTTCCAGGTTTTGCCGGCATCGCTCGAGCGATACATCGATGTATTCATCACATAGGCCTGATCGGCGTTCTTGGGGTCGGCGGTAATCTTTTCAAAGTACCAGCCGCGACCCCAGAGACGTTCGTCGTTCGAAAGCCTCGTCCAGGTTGCACCCGCATCATCGGATCGGAACACGCCGCCGTATTTCTTGGTCTTAGTCGAATCCTCCGGATGTTCCTTGTCGTTCACAAAGCCATCGACCACCGCATAGATGCGATTGTGATTTGCCGGAGACACCGAAATGCCGATGCGTCCGCGTCCTTCGACCGGAATGCCTTCGTCCATCTCTTTCCAGGTCGATCCACCATCAGTGGACTTGAAAATGCCGCCGCCTGGGCCATTCGCCGGTGTGTAGATGAACCAGGGTGGTCGCCGCACATTCCACAGTGCGGCGTAGACAGTCTGTGAATTGGCCGGGTCGAAATTGAGATCGATGCCACCAACGTCGTCGTTCTTGAAGAGCACCTTCTGCCATGTCGCGCCGCCGTCTTTCGAACGATAGATACCCCGATCGGGACTTGAGGCGTATACATTTCCGAGCACGGCGACAAAGACGATGTTGGGGTTCTTTGGATCGACAATGATGCGGCCAATCTGTTTCGTGGTCTCAAGTCCGACGTGTTTCCACGTTTTGCCTGCATCAGTCGATTTCCACATGCCGTCGCCAAACTGGATTGAGTCGCGCATGTCGGCTTCACCTGTGCCGACATAAATCACGTCTGGATTGGAGGGCGCGACAGCAATGGCGCCGATTGATGCTGATGAAGCGGAGTCAAAGATCGGCGTCCAGGTTCGCCCGGAGTTGGTCGTCTTCCAAACACCGCCGCCGACTGAACCCATATAGAAAGTTTCCGGATGTCCCACGACACCACTGACCGCGTTGGTTCTGCCGGCGCGAAACGGCCCAATCATGCGCCAGCGAAGGCCGGAATAAAGGCTGGAATCGAATGATTGAGCCCCTGCTGATTGACACAAAAACAAGACAGCGAAGAGTAGCAGCGTGGCGACACGCCACCGATTCACTTTGGACATGATTGCCATTCTTTCGTTGCGGATTTTAGGTAGCGCCCCGTTATGCCAAACGCGTGAGGGGATTGTCAAACGAAAGTCGAAAAGGGTAGTGCCCTACTTTGCGTTTCTTTGCGGTCTTTGCGACTTGGCGTGAGACTATCGTTAGGGAGGCGGGCGGTTCACGCAAAGACGCAAGGCCGCAAACGATCGCAAAACGAGATTTGGGCATTTCTCGAAAGGGAGTTATCTAACGATCTCGAAATCGATCCACTGGCTGGATGTCTGCCGGTCGCGTGGCGCTAACTGATCCGTGACAATCACCTGCAAAAAGTAGTCTCCGGGTGGGAGTGAGTTGGCCAACTTAAAGGTGCCTCCGACGACGATTGCTTCGTTGCCTTCGGCTTTTGTAACAACGGCAGCAGGTGCGCTGCCAATTAACACTTCGTCGGTGCCACGAAAGAGGCGGATCTCATTGGTGAGGCCGGCCGACTTGTTCCGGTCCTCGCGCGCGCCGTAAACCAGATAGGAGTACTCCAGCGTATCGCCACTCGCAAAACGTCTCACCGCCGGCCCGCCGCCGATTGACTCCGTCATGGCCTGCATTATTAAACCCGCCACCGACAGGCGCGACGTGCGAGCTTCCGGCACGTCAACGAATTGAGAGTCAGACCCCAAGCGTCCCGATTCCGCGTCACGCACAGCCACTCGCACTTGATATGGGCCAGCCTTTGGCAAAGGCATATCGATTGTGTACACGAGTCCGTCACGCAAAACCTGTTCGTAATATGCCGCCGGCACGCTCAAAGGTTGAATGCGCGTAAAGTCCTGGCTCACCTTTCCGTTGTCGTCGAACGCGACCACGGCCAGGTCGAAAGATCCCTGATAGCTGCCTTGGCTGGATTCCGTTAGTGTGAGGTCGCGCGCATCGACATGCACCAGCACCTTACTCTGCAATCTTCCGGTGAAGAGCGCCGTTACTTTGAGCCGCACATCCTCTCTCACGAAAGGAGAGGCCAGGGTATCGCGCAGCACATCGTTCTTTGTTGGAGTCGAGATCGCTTCAGGCTGGGCGGCGAACCTCCGGAAATCCGACCGGCTCCTCAGTACCAGGTCTGAACGCTTTAAGCGGACGCTAACCTTGTACACTCGATCAGTACGCTCCTTGTCAGCATCGTCAGGGCGAAATGCCATCAGGTAGTACCCCCGCTCGCTGTCGACGATGCGCCGGAGTCCGTTGTTCAAATCGTTATTGTTACGAACGAAAATGCCGCCGGTCTGTTCGGCGAGATAGCTCAATGTGTCCTGCGCGACCCGGAACGCGATGTTGCGCTCGCGCACTTTCTTTTCAACTTGATTGGCAGCGAGCTGGTATTGGCTGTCATCAGTCGTCAAACCCGGTTTGGATAAACCGCGAGCATCCATGGTCGAAATCACGATTGAGTGTTGATTGGCGAGTTCGATCAACTTATCCAGGAAATTCGTGGCTCCCGAAGTCTGAGCTGCGAGCGTCGTTAGCGGCAAGTTTTCAGATACCACCACCAGCGACTTACGACCGGGAAAATTAGCGAGGCGTTGGATCACGAAGGCCAGCGCGCCGAGCGAGCCGCCGAAAAACTCTCTGCTTGACAAGTCCGGGGGCGTGCCCGAACTGTAGCCTTGTAAGGTGACTCCATTCTCGTTGTTATCGAAAGGCGTCATAGAATTAAGGGCGAACAAGCCGCCGCGTCCTGTCCCATACCATCGTATGCGTCTAACCGTGGCCAGAAGCTGCGCCCGATTCGACGTGAACTGCGCCATCGCGCCAGGTCCGCCACTCGATCGCACCACGGCGATCACATCGGTCGAATCCGTTTGTTCCGCGATAAACTTTTCGAGCGCATTTCGCAGTCTTGCGATGCTTTCTGCCGACAGTCCAAAATCATCGACCAGAATCGCGATCGCGCGGCGATAACTGTCAGGGTTCAGCCCATGCAGTTGGGGTGGCGGCGCTTCATTAGAGGGAACCTTTGCGTTCTTATTGGCGGCCGAGGCCTTACCCCCCAACGGAACATAAGAAAACGCCACGATGTCTCGGGCGCGTCCGCTTTCCACTAGTTCAAAATCCGCCGGCTGCAGATTATTAACCGGCTTCCCATTCTTATCAGTGACGACCGCGTCCACCTGCACCAGGCTGGTGTTGACTACTATTCGATCATCTTCAGTTTGAGGCCGCGATTCAGTTTTCGGATTTTGCGCGCGAGACGGCGAAGCGCAGAGCAGCAGGAGAAACGCTGTTAGGGCCGCAGTAGTTTTCACAATGCCTCAGACGAGAGGAAGAGTCGAGCTTTTCAGCTCCGGGGAGACCGACCGCGTTTCCGACTTGCGAAGAATAGCACGCCGGCCACTCGCGAACTAGAAATCGGCTGGTCCAGTGCTGACCTATTTTGAGAGAGTGGCACGGGCGTCTCGCCCGTGGGCCACGCGCAAGATGCGCGTGCCACGTCAAACCAGGTCACCACCCTTGGTCCCAAAAAGGGAGGACGACGAGGAGATCACCGTTTCTCATCCGCCTTCTTTTCATCCTTCTTCGGAACTTCCGGCGCCGTAAAATCCGGCAGCGGATCTCCCCAGATGTAATGATTGAACCAGGCGAGATTATGCTGCATCACGGCGCGCTGGGATTTCGGTTTGGTGATGCCGTGACCGAACCCTTTATAAACAACCATCTCAACTTTGACGCCGCGATCTTCCAAACCTTGACGCAATTCGTAAGCATTGGCAATCGGCACGCGACGATCCAATTCACCGTGCTGAATCAGTGTTGGCGTCTTGGCCCCCTTGATGTAGGACATGGGCGAAGTCTTCTGATAGATCTCCGGGTCCATCGCGGGATCGTTGCCGAGGTAATTAATCGTGAACGGTGTGATGTCAGTGTTGTAGTAGTACGTCGCCCAATTCGAAATGCCCGCACCGACCGAAATGGCCACGAAACGGTCGGTTGAAGTCGTCAAAAACGCCGAGATGTAGCCTCCCTGGCTCCAACCCATGCAGGCAACTTTGTTCTTATCGACCCAGCCCTTCGCAATCAGGTAGTCAATGCCGGACAGGACGTCCCAGGCGTCGCCGACTCCCAGATTGCGCATGTTCAGTTTCCGAAACTTCTCGCCGTAGCCCGCGCTGCCGCGATAGTTCACTTTCAAGATCAATGCGCCGCGTGCGGCCCAGATATCGGATGGGTAATAACGCGCATCCGGAGTCAGCAACACCGGCCGATCGATGCCGGTTGGCCCGCCGTGAATAATGCAAAGCAACGGATACTTCCTGGTCGGATCAAAATTGGCGGGCTTGATCAGGATTCCTTCAATAGTCGCACCATCTTGACTCTTCCATGAGATGACTTCACGCGTGCCGAGCGTGAACGCCTTAGTTTGATCGTTCAGGTCGGACAGCTTGCGCGGCATGAACCGGCGAAGATCGCTGACGAAGACTTCATTAATGCTGGTGGGAGAGGCAATCGCGAAAGCGATCCGATCAGTCGAGCGCGCGAACGAGAACGAGCCGGCGATCAAATCGTCTGGCTGGGACACGCGTGAAACTTTCGCAGTTGCGGGATCGACCCGGAACAAATGCGCCGCGGTTTTTTGCGAGCCGGCGAAGTAGATTCCGCCGCGATTCCATTCAATCAAGCCAGGGTTTTCGTCAAACGAGTCAGTAATCGACCGCGGCGTTCCTCCGTCAGTGTTGATCACGGCAAGTTTCGAATTGCTCGCAAAATAGAGTTTGTCGCCCATCGCTGAGACGAAAACAATCTGTTTTCCATCCGGTGAGAAGCGTGGATTGCTATCCGGTCCGGGTTGATCGACGACTTTCTTGACTGCGTCATCGCTCAGCTTTAACACGTAAATGTCGTCGGTTGCACCCTGAATCAAATCCGGATTGATTGTGGCACTGAACGCGATTGTCGATCCGTCCGGTGACCATGAAAACGAATCGATGCTGAAGTCTTTCTTCTTCGTCCGTTGCTTGCCGACGACCGGTCCGTTCATGGCATCTGCCACGGCGAAAGTCCACAGATGAACGTAACTGTATCCTTCGCGCACCACGTCGTAATCTCCGAAATAGTCCTTGCGATCCTTCATGGGCTGAGCCGTCGGTTCAGTCGCCGTGTAGGCGATCATTTTTCCATCTTCAGACCACGCGAAACTATTGATGGCCGTTTCGGATTTAGTGAGTTGTTGCGCCTCGCCGCCTTCAGGATTAATCAGAAAAATCTGATTCTTGTCTTCAACTCGATTGCTGAGAAATGCCAGCCACTGACCGTCTGGCGACCAGCGCGGGCTGGTGGATGACTTCTCTCCGCGCGTCAATTGAAAACTCTTTCCCGTGTCCGTGTTCGCCAACCAGATTTGCGTGACGAACGCGTCCTGCTTGAAATCGCCATAGCCGACCGTGTACGCGACCCATTTACCGTCGGGCGAAATCTGCGTTCCGGCGACCGATTTCAGCGTGAGTAGATCGTCAAGCGTAGGAACGTGTTGGGTCTGCGCGGCAAGCCTGGCGCACAACAAAAGAATTGCGATTATTAGAGTTGCGAATCGTTTGGACATGACTCCTCCTGAGGGCCTTGGTGTTGATGGGCTTGCCTAAAAAGTCTGGATGGCGGCCTTTCTCGTCCGCGATAGCGGACGACATGCGACTAACCAGGCCGTCGCTTCTTTGGATAAATCGCTTTAACGGTCGAGACGACGCCGTTTGGTTTCGGTTTGGGAGCTTCGCCCAATTTGCGCGCCTCGGCGAGCGCCTTCTTTCGCGCGCGACGAATGTAAGCGCGAAGCTCCGGCCTTTTTAGATCCTCAGGCTTTCTAATCTTGATGTGGCGAATGCGATTGCCGGATCCTTCAAGAATGCCTTTCGGATCGTCCAGGGTCGCGCCGTCATTAAAACCGAGATTTGCTCCCGTGGCATAAACCGCGATGTGAAAAATACCGTCACCAAGTTTCTCGCTCGTGCCATAACCGATCGCCACCGCGCTGTATGCGTCATAGATATTTTCGTAGCACGGGGCCATCTCCTGGAGCAGTACGTCGCGAAGCTGCAAAGCGAGATCACGAATGGACTTGTCATACGGCTTTAGAAAGGAGCGCAGCGCTGAGGGTACCGGGTATTTCACGCGGCGGATTCTACCTACGAAACCAGCCGTTCGACAATCTTTTCAACGTGAATTCGGGTGGTATCGAGAAACTCTACGTCGTCTGGTTCCGCATCGCGGAGAATCAGCGGAAGTTCTGTGCCGCCGAGTATCACGGCTTCAATTGCGTCACGCTCGCGCAATCGCTTGACGATTGCCAGCAAACCCGCGCGCGTGTCGTCGGTAAAAATGTTCTTGAGCAGTTCGCCGATATATTTTTCGTGGATGTACTCCTGTTCTTCCGCGTTTGGGACTACAAGGTCGATTCCCGTGCGCGCGAAGACGTCCTGATAGAAACCGCCCGTCATCGTAAATCGAGTTCCCAGCAACGCCACGCGTTTTAGTCCGAGACGGCGAGCTTTGTCGCAGGTTGCTTCGACAATACTTACCAGCGGAAGTTTCGAACGACGTTGCAATTCGTCGAAGACAATATGAGGTGTGTTCGCCGCAAGAGCGCCGAAGTCTGCACCGGCACGCGCGAGTCTTTCGATCTCAATTACAAGTTCGTCAGCAAACTTGCCGAATTGATTTGCGGTCGCCAGCGCCACGTATTTGTTTACGTCAACGCTATTGATGATGATCGAAGGATAGGTGTCATCCTGCTTTCGCTCGCGGTAGGCTTCAATGATGAATCGGTAGTATTCGATCGTAGATTCAGGACCTACGCCCCCGATCAGTCCGACAGTTTTCATCTTGAGTTGGGTTACCGTGGAACAGTCACCTGCGCGTCATTCGATCTGAAATTCGATGCGGCGGGTGGCCGTAGTCGCGCTGAGATTGTCTAAAACGGTAATCAGCAGATCATAACGTCCCGGGGACAAAGATTGCAGCGCCAACTGATGGCCAAAAAAGATGCGGGCCGGATCGGTTCCCGCGTCAGAGACTTTGCTGCGCGATTCCTGAACGACCCGACCATCACGAAGCACCTGCACTGAAACACCCAGGTCTGGTTTCGAATTGCCGTCCCGCTGGGCATTGTAAACAAAGACGCACCAATCGAGACGTGACGCACGCGGATAGCGGTGGTCGACACTGAGTTGGACCTGCCCCGTGCCGTCAGCCGCACGCAGATTCTCCATGCCCGACGCAATTAACATTAGACTGCTCAGGTGCAGCCGCCGATCGGCGGTGTCAGGAATGACGATCCACTTCAGGGCGCTACCGACGCGACCCGTTTGATCGTCGCGTGCCGCCACCCGCACTTGATAAATCCCCGGCGTCAGCGTCGCACGATGGTTATAGATGATTGCTGGGTGCGCTGCATCCGCGGAGCCTTTCACCACAGTCTTGAAGCTGTTCGCGATCTTCCCCTTGTCGTTAAGGATTACGCCGGCGATGAGAAAATTCGAAGCAGATTGACTCTCAACTGGATCGAGACCACTGCCGATGATTTGCATTGACGAAGTTACCACCATGCCATTATTAGGCGTGTTCAGATAAGTCAATGACAGGGCAACGGGTAGCGAGTTACTTGGATAGTAGTCGGCGAGCGCTGTCTGTAGATCGGCATCCGCAGCCGTCTTGTTAGTATCAGGTTTTTCAGCGGACGTGGCGACAATTTGTGGCTTTGCGTTTCCGCCTTCGAGATAGCCCCGCGCGACGAGCACGCTGAATTGCGTGCTTCCGATAATGCTCACCTGGACATTACGAAATCTCTTTGTGGTCTCGACTTCATTCGATGGACGCCACGCGAGCACATAGTAATTCGACGTTTCGTCGAGCGCTTTATCGACCCACTTGTCAAAATAATTTTGATTGCGCAATGCTCGTCCGCCAGTGTCGCGCGCGAGTGCGTTGAGCGCATCCTGCGTCGCCGCGATTTCGGCGGTCGCGACGCCCGCCATTCGTCCGTTAGCATCGGACACGACGTTGTTCGTGGCATCCAGCATGTTTGACGTCAGGCCTTTGGCGTCAATGGTGTAAATCACGACGCCGGCGCGCTGTGCCGAGTCGATGATTTCTTCGAGTTGTTCGCGCAGTCCCGGTCCGTGTCCCGTATCCAACAGAAAACCATCAGAGATGAAGAAAGCGAGTTTGCGACCGGGCGCGCGCGCGTTCGAGCGCATCACGGCTTCCAGCGCTGCATACGTGTTCGCAGTGGTCGTCGCCGACTCAGTCAGGATCATCCGGGCGTTACTCTTAACCAGTTGCTCGCAGTTCAACCGGATCATCTCGGCGGCGCGCCGGTCTTTCTTGCTGCCCGCAGATTGTTTCTGGCATTCCTCGATATAAACGTTCATCACGCCGTTCTGACGACTGTCGCCCTTGCTGTCGATTAATGACGCGACGTAATCAGACATCGAGACATTTCCCATGCCCACCGTGCGCGTCCCCACGGTCTTATGATTCAATCTGTCGATCGCTGCTGCCAGAACTTCTTTGTCATTGGTGAACTGTTGTAGAAATCCAATCTGGCCGCTGGCGGAAACGATTGCGACTGAGTCGCGCGAGTTCATTTCGTCTTCGAGAAAGGCGCGCAGCATCTTGCGCGTGCGGTTCAGACTGTCGAGAGACAAGTGCAGGTCGTCAACGAAGAAGACAATGCTGCGTCCGCGAATCGTCGCGGCAGTGGCCAAACTCGTAGACGCTGACGGACTATCTTCGCGCCGCGCGTTTGTCTGTGACGCGGCCACGCCGCCAGAGACTCGATCGAAGAAACTAATCTCGCGCGATTGTCCATCAATCATCAACTGAAACTGATCGCGATTCAGGCCGTCGACGAACTTTCCGGATCTGTCGACGACCGTGACGTAAGTTTGAATCAGTTCGGTGTTGGTGCGCAGCACGTCGTCTTTTCGCGGTTGTTGCTGCGCGATTACTAGAGTGCTCGCAAAAACCGAGATGATTGCGAATGAGAGAAGTCTAATTGCGGTTCGATGGAATATAGACATGAAGCTTAGGAGCAATCCACTTCGGATAACGTTCGATGCCGAAGTTATTGCATTCTTGATTATCGTCGGCGCGATCCCCTGACCACGCGTACGACAACCGGGTATTTCAGCGCAGCTGGTCGAAGAGAAACGCGTAGATGTCCGCGTTTTGCTCGTTTCGTTGACGCTTCGTCGAGCCGAATCCATGTCCCGCGTCGTAATCGACCCGCAGCAGAACCGGTTTGCCACTGGTTGTTGCGGTCTGCAAACGCGCCGCCATTTTTGCGGACATCCACGGCTCGACCCGTGGATCGTTGATGCCGGTCACCAGCAACACCGCCGGATATTTAACGCCGTCCTTAATCTTCAGATAGGCGTCCATCTCCAGCAGTGCTTTGAATCCTTCTTCAGTTTTGGTGGAACCAAACTCGGGAATGTTTGGAACTCCATTTGAGGTCGTCTCGGCGCGCACCGCATCGTTGACTCCCACGGCATCAACCGCCGCACCAAACAGGTCCGGGCGCTCAGCGATGGAGTTGCCGATCAGTATGCCGCCCGCGCTGCCACCTTCCCCGGCGAGATGCGCGGCGCTCGTGTACTTCTCATTGATCAGATATTCGGCGCACGCGATAAAGTCTTTCCAGGTGTTCGGCTTCGTCTTCTCTTTCCCGGCCAAATGCCACTCTTCGCCGTACTCGCCGCCCCCACGAACGCCGGCGAATGCGAGAATGCCGCCCCGCTCAAGCCACGGCAAATAACCGGAAGCGAAAAACGGTTCGGTGTTAACGATGCCATACGCGCCGTAGCCGATCATTAATGTTGGGTTCGTCCCATCCCGCTTCAAACCTTTCCTGGAAAGAATGACGAGCGGCACCAGCGTGCCGTCGTAGCTCTTTGCCTTCACCGAAACGGCATCAATCGAAGACATGTCGATCGGAATTGGCGGAATGAGCGTTGTGTCGGTGGCCTTTTGCGTTGCGGGGTTGTAGGCGAAATATGCTGCTGACTTGGTCCACGAAGTAAGTCCGAACAACAAACCTTCGTTCAGCTGGTCGGTCCACCCGATGTTGGCCGTTCCGTCGTAAGGCAGTTTGATCAATTGTGGCGCGCCGTTTTTGTAATCTACGCGCCAGAGTTTACCCACGCCCCCGTCGAGCGTCTGCACGTACACGGCGTCTTTGGCGGCGCCAGCCGCGGTGACGACAGCGGCGCTGGCGGGAAATATTGTGTCGGCCTTTGCGATGTCAGGTTGCGCAAGATTGATATGCACAATCTTGTAGCGTGGCGTGTTCTTGTAAGTCAGCAGATAAACGTCGTCGCCGTGAAAGTCCAAGTTCGCAACCTCATCATCAAGCGAAACAAACTTGCGCCAGGGAATTGGCGTCTGCGTGAGCTTGTCGACGGTGGTGAAGTAGTACTCTGAATTTGGCGACACGCCGGAGTTCACCAGCGCAATGACGTACTTCGATCCGATGGGAACGTACGCAAACGGCAGAGGTGTCGTCTCCATCTTGATGGCGGGATTCACTTCATATCCGAATACCGCGATATCACGGTCGGGACTTGTGCCGAGCATGTGTAAATAGACACGGCTTTTCTGATAAAGCTCAGTTGCCGGCGCGCCGTCACTCAACTTCTGCAAACGGTTGTAAAGAAATGAGTGGTTGTCGGGAAGCCACGCGCCCGCCCCAAATCGTGCGCGGTCGATGCGCTCACCCAGATCTTTACCGCTGGCTGTTTCGACCACCCGCATCTCACCCATTTCAGAACCGCCAACCGAAATTGTGTAACTGACATATTTCCCGTCGAAAGAAGGGTTGTAGGAATCTATCGAATAACGCTTTCCCGGTTCAGAGAGCTTGTCAGGGTCGAGCAGCAAACGCTCCGCGCCTTTAAAACCTTCTCGGACATAAAGCCGGCGATCGTTCTCGCCCGGCGCGACGCGATAATAGAAATAATAGCCGCCGGCGCGTTGCACACCCGATACTCGCACGCCTGTGTCGCTCAATTCTTCCAAACGTTTAAGCAAGTCGGCCCTCATTGGCAGTCGATCAAGATGGTTGCGCGTGTAGTCCGCCTGCGCCTTCATCCACGCGACAAAGTCGGCGTTCTTGCTGTCTTCCATCCAGCGATAAGGATCAACAATCTTCTGGCCAAAGTATGTATCGGTCACTTCGTGGACCGGCGCTCTTGGCGGGCCCTGCTGCGCGTACGTCGCTGAAGCGAGCAGCGCCACTAGCGCAATGGCAATCGAGATATGTTTGTTCACTTTCATGACAACCTCCATTTGGGGGGGCGACAAATGTTTTTTAGGCACGCTTGCCGGGGAAGCTGCGTAATTGCCTACTGCCTAATCACCGGCAGAGTAACATGCGAAGGGTACCGTGCTGACTCATAGACGCGTTGCGTTGCCGGCTGATAATCCTCAGGCCGCGCCATAAAAATATTCTCAACGAATTTCTGCGGATTGCGATCATACAGCGGGAACCAGGTTGATTGCACCTGCACCATCACCCGATGGCCTTTCTTGAAAGTGTGATTGTTGGCACGCAGATCAATGACGTATTCGTTCACCTGGTTCGGCGTAATCGGCTGCGGCCGCGCGAAGCTGCGCAGGTATCGGCCGCGAAAGATTTCGTCGACGATCATCAGTTGATAGCCGTTCATCTTCGGGTCTTCAGGGTTATTGTCCGGGTAGACGTCGATCAACTTGACGACCCAGTCGCTGTCGCTCCCCGTCGTTGACGCAAACAGATGCGCCATGACTTCGCCATCGATCGTCAATTCGCGATCGAGCACAGCGGTCTGCCAGGTCAATACGTCATTGCGGCCTTCGAGGAACTTCTGACTCTGAACCAACCACGTGTACCAACTCGAGCCGCGGCCATAAGTTGGTTGAATCGGTCGTCTGCGATAGGGAACCGGGTTCGCCGGATCGGAAACATAAGATTCCGATGCCGCTCCGTTAGCGGTTGATGGCTTGTCGAACGAGAGTGTCTTGCCACTGTGAAGGTAAAGATCGCGCGCGACGGCTTCCTTCGGCGGCCATCGATCCGATCGCGTCCACTGATTGCTGCCACTCTGAAATGTCAGTGCTTCAGGTTGGTTGAGCTTCCCTTTGCCTTTCAGGTAATAGGCAAACCAGGGCGCCTGCACCTGCGAACGAAAGTATGCGCCGGTGGCGCTACCGAAATTCACATCGCCAAGATTGCGCCCGGTACTGTTCCAGCCGCCATGGTTCCAGGGGCCGAGCACGACGAAATTGTGATTGCTCTTGTCGTACTTCTCGAGAGCGGCGTATGTCGCGAGCGCACCGTAGAAATCTTCCTGGTCCCACCAGCCACCAACGACCAACGTGGCCACGGTCGTGGCCTTAAGTTTGTTTCCGAATCCCCTCGCTTCCCAGTACGCATCGTAATTAGGATGTGAAACGAAGGCGTTCCAAGTGGGAAACTTGCCTTCATTCATTTCGGTAATCTTGCCGAGCGATCCTTTTTGAAGATACCAATCATAGGCGTCCTGGTCGAAAGAAACGTCAGAGTTCTCTTTCGAGGTCTCCATCATCTTCACGTATTCATAACCGTAGCTTTGCCGAAAGGCGCCGTTATGGAAGAAATCGTCACCCAACCATGCGTCCGTCATCGGCGCCTGCGGCGAGGAAGCTTTCAGCGCAGGATGCGCATTGATCGTCGCGACCGCCGACAGCCATCCATCGTACGAAACTCCGAGTATTCCTACGCGCCCATTGTTTTTCTTGATGTTTTTAATCAGCCAATCGATCGTGTCATAGGTATCAGTGCTTTCGTCGGCGCCGTTCGCGTCTTTTGGATCATGCATCGGATGAGTCATGAGGAACTCGCCTTCCGACCCATACCGTCCGCGAATGTCCTGCGCCACAAAGATGTAACCGTCGACCACCAGGTCCCGATACCGTCGATTAATCGCGTCTGAATCTGTATCAGATATTCCGTAAGGCGTTCGCTCGATGATGATCGGTAAGGATTCTTTCTGATCTTTTGGTGTGAAAATCAGCGTATGCAGACGGATGCCGTCACGCGTGCGAATCATTTCTTCGCGGCGATCGAACGCGACATTTGTTTCGACGAGCGGTTGGTTGCTGGTCTTTTTCGCTATCACCGATCGGTCGTTCTGCCGCCAAGTGACGCCGGTAACCTTTCCTTCGGCGTCGCGCACGAACGTCGCATCGGCATCAATGATCTTCGTAAAGAATTTTGAGTTGCTGGCTGGGTAGATTTCTATGCGGCCCTGGCCCGACGCCTGGATGTAATAGGCGTTGCCTTCGCGAAGGAACGACAGCACGAGGTCAGGGTTCTCTGGAAAGACATATTGCCCGACGTAATCGTCAAAGATTTTCGGATCGATGGTGATTTCGGCGGGCTTTTGTTGTGCGCGAACGCCGGACGTAAAGCCGCCGATTCCCGGCGATGGCGACAGAGCTAACACTGCAAGAAGGAGTAGCGATACGGACACAAAGATTCTTTTCATTTGGTTTCCTGATGATCAGTTTGCGCAAACCGGTTGCTTGCGGACAACCACGACAGGCAGAGCTGGGAGCTTGTTGTTCAGTAATTCCTGATTAAGCTGCGGTATCTTGTCTTCGTTAATCCGACGCCATCGCTGCAGATCATCGGCGAGGGCCTTACATGGCGGGAGCGCGATTTGCACGACGGAACTCGCCGGCCTCATATCGCCGCTTTGCACCATCGTTACATAGCGACTGAGATCGCGATTGATCGTGCCAAACCCCGGGGCGGCCGTCGTTCCGTTCTGCAATTTTTCCAGATCGTTGTCGAACGCGGTCGCGGCATCGCTGACAGTCCTGGTCGGTGAAGTCTTCAGCTCATTTAATCGCGCGCGCACCTTCGCGATGTCGTTGTACGACTGGAAACTAATATTCATCCACTCATCCATTTGACGCGCCAGATCGGTCTGCGCTTCAAGATCGTTTTGCGAAACATGAACGCGAGGGTCGAGCGTCACGGTCAGGGGCTGTCGATAAGTTTTTCCATCGACAGTGAGCACGACCTCGTATTGCCCGGGCACGACGAATGGTCCTGGTGGTTGATTGATCGGTGTATTTCCGAAAACTGCATGATCGGGCAGGGTGTACTCGATGTAGTTCAAAGGCGCGCCACGAAAACTGAACGCCAACGCGTCGGGATGCGGCCATTGCAAGTTCCAAACGAAACGATTCAGCCCGTGATTGGTGGGCAGCGCGTCGGGTGGCTCAAACCACCATTCCGGAACGTTCTTCGGACGCGGGTCGCGCGGGGATGCCTTGTCAGTGAAACGGCGCACGACATTGCCCTTCGCGTCACGAATCTCAAGTGATATGTCTCTCGGTACCGAATCGAGGTAGTAGTAAATGATTGCGCCATCGGGCGGATTTTCTCCGTGGGCCGTGGCAGGCGGCAGCGGCGTGTCCGGATGATTGTCCCAACGCGTGCGCGTGGCGGTGGCCGGCTTGAGCAGAATCGCGCTCGCGACGGAATCGATCTGTCGCAGCGGCGAGATGTCGTCCAAAATCCAGAGCGCGCGCCCGTAAGTCGCGGCGATTAGATCATCGCCGTGAACGTAAAGATCGCGAACAGAAACAGTGGGCAGATTAAGTTGCAGTGATTCCCAGCTGTCGCCGCCATTGAAGGATACATATGCTCCGTGCTCTGTACCGCCGTAGAGCAAACCCTTTCGTGTCTTGTCTTCGCGAACCACACGCGCGATGGCGTTGTCGGGTAATCCATTAACGATCTTTTGCCAGCTCTTGCCGCCATCGTGCGTGCGGAAGATATAAGGATGGTTATCGTTCTGGGCCGCCGAAATCACATACGCGACGTCAGCGGCTGTAGCCGACGCTTCGATCGAAATGATGTTGCTGTTTTTTGGCATTTCCGCCGGCGTGACATCTGTCCAGCCCTTGCCGTCGTTTCGTGTCATTTGCAGGAGACCAGTGCTGGTGCCAACCCAAATCTCGCCGGAATCAGCCGCCGAAAGCGCAAAGGTGGTGATCACTCCCGAAGCGTTTTCAGTGGGAGTCTTCTCAGTCAAATCAGGGCTGATTTCTTTCCACGTCTTCGCGCCATCAGTTGTCTTCAGCATCGATTGCATGCCTACGTAGAGCGTCCTGGAGTCGCGCGGCGAAAACGCGAGTGGGGTCTCCCACGTGTACCGATGCTGCGCGGATGGCGTAAACACAGTCGCGAGTTGTCCGGTGGTCCGATCGAGCCGTAGCACGGTACCGTACCAACCTATTGAATAAACTATGTTCGCGTCCGACGGATCCGGCGCGATGTGACCGCTTTCGAACGCGCCAGTCGAGAACCAATCGCGATACGTGATCATCCCGAAGTCGCTGCGTGAGAGCACGGCGACTGAGCCGCTGTCCTGCTGCGCCGCGTACAGCCGGTAAGGATATTGATTGTCGCTGGTGACGTGATACATCTCGCCCGTTGGCTGATTGAACCACTCTGTCCACGTATCGCCGCCATTCAGCGTGATCACGGCGCCCTGGTCAGTGCCCATGAAGATGTGTTGTGAGTTTGACGGGTCGATCCACAGCACGTGGTCGTCTTCGCCACTAGGTTCGCCTTTCCACGCAGCAAAAGTTTTACCCCCATCAGCCGACCGGTATGTGGCCGTCTGCATTACATAAACTATGTCGGGATTGTGAGGATCGACGTAGGTTCGACTGAAGTATCCACTACCTAAAACGCGCGGGTCCTGCGTCGCTTTACTCCAGGTGGCGCCACCGTCGTCCGAACGATAGAAACCCTGGGTCATGATCGCGTACACGCGCCGGCCGCGAGTTCCCGGGGCGGCGGCGATGCCGATGCGCCCACGCGGATTGTTCGGCAGACCTGATTCAGCGACTTGTTGCCAGGTGCTGCCTTTATCCATGGACCGCCAAACGTGCGCTTCGCTGCGTGTTGTGCGGCGCGTGCTTGGATCGAATTGAGGTGAATAACTCGCGGCGTAAACAATTTGTGCGTCGTCCGGAGCCGCGGACATATCAGCAATTCCAGTTGACGGATCCTTGAACAGCATGCGTTTCCAGTTGCGGCCTCCGTCAATCGTTTTGAACACCCCGCGCTGTTCTCCAGCAGAAACAAAGTCGTAGGTGCCCGCCAGCACGATATTCGGATCGCGCGGATCAACAACGAGCGAAGAGATGTGGTGAACATCTCGCAGACCGACATTCTTCCAGGTGACGCCGGCGTCGGTGGTTTTGTAGACGCCGTCGCCTTCCAATTGATCGCCGGTGCCGACGTAAACGATATTTGGATTCGATGGCGAAATAGCTACCGCCCCGATCGACGCAACGTGAACATCGTCGAAGATCGGTTTCCACACGCGGCCTCCATCAACGGTCTTCCAAAGTCCACCGCCGGGCGTTCCGAAATAGTAAATGGCTGCATTTCCGGGAATGCCTGCCACGGCGGTAACGCGTCCGGCGCGATGCGGGCCGATTAGCCGCCATTTCATCGCTGAGAATGATTGCGGATCGTATTGTTGAGCGAATGCGATCGTCGAAACGACGAGCGTAAACAAAACGCACTTAATTGCGGAAAGCGAATTAACTTTCATGATTGATTTTCAAGTGAGAGTGTTGAGTTTAGTTCCGGCCGCACCAAGTCCAAAAGAATCCGCTCGCCCAGTTGACTCGATTCGCGCGGAAATCAAAGTCTCCTTTGAGCTTTTCATCCCCGTCTTCGAGGAATATGTAAGGTCCCTCAAGATGTCCGCCGCCCGGCTCGTTATATTCGTCGATCGTCCTGAATTCACCCTGTGCGTTATGTGTTACGGTGCGAACGCGGCTGCGGTTTCCGCCGAAACACCATTTTCCTTCGACGCGCGTCAATGTCCACGAACCATCGCGCACCTGTGAGTTGTGCCATGGGCCGCCAAGAAAAAGATTCCAGCTTTGTTCGAGCCATCCTGAACCGCTGCGGCCGCTCGAGTCGGAAAATGTGAATTGCATCCGCTTGCCGACAACTGTTCCGGTGACGGTCCCTGTACCTCCGTCTGAGTAATGGATCTCGCCGGAAACGCGTGAACCGTTTTGCGTGAAGATTACTTCCGATGCGCCGAAATCGTTTCCACTCGTCCACCACTTGCCGTCGATTGATGCGGGCGCAGCATTCGCCTGGCTGCTGGTCCGCGATGAACTTGCGGGCGGCCTTGGAGGTTTTGCTGATGTCCCGCCGCTCTTCGCCGGGGCCTTGCTGGTTGGCTTTGGTTTTGGATTGTCAGTTCTGCCGCCGGCCGGTTGGGCGAACGCGACGGTGGCGAAGCACAGAATGGAAATAATAACGAGGGCCAATCGTCTGAACATGCGAGACATTCGGCGCTCTCCTTTTCGTTACAACTGCGCGTTACAGAACCGCGAACGATAGAGTGAGCGGGATAAGTACTCAAGTTAAAACCTTTGATCCGCTCGCTATCCCGACGAATCAGGATTCTGTAACTACTCGTTTATGTTCTCGAAACTGACGAACCGCCAGCCACTGCGCGTTAGCTTGAACGTGTAGACAAACGGTTCGTCGCCGCCGCTGTCTTTGGCAAAGGGACACGTAATGGCGAACTCTTTCGGCTTCGCATTGTCGACCTGCGGCTTAGCCGTTTCAAAACACTTCACTGCATTCACCTCTCCGGCGAAGATGTGGGCGTATTGCTTCATGAATTGCGCGCGCGTGCGAATGCGCGACTCGCCGTAACTCATGCCAACCGGAAGCTGAGTCATCGCAAAAACCGCTTGCTTGTCGCCTTTAGTTACTGCCGCTTTGAATTTGCCCCAGAAGGCGTCGATCGTTGCGTCGGCCGCACGTGTTCGTCCGGCGCCCGCAGCCGACATTAGCAAAATTGAAGAGAAGAGCAGCGACGCGACTTTCTTCATTGCCCCCCCGTTGGCTTCGGCGTAACTTCGTATTCTGGTTTCGGCACGCCCATCAACCAGTGATCGAACCAGCCGACAATGTGCTGCAAGCGCTCGATGCGATGCCAAGGCTGGCCGGAACGTGAAAGCTCGTGCGTCTCGTTCGGGAAGCGCACCATCACCGTTGGGATTTTTCGATACTTGAGCGCGCGAAACATCTCTTCGCCGCCGGCATAAGTCGGCGTGCGCCAGTCGGCTTCGCCGAGAATGAACATCATCGGCGTCGTCACGTTCTTGATGTAAGTGATCGGTGAACGCGCTTTGAAATCTTCTTCTTGTTCGAAAGGCGCGCCGCGGAACCATGACTGCTGAAATAAAGTGAAGTCCGCCGTGTACCACCAGTCGGCCCAGCTCGCGATGTCGCGTTGCGCGACGGCGGCCGCGAACCGAGTCGTTTGTCCCACCGTCCAATTCGTTAAAAGGCCACCGCCGCTGCCGCCCGTGACGCCGAGTTTCTTTTCATCGATGTATCCACGCTTGATCACTTCATCGACCGCGCCCATCAAATCTTTGTAGTCATCGCCGGGGTAGTGGTACTGGATGATGTTGCCGAAATCCTGTCCGTAAGTCGTGCTGCCGCGCGGATTCGGATAAACGACTACGTAACCCTTCGCGGCCATCCACTGAAACTCGTGATCAAAGATCCAGCCGTACGCCGCATGCGGTCCGCCGTGAATGTTAAGTATGAGAGGGTACTTCTTGTTAGCATCGAAATTCGGTGGCTTCTGCACCCAAGTCTGGACCTTCTTACCATCAAAGCTCGTGTACCAGATTGATTCCGGTTCCGTGAGATTCAGTTTCGAAAACAGATCGTCGTTGATGTGGGTGAGTTGTTTCGGGGTCGCGCCTGGCTTCTCGAGCCAGAAAAGATCACCGATACGTGTCGGCGTAGAGATTAGCACCGCGAACTTCGAAGCATCCGGAGTTGCACGATACGCGACGACGGCCTGATCACCTGTGGTAACGTCGGTTTCTTTGCCGTTGGTCGCATCGAACATGCCGATGTTCGCTCGGCCTTCACGACCATAGACCGCGTAAATCTGTTTACCGTCCTTGCTCCAAATCGGTGGGGTGCCGCCACCTCCACGCGGCGCGGTGTTGTCGCCGCCGACGCCTGAACCGACATCCCAGTCAAAGCCTTCAGTCAGATTCCGCGGTTGTGCTTCACCCGACAATTCGAGTACCCACAGGTCGGGTTCGGTGTAAGAGCGCACGGGCCGATTGACGGATCCGTAAAACGCTACGCGTTTGCCATCCGGGCTCAACGAAAAAGCGGCAGCGCCCATGTCGAACGTCGTGATCCGCGAAGCCTGTCCGCCAGTGACGGGAACGTTGTAGACGTCGGTCTTCGGCAAATCGTAGTAAGCCTCGTCGCGATGGTCGGAAACGAAGTAGATGGATTTGCTGTCGCGCGCCCACGTGATGTTGCCGTCGCTCCACTTTGTTTTCGTCAGCTGTGTCGGCGTGACTTTGTCTTCGCCGGTGCGCGGCGCTTTGACAATCCAGATATGCGACGGGTGGTTGAAATCCAGGTAGCCGGCGTCGTTGTTGCGATAGACAGCACGCGTGATCACCCGCACATCGCTTTCATGCTCAGGCGATGACCGTGGCGAAGCCGCAGGCGTCGGAGAGGCTGCCGGCTGCACCGAGGGTGCGGGCGCCGGCACGGGCATCGTTTCTCTTTGTTGTCTCGACAGTTCCGCCGCGGTTGCACCATTCGCAAATGAAATCGTTGTGCCGTCAGGCGACCACTGCGGATTGCCCGCGCCGCGCGGCACCGTCGTGAATTGCCACGCCTCGCCTCCGTCCATCGAAAGCATGAAGAGTTGCGGTGGTTCAGGACGGCCATCTCTCTCAGGCGAGCGGACGAAGCAAATGTATTTCCCGTCCGGAGACCAGCGCGGCGTCGAGTCGCGTATGCCGCTGGTCAATTGTTTGGTTGCGCCGTCCGCCGTTGAAACGATCCAAATTGAAGTGTTGTATCCGTCTTTGCGGTCGTTAACCGTGACTTTGACGAACGCGATGCGTGAACCATCGGGGGCGACTTGCGGATCGGCAATCCAATTGAAGTTGAATAAGTCTCGTTCCGTGATGTTTCGCTTTTGGGCGAACAGGGGTTGAGCAAACAGTAAGACGGCGATGGAGAGAAGAATGACGCGAGCGCGCATGATTTGATCCTTTCGCAGGAAAGGGGGCAGTAGCCCGACCGTAAGGGAGGGCGTTGATTCCAAGCTTGAGAACGCCCGCCCTTACGGTCGGGCTACTGCCCCAAGTATTCGATGCTGAAAGCGCGCGTATTCTACCTCAGCCGCAGAATTCAGCAAGCGTTCCAACGGTGTAAATGACACAAAAAATCAGCGAGCGCTGGCGCGCCCGCTGACTGTCGGGAAAACGATCCTCGATCAATCGTTACTTCACGTCCGCCCAAGCTTTCCCGTCTTTGTAATGTAGCGTGACTTCGGAAATCTCGCTGAGGTTGAGGTCGTGCCACTCGATGCTGTTCCCTTACCGTCCGTCACTTTCAAGTCCCAATGAGAGTGTTTGTCGCGATCGTCGAAGGTAATCTTAACGGCCTCGCCGTTCGGCAGAGTCTCTTTGCCGAGCACGTCTTCTTCCCAATCACCGGCGGTAACGGGTGAAACATAAACCTCGTGGATCTCGACACCTGTTTCGTTGTGCAACACAAAATCCTGTTTGCCGGCACGCGCCAACGCGGTGGCCGTCATGAACATAACGATAATGCCGAGCGCAATAATTGCTTTTGTTTTTGAAAATAAGTTCTTCATTTCGAATCTCCCTTGTTCGTTCTGAAGATCGTACGCGCCTGGCCCGTCATGAATCACGACGCAACCCGGATTAATTGACCAACAACTTCTTTCCATCCCGCGATGAAGTTGCGCTCCTGGTCAAACTTTAGTCCTCGCTCTCCTCGAATTTCTTCGCATCCCGCGCAGCTTCGACTTTCCGCTCGCCCAATGCTCCGCTACCGCGTGGCAGCGTGTGGTTCTCTTTCTTTTGCAGTTTCGAGAATTCTTTTTGCAGCCGCTCAAGCTCTTTGTCGGAAAGCTCCTCGAGGTTGACCATGCCTGTGCGCGCTCCCTTGACCCCTTTGATTAATTCATCGAGCTTCAAATGAATTGCCTTCGCGTCACGGTTCTGCGTGTTTTGAATCAGAAACACCATCAGAAACGTAATGATCGTTGTGCTGGTATTGATAACGAGTTGCCACGTATCCGAGTAATGAAACATTGGGCCGGTAATGCCCCACACCGCAATTATCAACACCGCGAGAATGAACACCCACGAGGTGCCGACGATCTGCGAAGTTTTATGTGCAAATTTGCGAAAGAGTTCGTTCATACCGAGGCCTTAATTTTTCAAAATCACCGCGCATTGCTCTTTGGAAACATCACTCGATCGGGTGCGGCATTCAGTTCCTTCAACAGTCGATTGATCAGGCGAGTCTTGACCTGGCCCGCTCGCTTCGGCCGCACGAGATAGCGCACGATCGCATCCAGCCATGTGTTCGAATTCACACGAAACATCACGGCCGGATACTCGCGCACTTCGAGCTGATCGACCGGCGTCTGCGACAGCAGTTCGCGAAAGACGCTGACGCGTTTCATCATGCGCTCGCCGACTTCTTCCGCCGCGATCCGTTGCATCGTTTCCGAAATGAATTCGAGGTCGCTCTCGTATGCGACGCTGAACTTGATTTCGTTCCAAATGTAGGGAAACAGCGGCCAACTATAGTTATAGACGGTTGAACTGAGCACCTTGGAATTTGGAAACTTAATGACTCGTCCCGTTGGGTGATCGGTGGAAAGAATGTCGCCGCCAACCTCCCAGAGCGTCGTGTCCAGATAGCTGACGTCGATCACGTCGCCCTTCGCGTCGCCAATCTGAATGCGATCGCCGACGCGATACGGCGCGCGCGCCAGGATGTAAATCCAACCGAGAAAGCTGGTCATCGGCATTTGCACCGCCAAACCGAGCACCAATGAGAAGACACCGACCGACACCAGCGTTGTGTACCAGTTGCTGAACGCCACAACCGCCAGAACCATCAACAATCCCAGCACCAGTTTCGCAACGCGTCGTAGGGTGTAACGTGAGACCGCGCTGTCGAGGCGGCCGATTAAGTAGACGTCTACGACCTTTGCGATTGCCAGTAACACGACAACCGCCATCGCTGCCTTGTCGAGCTTCTGAATGTAGGGCACGAATCGCGCGGCGAAACCGAAGACTTTGAATTGCAGTAAGTAATAAAAGACCGCGAGACCAAGGAGAACAATCACATGCGTGCCGAGCCAAAGTTTGTCTTTAGTTCCTGCTTTCGGCTGGTCTTGCGGCGCCGTCGCCGTCGTTTGCTTGAGCGCTTGCTTAACGTCTTCGCGCTCTTTTACCTGTTCGACTTCGGTGCGCAGTTCGTCCGCCATTCTTACAGAATCCTCGCAAGGGTCTGGATTTGTTGTCGCGAAAGTGAAGCCAGTCCTTGCGTTTGGATTTAGGCACTAGCCATGCCATAAGTGTCAGAACCGCGAACGATAGTGAGCGGATCAAGGAATCAACTGAGACTTAATCACTGACCGTGGCCCAGCCACTGAAAGACAAATTTGCGATTGCCGCCGCGCTGCAAGAGATCGGCGCGCTACTCGAATTGAAAGGCGGGCAATACTTCAAAGCTCGCGCGTACAAGGCAGGGGCGCGCGCCGTGTCCGAACTCAGTGAAGACATTGGCAAGCTAATCAAACAAAACCGTCTGACGCTCGTGAAGGGAATTGGATACGCGCTCGCGAAACAGATCGAGCAGTTGTATGAGACGGGCGAGTCTTCAATGCTCAATGAGCTGCGCGGGCAATTGCCGGCAGGCATTATCGAACTGTCGCGTATCCCCGGCTTGTCGATTCAGAAGGTTGAAAAACTTCAGCAAGAACTCGGCATCAAGAGCGTCGAAGATTTGCGCGCAGCGTGCGAAGCCGGCAAGTTGCGCGACATAAAAGGCTTCACCGCGAAAACCGAACAGAAGATCCTGGATGCTATCGCCGGCCATGAGAACCGCGAACAGTTCATCCACATTCATCATGCCTGGCGCATTAGCGAGCGGATTATCGAGTATCTCGAGACAGCACGTGGTCTCACGAAAGCGGAAGCGGCTGGCGCCACGCGTCGCTGGAAAGAAACTGTTTCGCGAATCGTGATTGTCGCGGCGGCTAAGAATCCACAGTCAATCATTGAACACTTCCGACAATTTCCCATGGTGATTCGCACCGAATCCAAAACGCGACGGGAATGCTCCGCAGTCTTGAGCGAAGGATTCAAGGCGACGCTGATTGCCGTGAAACCGGAAGAGTTCGCGCTCGCGTTGTGGCGCGCGACTGGCTCGGAAGCACATCTGAAAAAACTTCAGCCGATCGCCACGAAGAAGAAGCTGAACATCGTTTCGGGAAATGGAGACTTCGCGCGCGGCTCTTCAACCTTTGTGAAATCCGAAGGCGATATTTACAAGCGTCTGGGTTTGCAATACGTGGCGCCTGAATTGCGCGAAGACGCCGGCGAAATTGAAACCGCATTGAAAGGGAAGTTGTCTCAGGACTTGATCACAACGGAAGACATTCAGGGCATGGTGCATTGCCACACGATGTATTCCGATGGCAAGCATAGTGTCGAGCAAATGGTCGGTGCGGCGGCAGCGATGGGGATGAAGTACATCACTATCACGGATCACTCGCCGACCGCGTTTTACGCCGGTGGCGTCAAGATCGATCGACTGCAGGAGCAATGGGAAGAGATCGAGCGCGTGCAGGAACAGACGAAGGTCAAGATTCTGAAGGGAACTGAATCAGATATTCTGCAGAGCGGGTTGCTGGATTATCCCGACTGGATTCTTGAGCAATTCGATGTGATCGTCGCGAGCATCCATTCGCGGTACAAAATGAATTCCGATCAAATGACGCAGCGGATTGTGACGGCGATGCAACAGCCGGTATTCAAGATTTGGGGACACGCCCTGGGCCGTTTGATTCAGCGGCGTCCGCCGTTTGAATGTCGCGTCGAGGAAATCCTGGATGTGATTGCCGAATCGCGCGCGGCGATCGAGATCAACGGCGACCCGTATCGCCTGGACATGGAGCCGCGCTGGATTCGCGAAGCGCGCAAACGAAAGATTAAGTTCGTGATTTCGGTCGACGCGCACTCTATGAACGCGCTGCACAATGTGCAGTACGGCGTTGGCATCGCGCGCCGCGGCTGGGTGCGAAAAGGCGAAGTACTGAATGCGTTGGGCACGAAAGCGTTTCAGAAAGCGGTGCGACCGGTGTGAGGATTCATCCGCAGATCTGGCCCAAGTCCCCGAGGTTATCAGCCGAGTTCTCAATAGCAGCCGGAAAGAGGCTTCACTTATTGAATCGGCAGGTAGCCGGTGACCTGTGGATCACTCAGCGGCAGCTTCGTATTTCCGTGGCCGTTTATCGGATCGATGATTGCCGGATTCGGCTTGTGACGACGATAGTCTGCGGACGATGCTTCGGGTTCGATTTTTACGTTGATTCGCGCCGCAGCGGCGAGCACTTTGTCGTATGCGGACTTTGCTCTGGTCGCGGCATTCAAATAGTCCATGTTTTCATACGCCGTCAGGGCGGCTCCGGCGTCCGAGTCGGCGGACGAAAGATCGGAATCTATCTTGCCGACGTTCGGATTCGATAAGATCGCCGGCAGTATTTTATTCGCCTGGTTTATATAGATTGCCGTCATATACCGGTTCATGTTGTCACGGTCGAATTGGCTGAAGTTGTTGCTCAGAAACATGTAACCCATCACTGAGTCCGATTCATCACCTGTCCACATGAAGAAGTACGGATCTTCAAAGCTACCGTGATAAGTGAAATCTTCATAGTCAAATCCGTCATGGGTGTGAGACATCCCCATGAAATGCCCCGCTTCATGGATTAATCCCCCAGTCATTCCTCGGAACTGCCGGTAAGAATCTGTCAGCCAGTAGTAGATGAAAGAGGACCTGGTGCCGTCATAGTGGTCGTCATCCTGTATTCCGAGTAAAGGAAGCGCCTGATTATCCGGCACGCCATAGGCAAAGATAGGCACCTCAAGGTCTGCGTCGTCCTCGATGAACTGGTTCAAATGATCCCGGTGATAAAGGAAAAAGTCAGTAAGCAACAGATCATTCTCATCGCCGCGATTTCCGTAGCACGAAGTCGCGGGATAACTCGGATCGGCAAAGAGTTTAATGAACTCACTTCGCCCGCAGTCATAGATCTGGGCTTGCCGATTGTCAAATCGCAGATCAGTAACCGATGCCGACTGCGTGTTATAGGGGCGCAACTTTGCGTGCTCGCTTACTATTCGATCCGGCTTTACATAATCGCGAAGACTCCAACTCGGATCTGCCTGGTAAAGATTGATATCGAATTGGATGCTATTCGGCATCTTTGGCGGCGATAGAGCCGGCGGTGAGATCGGGGACTTGGTGAATAGACAATCGAGCGCTACGTAGCGTGTGATCTTTGCCAGATCCCCCGACAAATCATTGAACGGCCGATAGGCCGACATATTTCCGTATTCCCAGACCGGCGGCATAATATACAAATGCAAACCACCAAATTCCGCTGTATCGAGCAGGTAGTTCGCCGTGTTCCATTCAGGACCGGCGGAGAGATCGTAAAACCATACTCTCTTTAGCGAACCGAAGCCGTTCTGTTCATCATCAGGTGTGGTTCCTCCCCAGGCTATCGTCTCATTGGGTTGGTAGAAGGCAGCAGTGTATCCCGTATCCGGATCGGGATCGGGATAGCCGAAAGGTAAGTAGGTATGGAAACGAAAGTCGGACCGGCCATACCAGTTGATCAGAAAAACCGTATCTTTAGAGGTATCGACCCCCAACATTGTGGGTGCGTTTTGCGCCAACCAATACTCTGCCTCATTCGCTTCTATGCAAATGTTGTTCGTGATGTTGAGCGATCGAGAGTGTTGTGTATTGTAATACTGTTGATAGACAGTAACTCGGCATGGAATGCTAATCGTCGGGACGAAATTGAAATACGCGTCTTCGAAGGCTTGGTTCGCGTAAACGATGTTGTAGTTGTAATCAAAGGAATTACCGATCCATACCTGATCGCTCTCATTAGTGCTGGGAATATAGCTGGAGGGACCGACATCAATTGTTCGATCCCGGTGTGGCATTCCGGCCCGAAACGCGGCCTCATTTATGTCTCGTGGCCCGGCGCCTTGATGGTAACCGACGAATACAATGTTTACCTGTAGATTCTGATTTATCTCCCGAAACTGCCCTGGTTGGAGAGTTGTAAAGGGTGGTGTTGCGGCACGCGTAACACCGGTCGGGAAAATCAAAAGGAAGATTAGGGCCATTAAGGTTGAAAGAGTTATTGGTCTTTTCATATCGAACCCTCCGAATATAGTGAGCGATCGAGAGAGCAACCGTATTGGCGACTCAGTCCCTTTAGTCTCGATGGGTTTGCGGTTTTGCTTTGTCCTTACCACTGAAATGCTGGCGCGGAGCGAAGCGTCGCTCCGCGCAGCCTCAGGTCTAGTCTGGGGAAATGCGCTCTCCCACCACGGTTCCCGGAAACTCGCCTACGAGGTTGCCTGCCGGATCATAGATATCCAGCGTAAAGGTACCGCTGTGAGTGTTGCCCTTATCGCCAAGGACAAGCGTTTCACTCAGCGCGCCCGTTCCCTGGAAATTTCCACTTGCATCGTAGAACCATACTCGGTGAGCAAGCTTGAAAGTTCGCGGCGCCTCCTCCTTCCATGCTCCGAGGCAGATGTTTCCTTGCCTGGGATCGACGTTTGGGTTGTGAACCTCTGTTCCGCCGGCATTCCAGATCTGGAACGCTTCCTGGATCTGTTGATCTCCAACCAGGAAGCGGATGTGCCAAAGTCCGACGATGGACGTGTTGACCGCATTATCACTCACGGCAAAAGGCCTGGTTTGGCCTGACGATGGTGACGCTTGCGATTGGCTGCGGACGGAAGCCGCAGCTGCTGCCATTGCGGTGAAGGAGGCACCGCATTGGGCCATCGCGGTGGCGCTGAATGCGACCACCAGCACCGACAGGGCAGCAATCCTCACGAACGTGACGTTGTGGATCGTTCCAAATAATCCGATCTGCCTGTTGCCGGCCATCTTTCCGCAGTTCATGCCATCCTGCTTCGCGACGCTTGTTTCGCCGCTCGACTTACAATTTACTAATTTGGTGAACCTCATCTTTACCTCCTCCGATCGATAGAGGCAGCGCACTGGGTCAAATCTGGCACTCACGCTGCGACTGCTGTTATTCTTGCTTACTTACTAATGCGCAAAGCGCGCGGGAAACCTCTAATGACAATCGCCCCTGAGAATGTGACTGTGCTGTTGCGGAAATGGAGTGAAGGGGATGATCGCGCTTTAGAAGAGTTAACGCCGCTGGTTTATGACGAACTGCACCGGCTCGCGCACCAACACATGCGGCGTGAGAAAGCCGGGCACATCCTGCAAACCTCTGCGCTCATCAACGAGGCTTATCTTCGTCTCGTCGATCAATCGCACACTCAATGGGAAGACCGCGCCCACTTCTTCGGTATCGCGGCGCGGTTGATGCGACAGATCCTCGTGGACGAAGCGCGCAAGCGAAACTCAGCCAAGCGCGGCGGCAGCCTGATTCAAGTGCCACTGGATGAAGTCGAGAATCTTGCCCACCAACAGGCGGAGAACGTCGTTGCCATAGATGACGCCTTGCACCGGTTGGAGGCGATCGATGTGCGTCAGAGTCAGATTGTGGAATTGAGATTCTTCGGTGGTCTTAGTATCGAAGAGACTGCGAATCTATTGAAGGTCTCCTCTGGAACCGTGATGCGCGACTGGACCTTCGCTCGCGCCTGGCTGCGAAACGAGATGAGCGCCGCCAACTAAAGGCCTCACCGAGACATTTCTGAACTTCACAGCCTGGCAGAGAAGGGGTGGCTTTAACCGTCACCCGTTTTATAATCCCACACCTTATTTGAGCTCGCGTTTCAGCGGGCTGGCGCTGATCAATGTCGGACTCTCGTTGGGAAAACCTAAAGGCGCTCTTCCACGACGCCGTCGCGCTCGCGCCGGACGAACGCGCAGCCTATTTGGAACGATCTTGCGGTGGGGACGCCTCGCTGCGACACGCAGTGGAATCTCTAATCAAGTCTCACGAAGAAACCGAGAATTTCGTTGATACTCCGGCGTATCAGGCAGCAGCCGAGATGTTGATAGAGGATGGAACACTGACTGCTGGCCAGATTATTGGGCGCTATAGCATCGTCTCGCTCATCGGTGAAGGCGGGATGGGCCGAGTCTACCTGGCCGAAGATACAAGGCTACATCGAAAGGTATCGCTCAAGTTTCTTTCGTCGGATGTCACGCGAGAACCTGAACGGCTCGGACGTTTTGAACAGGAAGCGCGTGCCGCCTCGGCGCTCAACCATCCAAACATCATCACCATTCACGAGATCGGTGAAGAAGATGGCCATCAGTTCATTGCCACCGAATTCATTGAGGGTCAGACGTTGCGCGAGCGCATTCGCTCGTCTATAGGGTTCGATGAAGCGTTGGAGATTGCGATTCAAGTGGCATCCGCGCTGGCGGCAGCCCACCGGGTAAACATCATCCACCGCGACATCAAGCCCGAAAACATCATGATCCGTGGGGATGACGGTCTGGTAAAAGTGCTCGACTTCGGCTTGGCAAAGGTGGCCCTTCCGGCGCGCAATGCTGACGGCTTGGATTCGGGAGCCTCAACGCGAGCCTGGAATACAGCCCCGGGCGTCGTAATGGGCACGGTGGCGTACATGTCACCCGAACAGGCGCGCGCCGGCACCGTCGACGAGCGCACAGACATCTGGAGTCTGGGTGTGGTGCTCTACGAGATGCTTACGACCCGATTGCCGTTTAGCGGCGAGACTGCAGAGGATATGCGCGCCGCGATTTTGAGGGATAAGCAGTCGCCAATTGCGGCCCAAATCCCGGAGCGACTCGAGTGGATCGTCGCCAAGGCGCTGCGAAAGGAAAGAGAAGATCGATACCAGACTGCTCGCGAAATGTTTTCTGATCTTCGTGAGTTACAGCAAGAGCTTACCGCTGATGGTTTACGAGAAGATTCAAGGCATCGAGTCGGTCTCAACCAGTCAACCAACAGCGCGCGCCTCACGTCCGTCGCCACGATGACGGGTGGGGCCGCAGGTCCAACCTCAAGCGCCGAGTACATCGTCGGTGAAATTAAGAGACATAAAAGAGCGGTTTTGGTTACGGCCGCTATCGGCCTGATTGTGCTCGGCGGTCTGGTTTACGGTTTGTTAGGACTGTTGAGCCGCCAGCAACCGGCTGCCAAGTTCTCGGCACAATCGATGAAAATTACGAGGCTCACAGACAGCGGCAATGCGACGGCGGCAGCCATTTCTCCTGATGGAAACTACATCTCATATGTACGGGGGGACGAAGGAAAAGCAGGCCTCTGGCTGAAGCAGGTAGGACAGGCCACCGAAAGAGAGATCGTTTCTACCACCGACGGCCAGATCGTGGGACCCACTTTCTCGCGCGACGGCAGCCTCATTTATTACACCGCCTCACCGGCTCTTCAAGCCTTACATGGGGTGCTTTATCAAATTCCAACGCTTGGCGGTACTCCATTAAAGGTGTCTGATAACGTCAACGGCCCGGCGGGTCTTTCGAGTGATGGTAAGCATTTGGCCTTCATTCGAACAATACAGGGCGCACATCACGTCGATTCTTTGATCATCGCCAACGTTGATGGCACGGGAGAGCAGACACTCGTGAGGAAGGAAGGGCAGTCATATCTCGACAGCGGGCCCGCCTGGTCGCCTGACGACAAGACAATTGTTTGCGGCGCTTCTGTGGGACCTGACTTCCTGTTCGAATCAATCGTCGTCATATCTGTTGACGGTGGTCAGGAAAGATGGATGACCCCACATAGATGGAGTCACGTTTCCAATACCGTCTGGCTCGGTGACAGGAGCGGATTGATGGTCCTTGCTCTCGAGAATCACACATCAGAATTACAACTCTGGCACATCTCTTATCCCGGCGGTGAAGTGCAAAGGGTTACCAATGATCTGAACGGCTATTTGGCAGGCAGCCTGAGCATCACGGCCGACTCCAGTGCCATCGTGGCCGCACAACAGGATAGATCGTCGAGAATCTGGGTCGGCCAAATGGGCGACGGAGAGGATCGCGCAAAACAACTCACGGTGGGAAAGTTTGATGGTTTAAATGGTGTGGCTTGGACGCCGAACGGGAAAATACTTTGTGTTTTAAAGACTGGCGACGACTCTAACATCTGGTTAATGAATCGTGATGGAACGGAAAGGAAACAGTTGACCGCGGATTCCACCGTAAAAATGGTACCCCAGATGTCACCCGATGGCCGTCACATCGTTTTCAGTTCGCTCCACGGCGAATCTTTTAACATCTGGAGGATGGATGCAGATGGCGGCAATCAGAAACAACTCACGAGAAACGCCTTCGGGGATTTTGACCCACGGTACACGCCGGACGGCCAGTCGGTAATTTACTGGTCCTGGACCGATGCCGATTCTGGAAGAATTCAGAAGGTCTCGATAGATGGTGGTGAGCCGGTGCCGTTGACTGACTATTGGGCTATCTTGCCGGCCATCTCGTCCGATGGCAACCTCATCGCCGCCGGATATCAAGATGAACAGCAGATGCCGCACCTTGCAATCATTCCGTCGGCTGGTGGTCATCCAATCAAACTTTTATCCTTACCTTCATCCGTGGTTCCATTTGCCGGATTCGGATGGACAGCGGACTCCGGCTCACTGGTTTACGTGCAGAAGCGCAACGGCGTCTCCAACATCTGGAGCCAACCCATCAACGGCGATCCGCCCAAGCAATTAACCAACTTCAAATCTGATCTTATCTTCAAATTTGCTCTTTCCGCGGATGGACGCAATCTTGCGCTTGCTCGCGGTACCCAAACACGCGACGTCGTTCTGATCCGAGAGTTCCGTTGAAAGGCCTTAATGTCGCTCCTTTCAATTGACCAATGAAATCGGCGACAACGATTGTCGGCGGCAGTCGACAAAGGAGGTGTGCGTGATCCGGCATGGCATTGTGACGCAAAGGAAAACCACCACGCGTATAGACTTCCTGATTGATGATTTCCAGCAGTTGCGGTCTCCAAGTACGGTCAATCAAAGGTTCGCGTGAGTGAGTGGCGCAGGCGAAATGGTAATAGAGTTGGTGAAACACGTGGGACATATGTTTCCTCCGGTTGATGGAAGCCCCTAAAGGGGCTATTTGATTTATTCGACCCTCTGTTCCCAGCCGTAAACGGCTGGGCTACAGAAAATGCACTTTGTTCCCGGCCGTAAACGGCTGGGCTACAGAAAATGCACTTTGTTCCCGACCGTAAACGGCTGGGCTACAGAAAACATTCCGAAGGTTGCGTTCGAATCGCGAAAAAGCAACCGGATATGAACTAGCCAACCTTCCGCTTTTTCGCCACGGCAGGCTTTGATTTGACGAGTGTGAGCGCCGCCTTCTTTTTCGTCGCGGGTTCGGCTTTGACCATTGGCTTGCGCGAGGAAGCCTGCAAGCTCTTCTTCAGCGCCGTCATGATATCCATGCGCGGCGGCTCTTCGTACTTCTCGAACTCGGTAACCTTTTTACCTTTGATCTTCGAATCGATCAGTTTGCGCAACGCTTCGTGATAGTGATCGACGGTGTCGATGTCTCCGAACGTGGTAATCATCTGTTCGACGAGACTGGTAGCCAGCGCCAACTCTTTCTTGTCGAGTTTCGGTGTCGCATCGATTTCCGGTACTTCTTCGATCTTGCGTACTTCGGCCGGATAGCGAAGCTTCTGCAAGACGATTCCGTCGCCGTGCGGAAAGACCGCGACCAGGTCTTCACGATCGCGAAGCACGACCTTCGCGAGTCCGATCTTCCCCGTGTCTTTTAAAACCTGACGTAACAGCGCGAACGGTTTTTCAGCGACTCGGCCATCAGGTCCGATGTAATACGGTGCGTCATAGAACATTGGGGCGACTTCGTCGTTTTCGACGAAACCAAGGATATCCACGGCGCGCGTTGTCTTAATTTTTATTTTGGCGATCTCTTCAGGTTCGACGATCGCGTACCGATCGGGCTCGTATTGAAAGCCCTTGGTGATCTGATCGTTACTGACAATCTGGCCGCACTTCTTGCAGCGCTTGTCATAACCGATCGGGCCGTAGTCGTCACGGTGCAGTTGATTGAATTGAATTCGCTCAGACGCTTCCAGCGCGTTATAGACGCGAATCGGAATCGCGACGAGCAGAAATCTGATGTGACCTTTCCAAATCGAACGCATCGGGGATCCTCCGGGTAACGCAAATTGGTAATTTGCGTTCACGCAAGTTAACAACTTGCTCTACAGACACAAACGCGGGCATCGCGCCCGCATTTTTCTGGGTCTTCAGGCAGCCCAGCCCTCGATTTGATAGTGCGAGGGGCCGAAATTATGAAGCCAGTTGGCCCAGCAAGTAAAGACAATAATTTTGCCCCACTTTGCAGTGGATCAAGCGGAGTACGGGCGCAATATCTTGTTGCCTTTGAATTGACCGCTTTGCGGCGAGGACTTATGCTTTCGCTTCGAGATTAACGCCGAAACACCCTCCAGATGCGCGAATGTCCCCGCTGCGAACGCTGTTACGAAGACGACCTTCTCGTCTGTCCTGACGATCAATCGAAAACGAAAAATACTTTGCCGGGCACGACGTTGTTGAATCACCGTTACCGGCTCGACAAGCGTCTCGGTCGCGGCGCGATGGGCCAGGTCTATGTTGCGCGCGATGAAAATCTGGTGACGCGACGGGTCGCCGTCAAGACAATCCGTCCGGATGTTCTATCCGATGAAGATTTGCAGGAAGGCGAAGCAATCGCGCGGTTCGAACGCGAGGCGCGTACGGCGGCCTCTGTGCAGCATCCGAATGTGATCGGCGTGACCGACTTCGGCAAGAGCGAAGAAGGCGTGTTCTTTTTAGTCATGGAATACGTCGAAGGCGAATCTCTCTATCAATTGCTGCGCCGTGAAGGCACGATTCCGGTGCAACGCGCACTGAAGTTCTTGCGACAGACATGCGCGGGAGTTGAAGCTGCCCACGACGAAGGGATCCTGCATCGCGATCTGAAACCTGCGAACATCTTCATCGTTCAGAGAAAGAAGAAGGATGGCAGCACGCTGGCGGGCGATGACATGGTAAAGGTCGGCGACTTTGGACTCGCGAAGATTATCAACCAGAGTCTCGCCGGACTCACGTCAGGTTCGGGTCCCGCTTCGCGTGGAATTCTCGGAACACCCGAATACATGGCGCCGGAGCAGATGCAAGCGGGCGCGACACTCGATGCGCGCGCGGATGTTTACGCGCTCGGCGCGATCGCCTATCACATGCTCGGCGGCCGCCCACCGTTCACTGGCGAGATCATGCAAATATTTGCGCAGAAGTTGACGCAGGAAACTCCCGCGTTAAGTACTCTGCGATCCGATATTCCGGCGCCCGTCGAAAAATCGGTGATGCACGCGTTGGCAAAGGAAGCCGATGCGCGTCCGATGACCGTTGCCGAATGGTTTCATGAATTCGACGAAGCTGTCGGCGGCTCTTCGATACACGAAGAGGAAGAAGGCGAAACGCGTGTCGTGGTGATGGCGCCTGCGGGAGCTGAAGTATATGTCGATGACGAGCGGCACGGCAGCATCGGGCGCTCAGGCCGGTTGATTCTAACTTCAATTCCGCCCGGCCAACATGTGTTGCGTATCGCAAATCCTGGTGACAACGACGACGAGCGCGTTATCGAGATCCGTTCCGACGCCGAAGAGCAGATTATTCAGGCGCAGTTCAAATCGGGCGCGACCAGCGGATTGAGTCCTTCGAAAGGCGGCAGTCTCGGCAGTGTGTCGGGCGTCGACATCAAGACACCGGCCGTTGTCGCCTGCACGAAATGTGGCTCGCGGTTCGCAGCCGGCGCAAAGTTCTGCGGCAGATGCGGCAACACCGCTTTTGAAGCCGTGACAGCGGGTGGCGAAATTCACGCGACGCCCACGCCGTCCTTGCGTATCACTCCCAGCCCCAGTCTGAACAAACCTCTCGCGTCTTCACAGAGCGGCAGTCTTCGCTGCACGCGTTGCGGCGCCGACCAACCCGCCGGGACAAAATTCTGCGGACGCTGCGGCGCATCACTGGGTGGTTCGCAAATCGCCTGGTCAGCGCCACGCCCCGTCGAGGTACTGTGCTCGCGCTGCGGCGTGACTTACCCTTCAGGAACAAAATTCTGTGGGCGCTGTGGCCGCACGTTGTAATCCACGTCACACTTGAGCGTTTTTCAACTTCTCGTATAGACTGGCCGCGCGATTCATCGACCCCAGCCGGCGTTGACCCGCAGCACCAATCACGAATCGAGGCCAGAGAATGAAGCGCTGCCCGCAATGTAATCGTACGTACACTGACGACGCTCTCAGTTTTTGTTTGGATGATGGTTCGCCGTTGGTGAGCGCGAGCGCGCCGTCGTCTATCGATCCCAGTGCGACCATCCAATACCCGCAATCGCGCGAGACATCGCCACAACCAACAATCGCGTATGGGCCCGGGCAGATGCCGCCGTCTTCAACTCCGCCTCCCCAATGGTCGCCCATGCCGCCAATCGCGCCGCAGAAGCGCAGCGTCTGGCCGTGGATTCTTGGCATTGGCGCGGTGCTGGTGTTCATGGGAATCGGCGCATTGATCCTAATCATCGCGCTGGCGAGCATGAGCAATAACAACAACAACTCGAACGCGAACAGCAATTTGAACGCGAACGGGCGGTGGGCGAATCGCAATGGCAACGCAAACGCAAATGCGAATACGCGGGCGACGTTGTCCTCTTATACGGACGATTTTTCCACGGAGAACTGGTACAGCGGGACGTCACAGTTTGGTCGAAGCTGGTACGACGACGACGAGTTCCACATGCACTCGACCAAGACCGGCTACATCGTTTTGTACGCGCCAAATCGAAAAGATTATTACGACGAAAATTCGACGGTGCGGATTACCGCGCGTAGTGTCGATGGTGAAGCGCCGAACAGCGGATTCGGATTGTTGGTGCATGGAGAAAAGACCGATACCTCGTTTCAGGACATCGGCTTTTTGATTAAGAACGGCGACAACCCGCAATATGCCATTGTGCAGCACAAGGCCAGCAACCAAAGCAAAATCGTTGACTGGACATCTTCCAGCACGATTCGCACCGGCACGACGCCAAATCAACTTGAAGTTCGGATTCACGATCGCAAGCTCGACTTTTACATCAATGGGCAGTTCGTGACTTCGATTACTGACACAGAGAATTTGCAAAATGGCCGCGTCGGGTTGTACACGAGCGACACTACTGAGGTGGCGTTCGACGACTTGGAAATCAGTAGATGATTTGCATCTATGCGTGTCACGTTGCGAGTTCTGGCCGGTCCTTACCACGGGCAGGAGTTCGTTTTCGATCAGCATGACACTTTTCTGATCGGCCGCAGCGAGAACGCCCACCTCTATCTTCCCGAGGATCGTTTCTTTTCCCGCCATCACTGCCTGCTTGAGATTGCCCCGCCCCGTTGTTTTTTACGCGACCTCGGCTCGACCAATGGCACTTACGTCAATGGGCAGCGCGTACAGGAGAGTTTTCTGAAAAGCGGCGACCGCATTCAAGGCGGCCAGACGGTCCTTGAAGTCGATGTGCAGGTTGAGCAGCGACCGAGTGAAGCTGAAGCGCCCACCCTCACGAAGCCGTTCGAGATCAAAATCGAGTGCGCGAACTGCGGGCGACGTGAAACCGTGGAAGGATCGGCGACCAACGAGCCGATGACTTTCATCTGTGAAGAGTGCCGTGAAGAACTCAAGCGGCAACCGCAGCCCGTTCCGGGTTACGAAATGATCAAGCTGCTGGGCCGCGGAGGCATGGGCTGCGTAATGCTCGCGCGGTCCGAGAAGACCGGACGCGCGGTTGCTATCAAGACGTTACTGCCTGAAGTAGCGGTGGCTGATCAAGCAGTGCGACGATTCGTGCGCGAAATCGAAGTCGCGGCGGCGCTCGATCATCCAAACATCGTTCGCTACCTCGAGAGTGGGACGCACAACGGCGCGGTTTATTTGGTTACTGAATTTGTCGAAGGATCAGACGCCGCGCGGCTGGCTGACTCGCAAGGCGGACGACTTCCTTACAAACAAGCAATCAATGTGATCACGCAAGCGCTCGACGCGCTTGCTTACGCGCACGGCAAAGGCTACATCCATCGCGATATCAAAGAGTCGAACATTCTGCTCAGCGGTTCCGCCCCGAACTATACCGCCAAGCTTACCGACTTTGGTCTGGCAAAGAGTTTCACTCAGTCAGGGATGAGCGGCATTACCATGGCTGGAGACATGGCCGGGACTTTCGCCTACATGCCGCCAGAGCAAATCAAAGACTTCCGTAATGTGAAGCCGACCTCAGACATTTACGCGATCGGTATGACGGCGTACAGCTTGCTCGCGGGCGATACGGCACTCGATGTCGGGCCCGCCGGTGATATGGCCGCAACTGTCCGTGCGATTTTTGAAGCGCCAATCGTTCCTTTGCGTCAGCGGGCGCCCGAAGTCCCTGAACGTGTTGCGGAAGTTATTGAACGCGCCCTGGCCAAAGACCCGGCTCACCGTTGGCAATCGGCGGCCGCCATGCGGACGGCGCTGATGCATTCTGCGTAAAGAACGGTCTTTGTGCTTTGATCTTTGTACTTTGGTCGTTTTCCAAAGTCGGCAGCGTCGGTTCAGGGTTTCGTGGAACAGAAAGCCAAGACCAAAGACCAAAGTACAAAGATCGGGTTTCGTAAGCGCAACCTTGCTCACCTCTTCCGCATCCGTTAAGATGCCGACGAGCAGGTCGCCTGGTTGAGTTACAGGGGCTCCCCGGTTTTAATCTCGCTTCGTTAAAACAATCAGTGAGGTTTCTGTGAAGAACAAGTTTTCTCCGGCGCTGGTCGCGCTTATCCTTTTCGCGTTAATTCTTCCCGGATTCGTTCTGGCGCAACAGCCCAGACGTAACTCCGATAGTTCAGGCAAAACAACCACGAAGACCGATGCGCCGCCAACTGCATCGCGGCGAGCGCGGGTGACGAGCCCAAAGGTCACCACGGCAGCCATTGACGAAGATTTCGCCGAAGCTCTCGCCGTCATTCAGGAACATTACATCGACGGCAACAAGCTCGATTTCAACGACGTGTACAAGTCGTCGATTACCGGAATGCTGCGCTCCCTCGATCCGCATTCGAACTACTTCGATCGCGAAGAGTTTGAAGACATGCTGAACGATCAGCACAGCGAATACTTCGGCATAGGCGCTTCCATTCTGAGCTACCCGGTCGGAAATTCCATTGACACCTACGTTACTGCGACATTTCAGAATTCGCCGGCATCGAAGGCAGGTTTGCGTTATGGCGATCGGATCGACGCGGTCGATGGCGTGTCGATGCACGGCAAGCTGTCCGCTGAAGTCCGCGACAAGATCCGCGGCCCGCAGAATAGTCACGTCACATTGACGTTAACGAGGGCGGCGAGTCTCAAAGTCGAAAACGTCGAAATCATTCGCGACAAAGTGCCGCAACCGTCGGTTCCAGATGCTTACTTTCTGAGACCGGGGGTTGGCTACATTGACATGACACGTGGCTTCAACGCCGACACCGCAGAGCGTTTGGAGTCAGCGCTGGAATATCTGCACGAACGCGGCATGACGTCGCTGGTGCTGGATCTTAGAAACAATCCTGGAGGGTTGCTCGATCAGGCAATTCTGGTTGCTCGTACGTTCCTGCCGGCGGGTCAGGTGATCATGACCCAAAAGGGCCGCAACGGTATGAACGATCGGATTTACACTTCGACGCGTACCGATCCCGATCGCGTGCCGCTGGTTATCCTGGTGAATGACTTAACGGCATCAGCATCGGAGATCGTCGCTGGGGCCATACAGGATCACGACCGGGGCTTGATCGTTGGTCAGACAAGTTTCGGCAAAGGACTCGTGCAAAGCATTATTCGACTGCCCGACAATTGTTTTCGCGGTTGCGCCGGACTGACGCTCACTTCCGCCTATTACTACACGCCTTCGGGCCGCTTGATTCAACGAGACTATTCCGATGGCAGCTTCTATAACTACATCTATCGCGGCGGCACATTACGAGAGGCCAACAACACCCCGAAGCCAAATGGTCCGGCAATGCGCACAGACACCGGCCGCACGGTTTACGGCGGGGGCGGCATCACGCCGGACGAGACCGTAACTCCAGAATTAATTACAACGCCACAGAACCGTCTGCGCAGCCCGATCTTCTTTTTCGCGCGAGACCTCGCGAACGGTCGCATCTCAGGGTTTGATAGTTATCGTGCTGACAAAGCGATCAATTACGACCATGTGATCGATGAGAAGGATTTTCCAGCGACTGAGCAGGTGTTCCAGGCGTTCCGGGACTATGTTGCGAAGGATGTCAATTGGAAGCCGCTTCTGTCGCAGGTCGATAAGAACCGCTCGTTTTTCGAGACGCAGCTGCGCTACAACCTGGCAATGGCGGCGTACGGAATCACCACGGCGGCACAAGTCCTGATCCGCCAGGACAATCAGGTTGCTAAAGCTGTTGATTCATTACCGCGCGCGCGCGAATTGGCGATGGCCGCACAGCGTGCGCGATTGACGCAGCCATAATTAGACTTCGACAGGCAAACCCGTTTGCAACGACTCGCGAATCCGAAAGGTTGCGCGAGTCGTTGTCTTTAGGTCTTCAAGCGAGATTGGCGCGGTTTTTCCATCAAGCACCATCGACATCACCGCGCGAACCTCATCGCGCTGGCCCTTGTCCTGTTCGCGCAGCCTGGTGGTTTTCTCGCGGCCGTTCTCGTAGGCCGTGGCGCTGCGAAAATCATCGATTACAAACGATTTGCCGCCCCCGAAAATCTCGATACGTTCCTTGGGTAGAGCTTTGTCACCCTCTGACAAGTAAGCAATCGAAGCGTTCGAGCCGTCATGTAGCCGTAAAGTCACGAAAACTGAATCTTCATTAGTCGACTGCGCATTGCGATCGGCCACGGCTTCCGCGAACACGCGCGTTGTCAGCGAGCCGGTAATGAAATGAACCAGATCGATGAAGTGGCAGACTTCGCCGATTAGTCGGCCACCTTCATTCGCGTCGTGGTGCCAATGGTTTGGTGAGAGACGGCCCGCATTAACGCGGTAATTTATTGAAAGAGGCGACTGGCGATTCTTGAAGAACTGAAATGCCTCGCGCGACAGTGGCGAAAACCGCCGGTTGAAACCAACCATCAGTCCGCTGCCGGCCTCCGCGATTGCCATGACTTCGTCGAGTTCCTGATCGCTGGTAGCCAGCGGCTTCTCGACAAACACATATTTGCCGGCTTCCAGCGCTTGGCGCACCAGGGCTGCGTGCGAAGCGTGACGACTGGCGATGACCACCAGGTTGACGTCCGCATCATTAATCACGTCTGCGGCGCCGGACGCGCAGAAGCGGAATCCGTGCTGCTCTCCGACCGAACGCGCGTTTACACCTGAGGCGGTCGCGATCGCTTGAAACTCAGCACCGGCGGCTTTGAAATTCGGCAGCAGCACCGACTTTGCGTAATCTCCCGCACCGATTAATCCCACTCTCACAGCCTTCCCTGAACTGCGGGCGGTTGTCTTCTGATTAAGCGGAATGCGTGACTCGACTTCTCGCGTGGCGTCGTATTGCAGCACCACGCCGAGGTAAGGTTCGTCGCTCGTGATCAACTCATAAGCGCGTTCGCCATCATCGATTTTGAAGCGGTGCGTGATGAGCGGCTCGACGTTCACGCGGCCTGCGGCCATCATGTCGAGAAAGGCTTCAATGTTTCTTCCTTCGGTCCATCGCACATACCCAAACGGATAATCTTGTCCGCGTTCTTCATAGTTGCGATCGTAACGGCCGGGTCCATAAGACATCGAAATGAGGAAAGTCAGTTCACGATCGTAGTAAGATTTGCGCGGCAGATTGAGTCCGACTGCGCCAACGACGACCACGCGACCTTTCGGCCGCGAAATTTCGCCCGCGAGTTCCACCGGCTGGTCTGACGAGGTTGCGGCGGTGATCAAAACAGCATCCGCGCCACGACCGCGCGACCAATCGAGGACGCGTTGCGTCGCGTCATCGTCGGGCTTGCATCCATCCTCACCGCCAAGTTGCTTCGCCAGATCGATCTTCTGCTGATCGAGATCGATCCCAAACACGCGACAACCATTCGCAGTTAACAGTTGAACTGCGATCTGTCCTATCAATCCCAGTCCGATCACCACGACCGATTCGCCGAGCGTGGGTTCGGCCAAACGCAAGCCTTGCAGGGCGATCGCGCCGACCGTGCCGAAGGCGGCCGTGTCGAAATCCACGACATCAGGCACCCGAACGCAAAGGTTTTTCGGAACTGAAAGGACTTCGGCGTGCGATGCATAACCGACGCCGGCACATGCTACGCGATCGCCGACACGCAAGTCGGTCACACCTTCGCCGATTGCCGCAATCGTCCCCGCTGCGCTGTACCCAAGTGCGGTCAACGATCCCAGTTTTGATCGCACCGCATCGAACGTGGCAACTACGCCCTCGTTTCTGGCTTTGTCCAGGACTTTCTTGACAAGGGCGGGTTGCTCAATCGCGCGACTGACGAGATTTTTTTGCCCGGCCTCAACCGTGAGCCTTTCGGTCCCCGCGCTAATCAACGAGGCTGACGTTCGCACTAATACGAAGCCTGGTTGCGCAATGGGCGCGGGAACGTCCTGAACCGCGACTGCACCAGTCTTAGCATTTTGAAGAATCTGTTTCATTTAAAAGCCGGTCCGCGAATGAATTCGGCTGAGACTATCACCGATCCTTGATTCGGCAGTCAATTGGGGTGGTGTCGGAAGCCCGATCGTAAGGGAGGGGCAAGTTTCACAAGAGCGCAGGTACTCGGAGTGTGCGGTGCCCTCCCTCACGGTCGGGCTCCTGACACAAAGCCAATTTAGATTGACAATGGTGCGCCTCTTTTGTTAGTTATGCTGCGCGTTTCGTAGCGCCAATTCATTTAAAACCGGTTACCGTAAGCGCTAAGGGTTTGTCAGCTCTCATCAGTTTTCCAAGCTTCGTAATTCAGAAACCAAATCACAGGAGAGACTAAAACATGTCGCAAAACTGGACTCCGCCGCCACCGCCCGCAGGGGGTTCGGCAACTGTTCCAAACTATTTAGTGCCGGCAATCATTTCGATATTCTGTTGCTGGCCACTGGCAATCCCAGCGATTATTTTCGCTACTCAGGTAAACGGCAAAGTGGCTGCGGGAGATATCGCAGGCGCCCAGGATGCTTCGAAGAAGGCCAAGATGTTCAGCTTTATCGCGATTGGACTCGGACTGCTGGGCATTCTGTGCTACGTGATCATGCTGATCCTCGGCGTCGGCTTGAGCGCGATTGGCAACACTTAATCGGTCGAGCCACCGGTATTGGTCACGCACAAGCCTCCTCTTGTGATGGCCAATAGCTGGTTTTGTTCGAAACGTATAGGCGGTAATTCGAACCGGAGGATCCTGCGGGTGTGTGGGATTCTCCGGTTCACATTGTGAGAAAAAGTTATGGCAGTTTTTTGTACCAAGTGTGGAGCGCAAAACGAAGACTTTGCTCAGAACTGTTCCCAATGCGGTGCTGCGCTGCCGCAGATCGGCGGTTATCAACCAATTCAACCACCGCCCGCATTTGGCGCCGTTCAGGATTGGAAACAACAAGGCGCGGACAAGAAGCTGGTGGCCGGCCTCTGCGCCATACTCGTGGGCGGTTTCGGCATTCACAAGTTCATTCTCGGCTACACGACCGAAGGTATCATCCAGATTGTGATTACTTTTATTACGTGTGGAGTGGGTCACATCATCGGCCTGATTGAAGGAATCATCTATCTGACAAAGTCAGACGAAGAATTCGTCCGGACCTACATTCAGAATAAGAAGGGCTGGTTCTGAAGTTTCGTCGAGAATTTTTCTTGCGCTAAACTGACCGCAGCGATGAGCCCACGGTTCGCTGCGGTTTTCATATGATGAAGGGCTTCTATTTTGTGCCGGTAGCCGCCGACCGCGCGCGGCAACTAATGATTACCGCCGGCGTATGGCTCGGTCTTGTTGCGCTTGGTGGCTTTCTGTTTTTCTTCAATCCCGCGAGTCCGGCGAATCAATTCTTTCCCAAGTGTCCCTTTCGTTTGTTGACAGGCATGCAGTGTCCCGGGTGTGGCTCGACGCGCGCTCTTTACCAGCTTTTACATCTGCATCCGGTGGCGGCGTTCAAGCTGAATCCGCTTTTCATGCTGACGCTGCCGTTCATTGTTTATGGGTTTCTCGGCTACACGAAGAGCGCGATCACTGGTCAACCGCAGCGGCGTCTGTTTGTCCCGTCCTTCTACCTTTGGACGTGGCTCGTGCTGATGATCTTTTTCTGGATCTTTCGCAATACGCCCTGGTACCCGTTTGTGTCGTGACCGTCCCGCCTCTAAACACTCAGGGGCGCGACTGATGCGATTTGATCGAAACGAAGTCCGACGCGCTCGCGTTTTTCTCTTTCATCCGCCGCCACAGCAAAGAGCCGCCCACTCCAACGAGAAGCGCGAGAATCAATCCGCCGAAAAGCAGCTTGCCCAGATCATTGAAGCCGCACTCATCGCAATCTGAAACGAGCATCGCGACGTAAACCGTGTCTCGCAAGGCACCGAAAACCACTCCACCGATGGATGCCAGAATCAGGTCAAATAACTGGAACATGAGTAAGGACCTTCTTTCGTCCGATTTGTCAGCTTAGACACCTGAGGCTACATTTAGTTCCGACCGAAACGTTCAGGGGTACTGCGTTTTTTTATCCTTTCATTACACCTCGCTTCAGCGAGGTGGGATCAACGGCGATACGGTAACCAACCGTTTCAACAGTTTTTGAAATCAAGCCGTTAAAACGGCTCATTTGATCTTATCTACCGTCAACACCTCGCTGAAGCGAGGTGTGAATAAGACAAGCACATCGTGCGCCTTCCATTTACGATTCACGACTCCCGATTTACTATCACAACATGAATGCAGATCCGGCGATTCGCATCACGATGCTGCCGCGTGACACTAACTCGCAAGGCACAATCTTTGGCGGCGTAATTCTCAGCTACATCGACATGGCCGGCGCGATTGAAGCGCATCGCCGCACCGGCATGGATCGCTTCGTCACGGTCGCTATGCGGGAGGTGATTTTTCATCAACCGGTATTCGTTGGCGACCTGGTCAGTTTTTATTCAGAAACGGTGAAGATCGGTACCACTTCAATCACGACGCGCGTAGTGGTCGAAGCGGAACGATATGGCGAGCCCGGTCAGAAGGCCCGTGTAACTGAAGCTGAAGTCATTTATGTCGCGGTGGACAAGGACGGGAACAAGAAAAGAATTGTGTCAAACTGAAAGCTCGATTGCGTGTTGTTGCAGTGCGTCTTTCAATTGCGACGCGCTCTCGCAAAGGATTGTTTGCAAACCCATCTCTCGCGGACATTCCAGGTTCACTTCTCGATCATCGACAAACAGGCATTCGGCCGCGTCACGCTGCGTCACCTGCAACGCCAGTCGATAAATCGCCTCATCCGGTTTGCGAATCCCCAGAAAACACGAACTGAAAAAAACCGGAAAGATGTTTCGTAGGCCGAACGCGCTCAGGCGAAAGACATTCAGTTCGAAAATCTCGTTATTAATGGTCGCCATGAAATACTTCTGCGAAGCAGCCAACTGTCTGGCGATTTCAATGGTCTCGGGATGGGGCTTTGATTGGGCAAAGATGTAATCGCGAAACTCTTCGTGACTGAATGAACGTGGCCGATAGAAAATCGTGCGTTTGAGATACTCGTCCAGCGATAACCCTTTGGTTTCGATCGCGTGCGCGACTTTTTCATGGCGCTCGGAGTATTCCTCCCAATCGAGGCCAAATTTGTCCGCTGCCGCGCGCCGCGAAACGTGACCCCATCCATCGGTAAGCAGGACACCGCCGATGTCAAAGAAAATTGTGGTGATGGTCATGTTACCAACGATGGTACGCAGGATGCTCGGGCTTCACCGCGACGAACATTCCATGACAGGTCGCAGTAACTTTGCCATGCGCGATTAACTCGCCTTCCACAATCGCCCGATCTTCTTTTGATTCAACCACCCGTGCGCGTAACTCGACAGGCTGATCGGTCGGCGTTGGCCGAAGCAATGTAATCGCATACTCAGCTGTAACGGTGCAGGGTGGATGGTCAAGCCCCGACCGTTTCATCAGGTGATAAGCGCCGGTCCAGTTGCAATGACAGTCGAGCAGGGTACCGATAATCCCGCCGCTCAACATTCCGGGAAACGCTTCCTGATAAGTTTCCGGATTGAACGTCGCGACAACTTCGTCACCTTGTGGAAAGCTGCGAATGTGCAGACCCTTTTCGTTTGCGGGCCCACAACCGAAGCAAGCCATGTTCGGCGCGTAGGTTTCCTGGATGCTCTTTTCCATAATGATGCTCATGCGCAAACCCGACCTAAACTAAGGATACTGCACCCTCCCTGACGGTCGGGTTTCTGCTCTAAGTTTCTCTCGAAGTTTGTACCGCTGAACCTTCCCGGTCGCAGTGTACGGCAGTTCCGAAACGAATATGTAGCGACGCGGTTGCTTAAATCGCGGCAGTGATGTCTCGCAGAGCGCTCGCAAAGATTGTTCGATGGCCTCTTCACTTTCGCTATCATTCGCGCGCACCGCGAACGCACAGACCGACGACAAACCATCTTTGTCGAATCCCTCAACCACTGCGGCAGCACGAATCTTGTCGCACTTCACCAGCACCCCTTCGACTTCAACCGGCGAAACCCATTGCCCAGTTGGTTTGAAGCAATCGTCGCTGCGACCCTCGTGCCACCAGAAACCTTGCTCGTCGCAACGATAAAGATCGCCGGTGCGTACCCACCCTTCGACGAACGTCTGCGCTGAGGTCTCTGGCCGCTGCCAGTATCGACTTGCCGCGCTGCCGCCGCGAATCCAAAGATTGCCTTCTGTGCCGTCGGGAACCGGAGCGCCTTCGTGATCAACTAACTTTGCTTCGTAACCATTCAGTAGCTTGCCGCTACTACCGTAACGCACATCACCACTGTGATTAGACATCCACATGTGCAGCATCTCAGTCGAACCGATACCGTCAAGCACTTCGACGCCAAAAGTTTTCTGCCAGTCTTCACCCAGCTGCGCGGGCAACGCTTCGCCCGCTGACACGCAAAAACGCAGACTCGATGTGTCGAGCGGTGAAACATTTCGATGATGCTCGAGTAGCATGCGATACACGACCGGCACGCCAAAAAAGATTGTGGGACGGTGTTCGCAAAAAACTCTTGCGACCACGTCAGGACCTGGTTTTTCGCGGCACAGCACAGATGTGCAGCCGTTTAGCAGCGGAAAAGTCAATGCGTTTCCGAGACCG
>DASYPX010000285.1:0-7363 GCA_036006125.1 Pyrinomonadaceae bacterium | reverse complement strand
CCTTGCACCATCTGCGTGTGGGATTGGGCTATTTCTTCTAAGTAAATCCGCGATCCAGGAAACCCGGACTGACGACAAACGCGCTGTCGTGTTGAACAATGGTTTGCTATAATCCTTTCGGCCTTGCAAGAGAGCAAGTCGGGCGGTCGCTGCTTCGTTTTTGGATTTCAAATCTCAAATTTGAGATCTGAGACGATGGAGAGGAAAGTCCGAACACCGTAGGGCAGCGAGCCCGCTAACGGCGGGGCGCCGTTTTCAAATCTCGGATTTCAAATTTGAAATTTCAGAGGAGAAACGCGGCGACGACAAGTGCAACAGAAAACAAACCAGCCTCGGTTTGTTTTGAGATTTCGGATTGAGATCTCAGATTCAAACCAGGTGATGGGTGAAACGGTGCGGCCCGCAAGGGCTATTGAGATTTCAAATTTGAAATTTGAGATTTCAAAAGTAAGAGCGCACCGGCGCGCGTGGCGACATGCGCGGCCAGGCAAACTCCTCGCGGTGCAAGACCAAATAGGAAGGCATGAGATCTCAGATTTGAGATTTCAAAAGAGCTGCCCGCTCGAAGCCTTCGGGTAGGTCGCTTGATCCAATCGGTAACGGTTGGGCTAGAGGAATGATCGCTACTCCGATTAAATCGGGGGACAAAATTCGGCTTACAGACTTGCTCTCATTGCGCGGCCCTTAAATTCTCATCGAAGCTTTAGTGCGGTTTCCAACGTTCCATTAACCCCCTAAAGGAGCTGAAAAGAAAAAATGGCGAATCGCAAAGGCGTCTTCATCGGAGCTTACGTACCCAACGACCTCAAAGAGTCTCTGCGCCGAAAAGCAGCCGCTGAGCATCGGACGCTTTCGCAGGAGATCACACGAATTCTCACCGAAGCGGTACACGGTAAGACGCTTCCGCCGGGCAGCATCGATCGTCGCGCGCCAAATTCCCCGTCACGACGGCGGACGACAGATCCCTACCCGCGCCGGCGAAAGGACGATTTGCCGTAAGTTCCGCTCCACGCTGCTGCATCCAGGACCTTTGCTTAAAGTCGTCTTAATTCTCGGATTACTCATCATCCTCGCCCTGCTGGTGTACCGAGCGCTCCGGCCGTACCTCAAACTAATTGGGCAATTCGTTCAAGCCGTTCGCTATTTTCAACAGCCTCATCCAAAACCACCTTCTCGTAGCGCAGGTGAAAGACTCGTAAAATGCGCAGCATGCGACACATGGATTCCTGAGGGCCGCGCGCTGCATGCGAATATGAATGATTATTGTTCTCGAGCGTGTCTGGAACAGGACGGAGCTCGAGCGCGAAAGGCGGGATGAGGCCTTCAGCTTTTTGTCGCAGCTTCTTCGGGTAACAGATTCCCCGAATCGTGAATGGCGCGTGTCGTATCTGTGAGAAGCAATATGATCGTCCCAATGACGAAGAATACGATTAGTGAAAGTATGGCCTGTCGATACGAGTCCGTGTAAGCAACGACTTCAGCAAAGACAATCGGCCCGAGCCACGACGTTCCACGTTCAGAGATTTCGTAGAGGCCAAAGAATGAAGATTCCCGACCACGCGGAACCATCTGCGAAAACAAGGAACGAGACAACGCTTGTGATCCTCCAAGAACCAGCGCGATGAAAACAGCGAGCACCCACGCTTCCGAAACCTTGTGCAGGAACGCGTAAGAATACGTGACGACGCCGAGCCAGCCGACCAGGGAAACCAGGATCGCCCGTTTCGTTCCAATAACGCGCGCCAGGCGTTCGAATCCCAACGCACCGAAAAAGGCAATGAACTGAACTGTGAGAAGGATTCCCAGCAAGAACGCCGGCGGGGTCTCCAGGCCACGCGCCGCAAATAATTCCTGCCCAAGAAACACGCCTGAGACCGAAATGACTGTCTGAATTCCGTCGTTGTAAAAAAGATAACCAATCAAGTACTTGAAGGTTTCACGTAGGCGCCGCAATTCTTTGAACGTCGATCCCAGCTCAGTGAGCGCCGCGGTCACATAATTTTTGTCGGCCGGCAACGAGCGCGTCGCTGGTCGAGTTCGCAGGCGTTGGAATGTGATGATCGCAAAGCCGCCCCACCAGATTCCTGCCGACAACAAAGACAAGCGCACGGCCATTGCGGTCGAGATTCCGATTCGCTCAGCCAGAAACACAAGCGCAAGATTTACCGCCAGCAACAACCCGCCTCCCATGTAACCCCAGGCATAACCGCGGCTGGAAACTTTGTCGCGTTGATCTTCTGTGGCGATGTCCGGCAGGAACGAATTATAGAAGACGATGCTTGCGCCGAAGCACACGTTGGCAATCACAAATACCGCCGCTCCGAAGATGTGCCGTCCGGTGGCAAGGAAAAAGAGCAGACACGTCGCGGCTGCTCCGCCATAACAAAAGAGCAGCATCAACTTCTTTTTCAGAATGGAGTAGTCACCGAGCGCACCCAGCACGGGCAGCAGAAATACTTGCAGAAACACCGACGTTCCAATGGTGAACGGCGCGAGCGATTTGGCGGTGAGAAGAAAGGGCCCAATCGAGAGGATGACGCCGTTGTCGCCCAGTTGGGCCTGCGCCAGTCGTGTTAAGTAGTCACCGAACAGGGCCGCGACGACGGTAGTGTAGAAACCGGAGTTCGCCCAATCGTAAACGATCCACCCGAAGATTTCGCGTGGATCGTTCTTGAGATCGGCAGACATCCGGTGTTGCGGCAATTAAGCGTCGCGCGTCAGCAACGAAACAATCGCGGGAGTGATGTCGGCGAGCGATGATATTCGATTCGCGACCTGCTGGCTACCTGCGCCCCAAATTATCGTCGGCACCGCGTTGAGCGTGTGGCTCCGCGTCGAAAGGTCCTCGATGTTTCCGTGATCGCTCGTGAGCATCATTACAGTTGAGTTCAGATCGAGGTTCGCCAGAACGCGACGAATCATTCGCGCAAGGTTCTGCAAGACGGAACGAGCGGCTTCCCTGTCCTGCGCGTGCCCGACTTTATCGGTAATGAAGTATTCGTACAGGGTGAAGCGGTGATTCGCGGAAATTGAAGCGAGCACGTCGCCAGCTTCTTCAGCGGTGCGCGGCTCAACTTGCTCGCCACGTTCAATCAACATCTGGTTCGTGAAGTCCTGATAAACCGCACGTGCCGCCTTTAAATCTTCGATTCTGTTGAATTGCAAACCAGCTGCTTCAACCGCCGCCGTCGTGGCAGAGATCCATCGCGGCCGCGTTTCAAAGAACCTCTCGGTGTAGGTGTTCGCGAACGTGATCGGCGCGACGCCGGCCTCTTTTAGTTGCCGGAAGATTGAGTGTTCGTTGATAACATCGAGCAGCGCGCGGTTCGGAAAGCCCTGCTTGTGATAACCGACCGTTGCCGGCGCGTTGATGCCCGTCAAGATCGTCGTCTGGCCGGATGCGCTTTGCGGCCGCCCCTCGACGCCAAGTCGAGGGTCGGTTTCCACCAGGACACCGTCAAATGGAATCTCTGACTTCTCGCCCCAAAAATGCGCGAGGGGCGCCGCAGCTTCCAATCCATCCAGTGGATTGTGCGAACCGCGCGTGCCGATGCCCAGGCCGTCTATGAAAAAGAGCAGGACACGCGTCATTGCTCTATTCGTGCAGAAGTCCCTTGGCGCGGTACGCGTTCAGTTTGTTATGCAAAGTCTTGAGACTGATGCCCAGTAGTTCCGCCGCCCGCGTCTTGTTATTGCCCGTCTTGTCGAGCGTGCGCAGAATCATCTGGCGCTCGATTTCCTCGAGCGGGGCGCCGACCGGGAAACTTATCGTGTCCTCGGCCCGCAGCCGCTGGCGCTGATCAAATGGATAGGGGGCGAAGTGATGCCGCTCAATTTGTTCACCCGAGCAAATCACGACCGCGCGCTCAATCACATTGCGCAACTCGCGCACATTGCCAGGCCATGAATGAAACCGCAATGCATCAAGCGCCGCGGGACTGATGAATCGGGCGGGCCGATCATGTTTCGCAGCCAACGTCGTGACGAGATGTTGCGCGAGCAAAGGCAAATCCTCCAGGCGATCGGCGAGCAGAGGCAGATGAATAGTAATGACGTTCAAGCGGTACAAAAGATCCTCGCGCAGCGTGCGGTCGCGCACCGCCGTTTGCGGATCGCGATTCGTCGCGGCAAGAAGTCGCACGTCAACCGCAATTTCTTTGCGACTGCCGAGCCGATGCACCACTCGCTCTTCGATCACGCGCAGCAGTTTTGCCTGCAGGAGTGAGGGCATTTCGGCAACCTCATCCAGTAGCAGCGTTCCCGTGTTCGCGAGCTCGAAACATCCGTGCCGCCGCGCGACGGCTCCCGTGAAGGCGCCTTTTTCGTGGCCAAACAGCTCCGACTCCATCAGCGTGTCGGGAATGGCCGAGCAATTGATCGCAAGGAACGGTCCATCACGTCGCGAACTCAGGGCGTGAATCGTGCGCGCAACCAATTCCTTGCCCGTTCCGGATTCACCGGTAATCAGCACCGAAGCTGACGACGTTGCCACCTGTTCGATCAGGCGATATACCTGCTGCATGGCGTCGGAACTGCCTACCAGCTCACCGAAAGCGCCGCGGTCGCGCAACTGCCGCCGCAACAATTCGTTCTCACGCCGCGCTTCGGCCAATTCGACCGCCCGCTCAAGGACGACGTTCAGCTTTTCAATATCGAGAGGTTTGTCAAAATAGTGATAGGCGCCTTCTTCCTGGATTGCGCGCAGAGCTGTTTCAACTGAACTTTGCTCTCCCGCCAGAATGATGGGCGTGTGTGGCTGACTAGTACGAATTTCTCGAAGTGCTCGAAAGGCGTCGCGTCCGCTCGGCAGCGTGTCCGTGATGATTACCGACGGTGCAAACGTTTCCGCCGCCCTCACGCCGGACGCGCTGTTTTGCTCGGCGAGAACTTCATAGCCGAGAGCCCGCAACTGCTCGCGAAGCCGCTGCGAGTAATCGCTGTCGTTGTCGATGATAAGAACGCGACCCTTCATCAATTTTGAGTGTAGCACAGCGCAGAAAGTTGCGGGTCGTGACGCAGTTCAGATCGAGAATCGCTTGATTAGCGCTTCGAGCATCCCCTTTTGCGACGACCATTCAGAGATCATCGATGTGACGCCGAGTTGGGCGGCCATAATTGCAGCTTGCTGATCGATGACGAACACGGTGAGGTTTTTTAGCAATCGACCCAAGTCGTGCGCATCGAAGACTCGCGCAAAATCCCACACGTCACGCTGGTCAGCAAAGGCGACCGCATCGACACTTCCCGTAAGTAGAAGGCTCTGCAGCACAGAGAGTCGTGTTGCATCATGGGTTCCAACAGTTTGGTAAGCGATTACCACATCAGCGCGTGCGTCGGCAGCTTCGAATTCATTTTTCCGATACTCGCGACCGATCGACGCCTGGGGAATCAAAAAGTTAAGGCGCCTGAGAGATTCGCGTCCACCTGTGTAGTTGGCAATCTGTTCGACAACCGGCCGCGCTGTGACGTGCTTAGCGATCACATCGACGTGCACCTGTGATTGTTCGAGAGCGACGGCTGTCCGTTCACCAATGGCGCAAACGCGCAACGAATCGAGCTCGCTAACATCATGCCCTGGCCTGATCATTCGTTCCAGAAAAAAGCGCGCCGCATCTTCGTTAATGAAGATCAACCAGTCATAACCAAACAAGTTCTCAATTGCTTCATCAAGCGCGGCAAAGCTCTGAGGCGGCTGAATTGCGAGTGGCGGGCACGTCATCACGTCCAGCCCGTGATCTCGCAACACCGCTTCGATTTCGGCCAGACGTGGAGTGATCAGGATCGTGCGACCAATTCCCTCGCCGCCTGTAGCTGTATCCGCCATCGATTATTTGTCTCGCCGGTGTCGCCTGATTTTCCAAACGACTACGGTGACCACTACGAACGAAATCAGGAGAATTGTTCCCGTTCGACCGACCCATTTCACGAGCAGCGGCAGACTCTGGCCGAACAAGTAACCCAGCAACGTGATCACAATTGCCCAAAGCATTGCGCCGGCTACGTTATAGGCAAGAAACACACGCCAGGGCATCTTGCGCGACGCGCCGGCCAGCAGCGCTGCGAAGACTCTCAGTCCGGTGATGAACCGCGCAACGAGAATCGTCTTGTTACCATGCCGCTCAAAGAAATTCTCCATTTGCTCAAACCGCTTCGGCGTAAGGAAAAAGAAGCGGCCAATCCGCAGCAGAAAACCTCGACCATAGTGATGACCGATCGCGAAGCCAATATTGTCGCCAACCACCGCACCAATCGCCGCGGTCGCCATTACGCGGAACAGGTTGAACTCGTCTGAGTGACTCGCGGCAAAGTAGCCACCCACCAGAAGAATCGTCTCACCGGGTATCGGCAGGCCCGCGTTTTCCAGCATCACGCCGAAGAAAACGGCCCAATAACCGTACATCAGCATGTAATGTTCGATGAGGTCGAGCGAGTTGTGAAGGAAATCCATTATTGGCAGGCAGCGCGAAACGTACTGGGCGATTCTAATTGGGCAGTGAGAGACGAGCAAGGTTGGTTTCGCAAGCGAACGCGTCTAAAATGCGAATCGTCTCTCCACAAGTGATTCACCAGTTGTTGGCTCATCAACCGCGACAGACCGAAGGCATCGCTTGAAAAATATTCTCATTCTAGTTCTGGCTTTGAGTGTCTTTGCGTCAGCGACTGCGCAATCAAGACGACAGCCCGCGAGAAATCCACCGCCGCAGAAGCCTGTTCCGGTTCAGCAGAAGGAGCCAACGCCTGAGCCTACTCCTCCCGATCAGGATGTCGAGACGCTTAAAACTGATACCGATTTAGTCACGGTGCCCGTGATTGCCAGCTCGCGCAGCGGCAACTACATTGCCGACCTAACCAAAGAAGAATTCAAACTTAACGAAGACGGCGTGCCGCAGGAGATCGCCTTTCTCGCGACGGTAAACGCACCCTTTCATGTTGTACTTCTGCTCGACACAAGCGCCAGCACAAAAGAGAAGCTTTCAATGATTCAACGTGCGGCCGTAACCTTCGTTGAGCAGCTCAACACGAACGACAAAGTGAAAGTGATTTCGTTTGACGACACCGTGCGTGATTTAAACGACTTCACTTCTGACAAAGCGTTGCTGCGCAGCGTAATTTCCAGGACGACTTCGGGCGAAGGCACAAAGGTGTACGACGCGTTTGAGCGCGGACTCAACAGCTTGCGACCGATCACTGGCCGCCGCGCGATCGTCATCTTCACTGACGGCGTTGATTGGCACAGCGATTCGGCCACGTTCGAGGGTACTCTCAAGAACCTGGACGAACTCGGCGTAATTGTGTACCCGATTCGTTTCGATACTCGCGCAGAAACCGAGCGGCTGTTGCGCGATCAGGACGCGCAAACAAA
>DASYPX010000284.1:0-9256 GCA_036006125.1 Pyrinomonadaceae bacterium | reverse complement strand
GCGGACGAGCGATACGCGCTCACACAGCTGACACGTTTGGAACCGTCACATGCACTATATCTTGCACGATTGAACGAACTGGGCGGGCCGGAAGAAGATGCGGCCGGCGAAGACCTGCCACAGTTTGGGCATGCGGAAGATCCGGCTGTCGATGCTGTGACGACAAACGAATTTGTTTACAACTCGGATGAAGTAGCTCCTCCCGTGGCAGAAGCGAACTTCGAATTCAATTCCGTCATCGACGAATCCGAGCAATCAACCGTTCCGGCTAAAGCTAACCTGGAAACAGGATTCACGTTCGAATCGATAGTTGCGCAAGAGCTTCCATCAAATGGAATTGAAAAGCCAGCCGAAACCGACGATGAAGAGACGCGCTTCGTTGCTGTGTTGCGGCCCGAACTTGAGAGTGTCGATTTTTACATTGCTCAGGGATACATCGATATTGCGATTGACACGCTGGATTTGTTACAGCAACAGTGCGGCGACCATCCAGAAATAGATGCGCGCCGTTCCCGGATTCAAAGGCTGCAATCGGGCGAAGTTGACGAGACGCCCTCGCCTGCAACCATCGAGGATGGCGCAATCACATTTGATGCGAACTTTGAGGTGCCCCTGGTAAGTGAGACGCCGGTGCCAGAAGTAGTCATTACCGTTCCCGCGACTGCTGACCCGCATGGTGGCTCGAGCGCGGCGCTTGGTATCGATGCCGGATTGGCGGAGATCTTTGAAGAATATCGCGCTTCCAGCGAAGCGGACGGCCAAGCCGCAGCCGATGGCGATTATGAAACGCACTTCAATCTCGGACTTGCGTACAAAGAAATGGATCTGTTCGAGGATGCGCTTGAAGAATTTCAGATAGCCGCAAGTCTTGCCGCGCCGGGCGACGGCAGTGCGCGCTACTTGCAATGTTGCAACCTTCTGGGACATTGTTTCATGCAGACAGGCGTGCCGGAAGTGGCAGTAAAGTGGTTGACCAAAGGCCTTAACGTCCCGAACATTTCGGACGACGAGCGGATCGCGCTGATGTATGAACTTGGCGCAGCGTACGAGCAGGCCGGAGATTTGGACCACGCGCTCGAAAGTTTTACTGAGGTTTACGGAGCTAACGTTTCGTATCGGAACGTGAACGAGCGGTTGAAGATGTTGAAAGCGCGGCTAGGCGAAAAAATTCGCAGCGCGCGAAAAGCCGAACAAACCGAAATGGTGAATTAGCTCCGCGACACTTTAACCGAAAGCTTTCGATAGCAACCCACTTTTCGTTACCGCGCCGTCTGAGGAGCTAATGATGTCTTCAAGACTGTCGGTAGTCTTCTACATAATCCTCTGCCTGGAAATCGGTCTAGTGCTTACGGTATTGCCGTGGGTGCCGCACGGATGGCTTGGCCTGAGCGATTGGGGGAACAACTATTTTCTGCTGTTGGCGGCGCATAAGACTGGGTATGGGCTGCAGCGATTTGTCGCATCGGGGTGGGTGCGCGGTGCCGTCTCAGGATTAGGCATTTTGAACATCGTGATGGGCGCTTGGGAAATAATCAATTTCCGCCGCACCGTGCGCGCGCTGGACGGCGAGGCTTCGCCTGTGGAAAGCTCAAGAGCATCGCGAGTTCCGCCGATGCCGCCCAATGAAGTTCGGCCAATCAAAACCGATCCTTTGTCTGATTACCCGCGGCGCAACCACTGAAGCCACGACGCCGGACAGCCTCGAGTTCCGGCAAATTATCGATCAAGTGTCGGCGGCGGCCGCTGCCGGAATTGATTTAATTCAACTCAGAGAGAAGCGTCTGTCGGCCCGCGTGTTGTTCGAGCTGGCGCGACAAGCCGTGGCGCTTACGCAAGGCAGTGCGACGCTGGTACTGGTAAACGATCGGGCAGACGTTGCTGCCGGTGCAGGTGCGCACGGTGTTCATCTGACAACGCAGTCTATTGATGCTGCGGCGATTCGCAGAACGTTTAGCGGCGATCTGCTGATTGGTGTGTCCACGCACTCGTATGACGAAGCGCGCACAGCAAAACAAGCGGGCGCCGATTTCATTGTTTTCGGACCGGTTTTCGATACAGTGTCGAAACGCGAGTTCGGCGCGCCGGTTGGACTCGCCGAACTAGAGAATGTAACTCGCGAGTTGGCCGATTTTCCTGTGCTGGCGCTGGGCGGCGTCGTAATTGATAATTTCGCGCAATGTCTGAATGCTGGTGCGCGAGGCATTGCTGGAATTACCCTCTTCAGCAAACCGAAGCAGTTGCAAAACGTGGCAGCAGAAATCAGAAGGGCCCATCGGAATGAAAACTGAATTCACCAGCCGCAACCCCTGGCGCGCAAAGTTGGAGAAACCGCAGGAGCCGAAGGTCGTCCCCGTCCCTCCGAAAATGGCTCGGTTCGGCAAAGGATCGATGCTCATACCCACGGCAAAACTGGTTGATGAACTGATTCGCAGAATTCCGAAAGGTAAGTTGGCGACCGTGAGCGAATTGCGACGGAAGCTTGCTTCTGATTTCAACGCAGACGTAACGTGCCCACTGACGACGGGAATCTTTGTGCGCATTGCCGCGGAAGCGGCTGAGGAAGATCGTGAGCAAGACCGCAAACGGAGTCACGCCTTACTGGCGCGTTGTCAAAGACAATGGGACTTTCAACCCAAAGCTGCCGGGCGGCGTCGCGCAACAGACCCTGAACTTAAGACACGAAGGCCTTGAGGTATCTGCCACCGGCAAGAAAAACCCGCGTGTGGTCGATTTTGCGAATCGGCTGATCAAATTCAAGTAGGTGACTGGCGAACTTCATCAACCGCGGCCAATCGTTCTCACGATTGCCGGATTCGACCCGTCGGGCGGGGCGGGAATCGTGGCTGACATTCTCGCGATTCAAGCGGTCGGCTGCAAAGCTGTCGCAGCGATCACCTCAATTACATTTCAGAATTCTGGAAAGTATTCCGGCGCACTTCATCAGTCGGCAGAGTCTGTACGCGCGCAGGTCGAACCGATTGCAAGCGAACACGCTATTCTGGCGGAAAAGATCGGAATGTTGCCGACCGCGGAAGTCGTTCATGAAGTGGCGCGCCTGATCGGTGTACTGAAATTGCCGAGGCCAGTGATCGATCCAGTGATGGAATCGACCAGCGGCGGAAAGCTAATGTCTGACGAAGCTTTCGAGGTTTTCGTGACCGAACTCCTGCCGCTGGCCAGAGTCGTCACGCCCAACATTTCGGAAGCGGAAAAACTTTCGGGCATGAACATTCATGAAGAGGAAGAGATGCGTCAGGCGGCAGCACGTATTCGTGAACTTGGCGCGCACGCCGTTCTGATTAAGGGAGGTCACCTGCGTGGCGAGAGGTCAGGGCTCAGAGGTCACAGGTCAGAACGAGGAAGTAGCCCGAGCGTGAGAGAGGGCCCCAACCAGGCTATCGATGTTTTGGATGACGGCGGTCAAGTCACTGTTTTTCGCAGCGAGTGGATCGATGCGCCGAATGTTCGTGGCACCGGTTGCCTGCTGTCATCGGCGATCGCCTGTGGCCTGGCAAGAGGCGACGAACTGAAGCAGGCGGTCGCGACGGCGAAGGACTTCGTTACGGAAACGATCAAGAATTCAAAATTCAGAATTCAAAATTGAGAATTATTCAATCGTGACTTTCTCCATCTTCACTTCGTCGCGTGGCCGGTCACTGTGATCGGTTTTGGAAGTCGCGATGGAGTTCACCACATCCTGTCCTTCGGTCACACGTCCAAAAATGGTGTAGCTCGGCGGTAGCGGGTAATCGACGTGCATGATGAAGAATTGTGAGCCGTTCGTGTTCGGTCCGGCATTGGCCATCGCGACCGTCCCGGCTTTGTAGCCGCGCTGGTAAACTTCTGACGTCGAATTGATTTCGTCAGCGAAACGCCCGCCCCAAGCCGAAGCGCCACCTCTTCCCGTCCCGGTCGGATCTCCGCCCTGAATCATGAAGCCATTGATCACACGGTGAAAAATCACTCCGTCGTAATAACCCTTTTCGGCGAGCAAGCGGAAGTTCTCCGTTGTCTTTGGTGCGTCTTCCTCCAGCAACTCAAATTTGATCGTGCCTTTGTTCGTTTCGATTACCGCGGTGCGATTTGGCATTAATGTCTCCTGTCTGGTTGTGGTGGAAACAGATTAACTGCTGCGCTTGGAAACTGCACGTCGCGAGACGCAGGATTCCGCCGCCACCTGACGGATTCTTCGCCACCCGTTATCATGTCGGCGCAAATTAATAGAAAGGATCGTTTGGAGAAAACATGAATGTTACTCATCTTGAATGCGGCGCGTGCGGTGTGCGGCACGAGGCACGAAGGTTGCACAACCTTTGCACGCAATGCGGAAAGCCTCTTTTGGTTCGATACGATTTAGCGCGCGCCTCGAAGTCTCTGACGAAAGAGAGTCTGATCGGCCGCGAGCCCGATTTGTGGCGCTACCGCGAAGTGCTTCCGGTCGACGGAGAGGACAATGTAGTCACGTTGGGCGAAGGATTCACGCCGCTCGTGCACGCGTCGCGACTTGGCGCGTCGCTCGGAATGTCGCAGCTCTTCATCAAGGACGAGGGACAGAATCCGACGCAGAGTTTCAAAGCTCGGGGCATGACGGCAGCGGTTTCGATGGCCAAGGAGTTGGGCGTGCAGAAACTGGCGGTGCCCTCGGCGGGTAACGCGGCCGGTGCGTTGGCCGCATACGCGGCCCGCGCGGGAATGGAAGCGCACATCTTCATGCCGAACGACACGCCGCGCGCGAACGTCATCGAATGCGAACAGACAGGCGCGCACGTTACTTTGATGGATGGCCTGATTACCGATTGCGGCGCTGAAGTCGGACGGCGCAAAGACGCCGAAGGTTGGTTCGATGTTTCGACTTTGAAAGAGCCGTATCGAATTGAAGGCAAGAAAACGATGGGCTACGAGCTGGCTGAGCAATTCGATTGGCAGTTACCCGACGTCATCATTTATCCGACCGGCGGCGGGACCGGACTAATCGGTATGTGGAAAGCGTTTGATGAGATGGAGCAGATGGGTTGGATTGGTACAAAGCGTCCCCGCATGGTGACCGTGCAAGCGTCCGGCTGTGCGCCGGTCGTGACGGCGTTCGAGACAGGAGAACGGTTTGCCGCGGAGTTTCCAAACGCGCACACGACGGCATCGGGACTGCGCGTGCCGAAGGCGATTGGCGACTTTCTGATCCTGGATGCGCTACGTGCGTCAGGAGGGACAGCGGTGGCGGTGACGGACGATGAGTTAATCGATGCGACGAAAGAGATCGGTTCTGCCGAAGGAATCTTCTGCGCGCCTGAAGGCGCGGCGTGTTTGCCTGCATTGAAAAAACTCTTGGCGGATGGCTTGGTGAAAGCGAATGAGCAAGTCGTGATTTTCAACACCGGCAGTGGTGTGAAGTACGTGGAGAGCTTTTCGTGAATTGAGACCCGACAGAAATGGAGAGGCAGTTGTTAGCCACAGTAGTCGTATTTCTTTTCTGTCTGCTTTATACGGCGGCAATTGCCGCACAGACCAGGGGCGCAGCAGAAGAGCCGAAACCTTCAACGGACGGAACCGCAGCGGTCGCGGAACGTGAGGCGTGGACGCAGATTCAGAGCCTCGGTTTCGGCAAACGGGTCGACGTAAAGCTGAAAGACGGATCGACAGCGAATGGTCGGATCACCGGAGTAGCACTCGATCGATTTGTGGTCACGAACTCGAAAGGGACGGCTAAGCCAATCGCTTATGCGGAAGTCTCGCGCATTACGAAACAGAAAGAGAAACTCGGCCTATTTCACAAGCCCTGGATGAGCATCATGTTCACGGCGGCCGGTGTCGGCACATTGATTGTGCTCGCGCTTGTTCTATTCGATTAGTCTGAGAGTCAGGTTGAGAGAGCATTGAGAATCGAAGATGAGATCTCTTTTGATATGTGTAGTTAGCGCACTGATGATCAACTTGTCGGTCGTGACAATCATCCCGGCGCAAGGGCAGGCCGACTCTGAACACATCGCAAAGGTGAAGCGAACGGTGAACGGGATTGGCTCTGACGCCAGCGTTAACGTCAAGTTCGTGGACGGGAGTATGGCCAAAGGGCGCATCACGATTATCGGAGATACTTCGTTCGTGTTGGTGAACAAGAAGACTACTGATTCAGTCACGATCAGTTACGGGCAGGTCAAAGAAGTCACGCGCGCCGGCGACAAGGCTCTCGCGGATCCTGGTATGTGGCTGGGCATTGCGCTGATTCCGGCGATCATTGGCCTCTGCTTCTGGGCGCGGAACAAGGATTGAAGTTTTGGCATGGGGAACAAAATGATAAGGCTCAGATTTCTCATTCTTATCGTTGGATTGATTTCATTGCTTCCGAGATTCGGCCAAGCGCAAACCACGGCCACGCAATGGCTCACCCAACCGGATCGCGCAAAATTCGATCAGTTGCGCATCTCCGGCTCGGAAGCGCTCTACAACCTGGATTACGAAGGCGCGCGGAAGATCTTCAAAGAAATGGCGGTCGCATTTCCGAATTATCCCGCCGGCCCACAATTTCTCGCTGACACGCTTTTGATCGAAGCTCTGTATCAAACGCGGCGTTTGCAAGCCTCGCTTTACAACAGTGATTCGTTCTATTCAGAGAATGAGGACAAGGCGGATCCGAAGCTGGTCGATCAGTTTCGTACCTACACACGCACTGCACGTCAGTTAACTGAAGCTCGCCTAAAGCAGAATCCGAACGATACTGAGGCGCTTTATTTCTTCGGCGCGATTGAAGGACTGAAGGCTTCCTTCGAAGAGACCGTTGAGCGCCGTCACTTCGCGGCACTAAAAGATGGAAACGATGCCGTCGATAAACATCGAGATGTGATTAAGCTGGATCCGAATTACCGCGACGCTGAGATGACAATTGGCTTGTACGATTACACCATTGGCGCACTGCCTTTGCCGAAAAAGATCGCGGCCGGTTTTCTCGGCCATCGCGGTTCGAAGAAGCGTGGCATCGCCACTATCGAGCGCGTCGCGCGTGAAGGAAACTGGGTTAAGGAAGATGCAAAGACCCTGCTGATTCTCCTGTACACGCGCGAGAAGCGCTTTGCGGAAGCGGCCACCATCGCGCGCGATCTGGGTGCGAAGTATCCACGAAATTACCTGTACAAACTCGAGATGGCTGATGCGTTGGTGGCGCAAGCCGCGCTGGAACGGGAATCGAATCACGCCGCTGCGCCCAGCGCGGCAGAGACCGAAGCATTCGCGACGTTTGAAGGTCTGCTGCGGGATAAGAATCTTCCCGAGACGACCCGCAAGGCACTCGATCTGATTCATTTCAAGTACGCCGAAGCTCTGATGACCGCCGGGCTCTATGATCGCGCCGCGAAAGAATTTGTCGCGTCAGCGCAAGTCGCAGGTGCGCAGGAAGGTTTGGCCACGATGGCGCATCTGTACGCGGCGCAGGCATTGGATTTAAGCGGCAAGCGCAATGAGGCGTTGACGCAATATCGCGCGGTGTTGTCGCGTCCGAATGTCTACGATGCGCATGAACAAGCGCAGACAGGATTGAAAGAAGTGTTTAAGAGGAAAATCACGTAAGCACAAACAGCAGTGCACATTGAAAATTAGGAATTGAAAAGTGCAAATTCTATGAGCGCATGCGGCCGGTCGTGGCAACGGCTCACAGCGCCGAAGCCACAAATTGTGAAATTTTCAATTTCTAATTTTCATTTTGCACTTTCCTATATTCCTCGGACCTTGGCTGTCTCTTTCTCAAATACGAAGGCCAGCGTCTTGTAAATGAGTTTCGCGCACAAGAATGCGGACGCGCTCTGTCCTTCGACATACGAGTATTCGGTCAAGTCCATTCCGATGATTTTCCGCTTGCGCGCGAGTGTGCGAATCAAACCGACTGTTTCGTACCAGCCGAGTCCTCCTGGTTCCGGTGTTCCCGTTGCGGAAACCAGCGACGGATCAAGACCGTCGATGTCAATCGTCAGGTAGACATTTTCAGTCAGTCCATCGACCGCGTCATCCCACCAATCGTCACGGCCAACAATGTCTTTTGCCCAGAAAATTCGTGTCGGTAGCTGATCGAGGACACGTGCCTCATCCGCGGAAATTGAGCGGATGCCGACCTGAACGGCAGGGATCTTCAGGTCTTTGACGCATCGAGCCATGATCGAAGCATGCGAGTAAGGCGTGCCGTCGTAGGTGTCCCGCAAATCTGCGTGCGCGTCGATTTGCAGAATGGAAATGTTTGGATACTGCTCGGCGTGCGCGCGAATGACGGGCGCGCTTACCGAGTGTTCGCCGCCAATCATCGTCACGAACTTACCGCTCGTGACGAGTTCTTTCGCGCGGTCGTAAAGCGAGTTCATCATGCGCTCGGGGGGATCGAGCGACGGTGATTCGTCCACGGTGTGAATCCCCAGCTTGTAAACTTCGGCGTCGGTCTCTTCGTCGTACAACTCCATGTTGCGCGAGGCGTCGATGACCGCCATCGCCCCCTGGCCGGTGCCGCCGCCGTACGAGACTGTGCCTTCGTACGAGATCGGCCAAACCAGCACGCGTGAATTTTCGAAACTGGAGAATTCCTCTTCGGCGATGCCGCCGAAATTCATAGGCAGGGACTGCGATTCAGACATAGGAATTGAGGCATTGAGTCGTTGACCATTGATTCATTGACTCAATAATTCGGAGAAAGACGGCGGATTACTCAATCTCTCAATGACCCAATGATTCAATGAATCAATCTTTCTACGGCACTTCGATAATCAAATCTTTTCCGGCGAACGTGAAGTTGGGACGCCGCCGGCCCTTCATGTACTTCGCTGCCGTTTGTGAAAGTGCCGTGATGATAATGGGCAGCGCGATGGTGGCGTCGCAGTTTACGTAAGCAGTCAAAGCGTTCCGTCCGAGCTTGCCGTAAACTTCAGACTCTTCGAACACGACCGCGCTTGAACGGCCGCCGGGATGCGGCGCGTCGGCGGCGATCTGAATCGCGTATTTGTGACCCAGCACCTGCTGTTTGAAGATGTTCGCCGCCATCTCAGTCTGTCGATTAAAACTCTTCGAGATGCCGCCGCCAAGATTAATCAAGCCTGACACGCGCGCGCGTAGAGCGATTTGCGTCAGGTCGAGCACGTCCTGCACGAGATCGAACGTGAAGTTGTTCTTCTTTTCGAAACGCGAGCCGGCGATGCCCACGCCGATACCGCTGTCGGCGATGCCGGGACAGAAAACCGGCACACGCGATTTGTAGGCAGCAGTGAGCACGCCATCTTCCGCAGCAATCTCC
>DASYPX010000283.1:0-4980 GCA_036006125.1 Pyrinomonadaceae bacterium | reverse complement strand
AGAATCACGACCAACGCGAGTCGTTCCGTCAACTGCCAACGCGTCGGTTCCAACTTCCATGCGACCAGCATCACGATCGCCAATGCTCCCGCCAACCACACGTTAACTCCGCCCGCTACCAGCAGTGCGAGCGCCGCGGTCGCGATAGTCGCGTATGACATCAAACAAAAATATTTCCCGAATTCCATGCGATCAGCGACTTGATAAGAAAAGCCCGCTCAAGTGTACCCTGAGCGGGCTTCGGAATAATAACGTTGGCTAAATTGTGTTAAGAATTTAGGTCAAGGCATGAAACGGCTGCTCGTGCGATCGCTTTTCGAGGTACTGCGCGAGTCTGGCAGCGTCTGCATCGCTCATCTGCGTGATTTTCGCGCCCACAAACCACGTCGCCTGCCCGTTCATGCCGAGGCGGTCACACGTAACCGTAGCCAACACCGCCGCGATCACTTCACTGTTCAGATTCACTGTTACGTACAAAGGACAACCGGGCCGCTTCAATTGCTGTTCAGACAGCCGGCTGCCGACAAACGACAGCGCCATGCCGCCCTGGCTGAGCGTCTCGCAGTGTCCGCGCGCCGGCTTTGAATAAGACACATCCCAGGTCAGGGCGTTGCGCTCGACGAGCGCTATCGTTGCGGGCAGATGCACTTTGTAGCGCGGAAAGCGGCGCGTGTTTGCGGTGACCTTTGGTCGCGCCGCCGGCTTGCGCTCAAGCTTACGGAGCGGATCGAATCCCTTAAACTCGAGGCCGCAATTATTGCAAAGCAACTCATGCAAGCCGGCCATCTGAAGTACGAGAGAGGAATTCTTGTAGCCGCGCTGAATGCGCGTGCTCTTGCATCGGGGACACCACATAGGAAGTTTCGAGTTTCGAGTACTGATTTCGGGCTTTGGCCTTTAGCCTTTGCCGACTACGATGCGAAGTCTATTTACGATTCACGTTTACCATTTACGGGTTGAATGGTGAGATGGGCGAGAAGATTCTAACAGATGCCGAGGGACCCGGCCACACATTTTGTTTGGCGGCGGCGCAAGCCGCTATTACAATGGCATACAGCAAGTTACGACTTTTAGTCAGAGAACGAACATGAACGTTTTTCAGACATTCGGCCTAGTTCTGATTTGTCTTTCATCGGTAGCAGTGGCGCAGCAACCGCGGAATGAGCGCCTAAGGATCGCACAAATCAAGGAAGCGGAACGGCTGCTTTCGGAGCGAGGCTACTGGACAAGCCCGGTCAACGGCGTATTCGACGCGGGCACTCGATCCGCTGTGATTGCTTTCCAGAAATGGAATGGTCGCGAAGTAACGGGTGAGCTTACGGCGAATGAACTTGAGGCGATTCGCGCGAGCGCATCGCCGCGCGCTCGCGAAACCGGATACGAACACGTTGAAGTCGATCTCGACCGGCAGGTGCTGATGGTGGTCCAAGAAGACGGTGGCGTGAGAGTCCTTCCGACTTCAACCGGCAACAACAAGTCTTTCACTGACGAAGGTCAGGAGAGCATTGCCTACACACCGCGCGGTCGATTTCTCGTTTACTACAAAGAGACTGGCTGGAAGAGTGGGTCGCTAGGACGAACTTATTATGCGAACTTTATCAGCGGCGGCGTCGCGATCCACGGCAGCCGGAGCGTTCCAAGCGAACCCGCCAGCCACGGGTGCATTCGCATCCCAATGTTTGCTGCTCGCGAAGCCAGCAAACTTCTGAAGCTCGGCACGATCGTGCTCGTCTACGACAAGCTCTCGTTTGTTTCCGCGAAGGATTGGGTGAAGAATCCGAAGCTGAAGGAAGCGGCGCTCGCGAGTCTCGGCGTTGAGACGGATTACGTCATCGAACCGCCTGCAACAAAACCCAAATCGATGGGCGTGAGAAAGCCGCTGCCGAGACTGACTCGGTCTTGAACTACGCGCGAGCCTTACAGATTTCTACAAGCTACGTTCGATCCGCTAGTCGAGGCAGCATTTGCCGATTCCACTTATCAAACTCGGCAACAAGACGCTCAAGCATGGCTGGGTTCCTCTTACCAAAATCCGCTTGTTCGTGCTGATCAAATGACAAATCAAAGAGCCGGCGCCGATCGCCATTTCGAAAATACTTCCATTTCCCTTGCCGCACCGCATCCTGATCATAAATCCGCCAGAAGAATGTGCGATCCTGAACCGGACTCGCTCCTCTGATTATCGGCAACAGGTCAATTCCATCTAACGCATAACCGTCGGCAGGTTTGGTCCCCGTCGCAGCCAGAATAGTGGCCGTCCAATCCATGCTGATCGCCATCTGATGAGTAACCCGATGGGCAGGAATGACGCTCGGCCAGCGAGCTATTGCCGGCACGCGAATGCCGCCTTCCAACAAATCACCCTTACCTCCGGAGAAAGGCCATTCATACGAGAAGCGTTCGCCGCCATTGTCGCTGGTAAAGATAATTAGAGTATTCCGATCAATGCCCTTAGCTCTTACAGCTTTCAGCACGCGACCGACACTCTCGTCCAAAATGCGCATCATCTCAGCGTATAACTTAAGTGAGCCGCCGCCACCCATCGTAACGGGTTCGATAGTCTTGTTTGTGAAACTGACGCGCTCGCCGCCTTGACGATCCTGCCAAGGCCAATGCGGAGCTGTGTAATGAAGACTTAAATAGAACGGTGCAGTTCGACGACGACGAATGTAACTGACCGCCCGATCAGTGAACAGATCGGTAAGATAACCGTGGCGGTCAACTGGTTTGAGATTTTCGTAAAGGTCAGGCTCGCCGAGACCGGTTTTGTGCAGATGATAGTCCGCGGCGCCTGCCAGAATTCCAAAAAACTCGTCGAAGCCATGCGCATTCGGTCCCCATTCCGGGCGAAAGCCCATGTGCCATTTGCCGACGAGCGCCGTGTTGTAACCATTCGACTTAACAAGAGATGCAATCGTCGGATGATCTGGATCGAGACCGACAGAACGATTGTCAGCAGGCAGCGGTTCGATTAATCCGATCTTGAGTCGCGCCGGATATCGGCCGGTAATGAATCCCACACGGGTAGGCGTGCAGACTGCTGAAGCAGAATACGCGTCCGTGAACCTCACACCCTGTGAAGCGAGACGATCGAGATTGGGCGTGCGATAGTCTGGCCGGCCGTAAGAGCTTAGATCGCCCCAACCGAGATCGTCGGCCAGAATGAAGATTATGTTGGGCCGCGCGAGCCGCGACTTTCTGGTAGAGGCCGGCTGCGATTCGATGTTTGCGGACGCATTTCTGCCGCTCAAAAAGATTGTGGAGGTCGTCGCAAGCCCTCCAAGAAACTTCCGCCGTGTGAGTTTCATTAGCGAATACTACAATGCAATTTTAGCCCTTCAAATGGGTCGCGGTGTCAGAAGCCCGACCGTGAGGGAGGGCAAGAATAAGCCGCAGATGCGCGGATAAACGCAGATCAGAATCATTTTTCTTTCTATCTGTGCAAATCCGCCGTTAATCCGCGGCGTATTCATATTGAAAGGCGCCCTCACTTACGGTCGGGCTTCTGACACTATCGTCCCGCGATTTGCACCTTCGTGCCGTAGTCGAGCGACGTGTAGAACTTACCTCTTCCCTGCGGTGTCAGATCGAGGATATTCCAAATCGGACTCATCTCGTCAATGCCGCGCTCTTTGATGTTCGGATCCAACCATGGATGACCGCTGTAGAAATGCCTTACGGTGCCGTCACTCTCTTTCGTGAAGACTGAAATCTGGGAATCCTGATTCCCTTCCTCGTCTTCACTGCCGAGATCCGATTTGAACGTGCTGTCGCCGGCGGAAAGCAGACGCAATTTGTGCCAACCTCTTTCGCGCGCGTACGCTCGCAACTTTACGGGATCGGCGGCCGCCACGATCGCGAAGTCAACGTTTTGTGCGATGTGAGGCGCGACGCCGTTGTAGCCATCGATCCACGCAGTGCACATTGGACAGGCGACGGTCTGCTTCTTCCCAAACATAAAGTGATAGATCACGAGCGCCCGGTCCGGTGCCGTGAACAATTCGCTCAGCCGAACCTTCGTAACCGGCTCATCGCCACCGTTGAGAGACGCGGGACCTTCAAGAAACTCATAATCCTCGAGGTGGGCGCCTTTCGGCAGCGCTCGCCGCAGCTCAGCCACGCGCTCGCGCGCTCTCATCAGTTCAATTTCCGCCTGCCGCACCTCCTCGCGCTTGACGAGGTAATCAGCTGACTCGTTTGTCAGATTCGTTTGCCGATAAGTGCCATCGATCGTTTCCTTGACCATGATCGTTCTCTGCCTTTCAGTTCTTGGGAACAAGTTGTCCGAGGGTTCATAAATCTTACCCTCAAGACAGCGCTAGCGGTAGGATCGGCCGATTACCTGCGTCGCAATAGCTTTGCCTCATCGGACGCTAAGGCGGTATTAACGGCTACTGAGAAGTTTCGCCTTCGCCTACGGGTTCGGCGTTGGTTCTGATGCTGCCTACTCTGCCCGCGGTGACTTCAAATTGGAGATAAACCGGTTTCTCGTTACGCAGGAGGTCGAGCACGTGTGGATAGTCCGCCGCGTGATAATGACATGATATGAAGCCGCTCGCTTTTTGCGTGTCAGTATTTGGCATGCTCTCTTCGTTATGGTGAAAATAGGCGGCGCCAAGCAGGGCATTATTCTCGTCTCTCAAGCTAATAATCGCCCTGTAAGGATGCCCGGTCAGGTTTTTCGCTCCGGCATAGTAAGCAACAACGTAATTCTTTATTTCTGTGATCGGCATAACTGAGCACCTCCTCGTCATTCAGCATCAAGATCTGAAAACTATCAATTATCGCCGACGAGTGTAGCAGGAGAACGAAAAAGCCCGCGAGACTTCTCTCGCGGGCTTTTTTGAGATCTCAAATTTGACATTTGAAATCTCAGAAATAATCCCGGCGTTTCCGAATCACAGATTCGAAAACGCGAACTTTGGTCTTCGTACTTTGGCCTTTGTTCGCTTGGCCAAGTTGAATCACTCAACTCAGCGA
>DASYPX010000282.1:0-25538 GCA_036006125.1 Pyrinomonadaceae bacterium | reverse complement strand
CCCCACTTACAATCCGAAGAGCGGCAACTTCTACATTCGCGCCGCGATTGAAGACCCGAGGCCGATTCTCGGACACGAAGGAATCCCCGGCCACTTTCTGCAACTGTCCATCGCAAATCATTTGAAGGACGAGATTCGCCGCCAGCATGGCGACGGCGTCATCATCGAAGGTTGGGCGCTGTATGGCGAAGAGATGATGACGCGCGAAGGATTGTATCCGTTCAATTCGCCTTCGCAGGGACAGGTCTTGCGACTGACGCGCTATCGCGCCGCGCGCATCGGCGTCGACGTAAACCTGCACACCGGGCGCTGGACGTTTGAGCAGGCGGTGAAATATTTCATGGAAGCCGGCGGACTTGATCGCGAAGCGGCGGAAGGTGAAGCCGCCGGCGCTGCCGCGAGCCCTTCACAGAAGATCACTTACATCACCGGCAAGTGGCAGATCATGCGGCTGCTCGGCAAGTATCGTGACGCGAAAGGCAAAGATTTCCGCCTCGGCCAGTTTCATGATGACCTAATCAAAAATGGCAGTCTGCCGCTATCGATTGTTGAGTGGATCATGTTGGACGATCGATCGTCGCTGGATCAGGCGCTGAAATAGCTGGGAGACTTAAATCACGAAACGCACTTCCATAATGATCGTAGTCTTGGCGTTACTCCCGACCGTCGTGCGCCCCCAAGAACTGAGATCAGCGAAAGAGTACTTTGACCGAGCCGCCGCAAATTTCCAGAACGCCAAATTGACCGAAGCGCTCGGTGATATCAATAAGGCAATTCAGAAGGCTCCGAGGGTCGCGCAAATGTACGGGCTTCGCGGAAGCATCTATTTTGCGCAGCAGGATTTCGATGCGGCTCTTCAAGACTTCACGAAAACTATCGAGCTTGGACCTCGAATCCAGGGCATAGAAGTTGTGTACACGAATCGTGCCGTGATTAGGCTTTTTCGCGGCGATTATGCGACGGCACTCACTGACGTTGAGAAAGCTATTTCGATCAATCCAAACTATGTCAACGCATTGAACGTGCGAGGCAATCTGCGACAATTGGCTGAAGACTTTAATGGCGCAATAGAGGATTTTGATAAAGCAATTTCAATAAACCCAAGCTACGCCGACCCTTATGATGGGAGGGCGAACATCCGATCGTATCGTGGCGATTTGGCCGGCGCGTTGGCAGATTATGACAAGGCGATCGCATTGAATTCAGCAGACGTGCCCGCCTACGTCGGCCGCGCATTGATTCATTTTCAGAAAGGAGAACTGAGCGCCGCTCTTTCCGATTCTGAAAGAGTGTTACAACTGGATCCGACTCATTGGGAAGCTCTCTTTGACAGAGGAGTTATTAAAATTCTCTTAGGCCAGCCGGATAACGGAGTTCGCGACATTAAGATGGCCGCGGAAAAAGATCCTTCTATATTTTCGAGGCCGAAGCAGAAGTCCTTCATAACTCCAGGTGAGTCCTTAGACGCGTTTATTGTTGCCAATCCGCGAAATGCGCGAGCTTATGAAGCTCGTGGTGTAGTGCGCTTGATCTGGAACAAACGAGGAGAAGCGAAAAATGACTTGGACAAAGCCGCTGAGCTTGATTCTGCACTCAAACCAGAGATTGAACGGGTGTCAAAAACTATCGGAAGGGAAGGGCTTTGAATTCTGGCAAACTGCATTACGGCTCAGACGCGTGCTAAACATCGCGCTCATAACCGCGCGCCTCCACAATCTTCCAACACCTCTTTCAGATTCGAAAGAAGAAAATCGGCGTCTCTCTCTGAAAACACGAGCGGCGGCTTTATTTTGATGACGTTGTGAAATGGACCGTCGGTGCTGAGTAACACGCCGCGTTCTTTCATCAGTTCGACAATCTGTGCCGCCGACGCGTCAGCCGGCTCGAGCGTTCCGCGATCGTGAACGAATTCGATGCCAAGAAACAGACCGAGTCCGCGCACATCACCAATCAGCGGATGTTCCCGTTGTAGCCGACGCAATCCATCCAGCAGGTATTGTCCCACCCGCTGAGCATTCTGTTGCAGCTCTTCGTCACGAATTACATCGAGCACGGCAAGGCCCACGGCGCAGGAGACGGGATTCCCGCCGAAGGTGTTGAAATATTCCATGCCGTTGTCGAAAGAGTCGGCAATCTCTCGCGTGGTAATCACAGCGCCGATCGGATGACCGTTGCCGATGGGCTTCCCGAGTGTCACGATGTCCGGCACCAGCTCCTGTGTCTCGAACATCCAGAAGCGCTCGCCCGCGCGGCCAAAGCCGGTTTGTACTTCGTCCGCTACGCAGACTCCACCTACCGCTCGCACCGCAGCGAATGCTTCTTTGAGATAGCCTCGCGGGAGAATAATCTGACCACCACAACTGAGCGCCGATTCGCAGAAGAAAGCAGCGATGCCTCTCCCCTTTGCAGCAACCTGTGCTGCGTCGGCGACATGATGCGCGTATCGCGAGCCGGCGTCGGTGCCTCGATACTCGCCTCGATAGACATCCGGCATCGGAACGCGGTGCACCCAGGAAGGACATCCGCGACCACCAGGGCCATTAAACTTGTAAGGACTGAGATCGATCATGGCACTCGTATTACCGTGGTAAGCGCTATCAATCACGATCACGTCCTCGCGACCCGTGTGCGCTCGCGCCAGTCGCAGCGCCAGTTCGTTTGCTTCACTTCCGCTGTTAACCAAATACACCACGCTCAACGGGTCAGGCAGCAATGCAGTCAGCCGCTGGCTGTATTCGATGATTTTCTCGTGCAGGTAACGTGTGTTCGTGTTGAGAATCGCCATCTGCTCGGACGCGGCGCGAACCACGCGCGGATGACTGTGTCCCACGTGCGCGACGTTGTTAACGCAGTCGAGATATCGCCGGGCATCAGCAGCGTAAAGGTACTGCTTTGCACCTGAGATAATGTGAATTGGCTCGCGATACGAAATGCTGAGTGATGGCCCGAGGTGTTGCTGGCGCGCTGAGATTAACTCTTTCGCTGTTTGCGCTGAACGCGAATGAGCTCCCCTGACAGTTGGTAGTCCGCACGCGTAGCGAAACATCCGCGCCGGCCACTCAACCGGAACGGCAGACAGCTTTTCCAGCAGAGCCCAGGCCAGCGCATTTGAGATGTTGAGGTATTCATTATCGGGCACATCGCGTGTCTGTTTTGCGGCGTAGCAAACGCTGCAACAGAGCCGGGTGACGGCTAGTGTGTAGAGCACCGCAATTTCAGATTCCGTGAGTGGATATGTTTCGTGATAAGCGGCCACGACTTGAGCGGCGGCACTAATCGGATCCGGCTTGTCGAGCATGACGTACGCCAATGCAACCGCCAAATTGCAAACCGTGGCCGTATGCACCACATCGCCGTAATCGAGAATCGCTGTGACCCGACGGTCGGATGGCTCGGCGCCGCGTACGAGAATGTTGTAGTCGTTTGCATCGTTGTGGATTACGCTGAACCGCAGTTGACTCCATTCGATCTTCTCCCATTCAGCGAAGAAGGCTTCGACGAGCGGACGCCGATGATCAGGCAAAAGTCCGACGAGTTCCTGCGCTGCTGCGGCGTTGCGCAGGTCCCAATAAAAGTCACGGTGCGCAGCCGGATGAGAAAACTCGACCAGCGCCGCATCCATTTGCGCCAACGCGCGGCCAAGAGAAGCAAGCAGCTTGCGTCCATGTGGCTGCACTTCAGCAAAGCAAACGCCGTCAATCCACATGAGCAGACGGACGAAGTGCTCCTGACCAGCTCCATCTGTGATTCTGGCAATATTTTCGCCTGTCTGGGTTGGCACTATGCGTGGAAATTCCAGATCGATCGGGCGCGCGCCAAGAAACTGCATCATCTGATTCTGAAGTTGGAGAAACTCGAGCGACTCTTCGCTGTTGGCAATCTTCAGGACGAACTGTTCGGCATGCGGGGCATCCGGGGTTGGCAGATCCAATTTGCGACTAATCAGAAAGTTCTGGTCGCGTTCACTCGGAAGCGGCGTGGCCGTACCTTCAATCGCATAAATCTCAGAGACAATACGTTCGGCAACATCCTGAGTTAAGCGGGGCGCTTTCTGAACAGAGGCGATCATGTCATTAATTATCGCAAAAGGAAGCCGCGGCTGAACGTGTCATTCGGATCGAAATAGAATTCATTCTTGCCGACGATCGAAGCGGTGCCGCTCACCTCGGGAATCACCGCATTGTGCGGGCCAAACTTCGTTTCTTCTACAGTGCGAACCATCATCGTGCTGCCAATGATACTTTCAATCGTAATTTTGTCGTTGAGATTTAGCTCGCCTTTGGCGTAATGCAACGCGGCGCGCGCGCTGACGCCCGTGCCTGTGGCTGAACGATCGACTTCGCCTTCGGCAAAGACGCAGACGTTGCGACTATGGTGATTGGACTCGATTGCGGCTCCGGTAAATATTGTCCCGTAGAGAAAGCTCAATTCCTGTTCGAACGGGTGCTCGATCGAGAAGCTGGCCATTACTTCCTGCTTGATGCTCCGGCCATAATCGATGAGCTGGTGGTAATGATCAGAGGTGAGACTGAGGCCGAGCGGCTGTGCTTCAACAATGGCGTAGAATGCGCCGCCATACGCAACATCGAACCGCACGCGCCCAAGGCCGGGCACTTCAACTTGCTCGTCACGCAAGTACAGAAAAGAAGGCACGTTGCGAAAAGAGACCTCACGCACTTTGTCGTCTTCCATAAAGGCTTGTGCGTAAACCTTCCCCGCTGGAACATTGATGGTTAACTGTGGATTGTCGCTCTCTTTGCCGAGGATGCCTGTTTCAAAGACGAGCTTCGTCAAAGCGATAATCGCGTGGCCGCACATCGTGCTGTAACCTTCGTTGTGCAGAAAGAAAACGTCCAGGTCGGCATCTTCGGACCGCGTGATCACCGCGCCGTACATGTCCGCGTGTCCGCGCGGTTCCCACATCGTGCCGGTGCGGATATGGTCATAATGGTCGCGAAAGTAACGACGCTTTTCGAGGACCGTGCCGCCTTTGATTGGCGGCAGGCCAGAGGTGATGACCCTGAGCGGCTCGCCACCCGTGTGCATGTCGATGGTGGTAATACGGTTCCAGTGCGCAGGCGGCCGCCACTGCGAAAAGTCAAAGAATTGCTGCATGGTGCGACATCTTAGACCAACAAGCAGATCTCGTGAATCATTTCATCGAAGGAGTAGTGGCCTAAATTGGGTTTAGTTTCTTTGCGTCTTACTCTTTACTTTGCGTCTTTGCGTGAAAATCTAACGCGCATAATTAGATTTCTCGCAAAGGCGCGAAGAACTGCCGGGAGACGCAAAGGTAAAACAAGCCATTACCCTCGAAGGATCAGCGTGATAGAACGTGATTCATTCTTGATTCTCTGTGCTATAAACATCCCGCTCCTAACGGAGCGACGGAGCCGCAAAATGAAAACTGGACTACTCGCAATCATCCTGTCGCTATTCGCGATCGAGTGTCACGCTCAACAAACTCTTCAACTCAAACCCACACCCAAGACTGTCGCCTGGGGATACTACGATGCGAGCACGCCTCCGGTAATGCGCATCAAGTCTGGTGACACGGTTGAGATTCAGACACTGATCACTTCCAGTCCCACGCGACTCGAAGGCGCGGGCGTGAAGCCGCAGGATGTCGAGCAGTCGTTGCGCGATATTTACAAAGAAGTCACGAACAAAGGACCGGGTGGGCACATCCTGACTGGGCCGATCTTCGTTGAGGACGCCGAGCCGGGCGACGTGCTGGAGGTTAGAATCAAATCGATAAAGCTGGCAATCCCATACGCCTACAACGCGTTTAGTCCTGGGCGCGGATTTTTGCCGGAAGACTTTCCGTACGCGCGGATCCGCATCATTCCGCTCGATGAGAAACGAATGGTGGCACACTTCGCCGACGCCATTGAGATTCCGCTCCGGCCTTTCTTCGGGAGCATTGGCGTGGCTCCGCCCGAAGTGTCGGGTCGCATCAGCAGTGCGCCTCCGTGGGTGCACGCCGGGAACCTCGATAACAAAGAACTGGTGGCGGGCACAACGCTCTACATACCGATCCACGCAAGGGGTGCATTGTTCCTCGCCGGCGACGGTCATGCAGGACAGGGCAACGGTGAAGTCGATATCACTGCGATGGAGACTTCTTTGATCGGGACGTTCCAATCAATAGTCCGCAAAGACATGCATCTGCGTTGGCCGCGCGCTGAGACACCGACGCATTACATCTCTATGGGCATTCATGAGGATCTGAATGAAGCGACCAAGATGGCGCTGCGCGAGATGATCGACTTTTTGGTAAACGAAAAGCACCTGTCACGCGACGATGCTTATCAGTTGTCTAGCGTCGCTGCCGATCTGAACATCACCCAACTTGTCGACGGCAACAAAGGCGTGCACGCGATGATTCCGAAAGCGATCTTTATCAATCGATAGCATCAATGGATCAGATGCAAGTATCCGTAAAAGGAGAACGTGACGATGAAAAGAGTCCGGGTATTTCTGATTTTAGCAATCGCTTGCTTATTAACAGTCTCTTCGTGCCGGTATATCGGCCGAGGTGTCCAAGGTTCTGGCAATCGTAAGATTGAAAAACGGGAGCTTGCTTCTTTCAAATCGATCGAAGCCGCGGGCGCGTTTGAAGTGAATATTGTTTGTCAGCGGTCTCAGAGTTTTGAAATTGAAGGCGATGACAACCTTTTGCCGCTAATCAAGACCGAGGTCAACGACGGTGCTCTGCGCATCCACAGCGATGCTAACTACCGTCCTTCAAAGCCTATCGCTATCCGCATCAGCGTTCCGAATCTTGAAAAATACAGTTCAGCGGGCGCGGGCGACGTTCACATCGCGGGCCTAAAGAATGATCAGCTTGTCTTGAGCAATACTGGCGCGGCCAACATTGAGGCGTCGGGCCAGTCAAAATTTGTCGAGATCAGTACCAGTGGCGCGGGCAATATCGAAACAGATAATCTGCATGCCGAGCGCGCCAAAATTACTGTTTCGGGCGCCGCCAATGTCGACGTTTACGCGAGCCAGCAATTGGACGTCTCTGTTTCCGGTATCGGCAGCGTTACTTATTCCGGCAATCCGCCAGTCGTCAACAAAAGCGTCAGCGGAATCGGCAGTGTCAGCAAGAAAGAATAGCCGGTACTGGTTCAGTTTAAAGAAGTGGCACCGGCGTCCAGCCCGTGAAATCACGCGCAGGATGCGCGTGCCACCTTACGACGCCTGAATAGATTGGACGTGAAATCACTCAATCCCACATTTTCCGACGCGGTCGCGCAGAGCTTCGCGAAACAGCCGATCATGAATCTGATTGGCGCGCGGCTCGGGCTGGTTGAACCGGGTATCGTAGAAATCCTTCTCCCATTTCGCCAGGATCTGACTCAACAAAATGGCTATCTTCACGCCGGAGTCGTGACGACGATTGCGGATTCAGCGTGTGGTTACGCGGCGTTCAGCCTGATGCCCGCCGGCTCGGCGGTGCTCAGCGTGGAGTTTAAGGTCAATCTGTTGCGACCGGCGCGTGGCGAATCGTTCGTGGCGCGCGCTGAAGTCATCAAAGCGGGACGCACTTTATCGGTCACCCGCGCAGACGTTTTTGCCGTCCACGGCGATTCTGAGCGAGAACTCGTGGCGACGATGCAAGGTACAATGATTTGCGTGCGCTAACCATGCTTTGCTGACTATGATGCTAACCGAAACCGAAATCCGTGTGCTTGGTTCGCTGGTCGAAAAGCAGATCACGACCCCGGAGTACTATCCTTTGACCCTCAACGCGCTTACGGCGGCGTGCAATCAGAAAAATAATCGCAATCCGGTGATGTCGCTGACGGAGAGCGAAGTTGAAGGCGCACTCGACAGTTTGCGCGAAAAAAATCTTGCCTACGTCTTCCACGGCAGCACCAGCCGTGTTCCGAAATTCAAGCATGTCGCACTGGAAGTCCTTCAAGTCAATCCGGCGGGCCTCGCCGTGATGTGCGTGCTCATGTTGAGTGGCCCACAGACAGTCGGTGAGATTCGCACCCGCGGCTCGCGGCTCTATGACTTCAAAGGAATGGAAGAGGTCGATGAAACCCTGCACGAGTTGAGCACGAGAGAATCCGATCCGCTGGTGGTGAAGTTGGGGCGTCAGGCTGGACAGAAGGACGCGCGATTTACGCACTTGCTGGCAGGACAGCCGGATGTTGAAGCGACCGCTGAAGCTGTCGCGCCGTCGCGAGCGGCACGTCGGGAACATGACGGTGATCGAGTCAGCAAGCTTGAAGAACAGCTCGAGTTGTTGACGCGGGAGATCGAAAGACTTACGACACAGTTCGAAGAATTCAAGAAGCAGTTCGAATAGGCGATTCCACGATGATGAAAACGACCCGACTTCTTTTTGCCTTTTCCTTGCCGCTATTGTTTTCGACCTACGGCTTCGCGCAACGGAATCGGCCGATGGTGTGCAGCCAGGCGGATTTTGCCGCTTACAAACCCTTGCCGGAACTTAAATATGAATGTTCGGAAGAAGGTGACGAGCAAACTTTACTAAAACAGCCGGAGCGACTGGCAGCGCTTCGTCTGCTCGAAGGCGGTTTGAGGACGTTCGATAACGCGGCGTGGTGGAACGCTGATGCGCCAGGGCTGAATTACTGCGAGATTCACGGCCGTGCCGGCGCATTGACGAAGGAAGAAAAAGAAAAACTGAACGACGGAGAATACGATCTGAAAGTCTTTGGCAATCATCAAATGCGGCTGATTATGTTGCGCGACCCGTGCCTTTCAACGCAGTATTCCGGCGCCAACGGATTCGTCGTCTATCGTCGCCCGGGAAAAGTTTTCGTCACACAGGTGCTGAATGATTACGCATCACGAGTGGCAAATTCCGTCGACATCGATTTCGCGACGGTGAATGGCGAGCAGCTAATTGAAATCTCAACCGCAAACAGTTTTCCTCCATCGGTGATGGCTTATTACTTCGTCATCGATCCAAAAACGAACCATGCGGTGCCGAAAAAGATTTTCAAAGAAGACGGGAAACTGACCAACGAAATCTATTCCGACATGCTGATGGGCGAACCGAAAGACTTTGGTTTACCGAAAGATGCCACCGAGCTAAACATCATTCGCGACGGCCGCTTGTCGCCGGCGTTCAGCGCTTATGAGCAGGACGAGCACGGCAAGATTGACAACCGCTTGAGCAGGATCATCTATCGCTGGAATGGAAAATTCTATGCGAGGACTAGCCGTTGACCTTACTCGACGGTTAGCGGTTGGAATTGAACTGAACAACCTGACTCGCCCTAACTCCAGGCCTTATGCGGAAAACAATAATAGTAGCTTCGATCGCACTTATAACGATTTGCAGTGCCATGAGCTGCAGCTACGTCATGCCCGAACGGTATGTTGATTACCACAAAGGGCGCGTCCCCGTTAATCTCCCGCACGACGCGAAAAATGCCGACATTGATAGTAATGCAGACCGGTCGAATGCCGTCATTGTCACCGTCACTTCGGATGGCCAGGCATATCTCGGTACCGATCACTCCCCAATTAACCGCGACGAACTCAGACATAAATTGCGCGAATTGGCGGCGAAACAGAGCGAGGAAGACCGAATGGTTTACCTGTCGGTTGATGTCGCTGCCGACTACGGATCCGTCGTTGAAGTTTGTGACGCCATTAGAACAGCGGATGTCTCGCGGGTGGGCGTGTTGGCGTTTAACCCACGACACGACTGGCCCGCTCGGATTACGGTTGAACTCCCGCCGCAACCCAATTCCAACGAAGACTTGAGCCACCTTAAGCCCAACCCGCTCATCCTCGTCACCGCGATAAATCCGGATCTAAGGGTCACGCTTAATACAGACCCGATGGGAGCAGTTAATGATCTAGATCCGTTGAACCAAAAACTCCAGCAAGTCTTCCGCCTGCGTGAAGAGCAATACGCATTGAAGCCCGGTTATGAGACGCGAAGTGACCTGCCAATGTCCGAGCGTGTGGAGAAAACGCTAATAATCAAAGCAGCCAAAGGCGTGAAGTACGGGGATGTTGTGAAGGTGATCGATGCGGCGAAAGCGGCGGGTGCTTATCCGATTGTCTTACAGCTTGATGAAATGCCCTTGTTCGAGATTCGTGAAACTCGAAACTGAAGCTGGCTACTGCGCGACCACGCGCGCAATCGTGCCGGTAACCTGCTCAAAATCGAAGGGCTTGCCGATGATGTCGGCAACCAAATCGACTTCGCCTGAGGGCGGCTGCGCCGTCGCGCCGTAGCCGGTCACGAGCACCACGGGTAATTCAGGCTTCTGTTTGCGAATCTCTCGCGCGGTTTGCCAGCCATCCATCTCAGGCATCGCTAAATCAGTGAAAACGATATCGAAATCATCAATGCCGATTTTCTCGACGGCGTCGCGGCCGGATTCTGCGGTCACTACTTTATGGTCAAGATCGGTAAGCATCTCTGCGAGTGTTTCACGCACCACCGCTTCATCATCCACAACGAGTACTGACAATGACGTGGCGGCACTGATGGGAGCGTGCTCTGCTTCGTCTGCATTCTGACCTGAGTTGTCAAAGGGCAGATCGATATGGAAGGTGGTTCCTTCGCCGACCTTTGAAGTGACGCTAATTGTGCCGTCGTGACGTTCAATGATGCCGTAGCTCACCGACAGGCCAAGTCCTGTCCCATTGACACCTTTGGTGGTGTAGAAAGGTTCGAATACTTTCTCTCGCACTTCTTCTTCCATGCCCGTGCCACTGTCGGCGAATCTCAATTGAATCCGATCGCCTTTTCGTTTACAGCAGATCGTCAACGTTCCGCCCAGCGGCATGGCGTCGACCGCATTTACGATCAGATTAACGAAAACTTCGCGCATCTCAGAGGCGTTGCCGCGCGTGATAAATCCTTCACCGCCATTCACGACGACGTCGATGATGCGACCACGCGCGCGCGCTTCGTTCTGCCACCGAGTGCGCGTGATTTCAACCGCATCGCATAGCAAGCTGCCGATATCCAGCAAGTCGGTCTCGACAACCGACGACTTGCGGGCGAAGGTTTGAATGCGGCGTACGGTCGCCGCGGCATCTTCCGCAGCGGTAACGATGACGCCGAGACTGCGAATCAATTCTTCGTCATGCACTCGGCGCAAAATAAGCTGAGCGCGGCCCAGAATTGCGGCGAGTGAATTATTAAAGTCGTGCGCCACGCCGGAAGCCAGTTGGCCGAGGGCACGCAATTTGTCGGCTCGCGCCGCGCGTTCGCGCTCCTGTTTCTGCTCGGTGATGTCGTGTGCGATTCCGAGGACACCGGTCGTCTGGCCGTCGACAATGATCGGCGCGGTGTTCACTAAGGCGTAGCGGATCGTACCGTTCTTTGAGACGTATCGCGATTCGAAGCGCTGGGGCTCTCCGTTGAGGCTGGCCACGAAGCGCGCCCGACGCATGTCACGATCCGCATCGTGCACATTTTCGAGGAAGTAGCGGCCGATCAAATCGCGCATTTCAAAACCCGTGAGATCGAGCATCGCCTGGTTGCACCATTGATAGATACCCTCGCGGTCGACCGCATAAATCGACTCGCGCGCGCTTTCGAGAATGTTCTTAATGAGCGACTGATGTTCGCGCGCCACGGCTTCCACTTTTCGCAATTCAGAAAGATCGCGCGCCGTGCAGACCGCACCCAGTACTTGATGATCAGCATCCAGGACTGGTTCGACAGTGACGAGCACCGGGCGCTTTAGCTTGTGCGGAACAATTTCGAGGTTAACGCATTCCGCCTCGCGCAAACTGCGTTCGACAACGCATTCGACTTCGTCCGAATCGGCGCGCAGAATCTCGCAACACTTGCGCCCCATGATTGTCCTTGGCGCCGCATTGTCCATGGCGGCGCCCGCTTTGTTCACGCGAATCAACAACCCATTCGGATCAAAAATGAAGATGCCGTCAGACATTGCATCGAACGTTGTTTCCCACTCGTTTTTCGCGCGCGCGACTATTTGGAACAACTCTGCCTGAGCGATGGCGGTCGCCAATTGGGCGCCTACTGATTCGACGAGCAATACCTCGTCGTCCGTCCAGTAACGAGTCGTATTTGTCTGCTCGATGCAAATGACGCCGCGGAACCGGCCATTGACGGTGAGCGGCGAGACCAGCGTCGATCTCAAATCCTGTTCTTTGCCGTAAAACGCGATACCCGTTGCAAGTTGCGAGGTTTTTTTGGTGAATTCGGTGACGTCCGGGATCACCAGCGGTTGCAGTGAAGTGCGAAAGTGATCGCGCAGCAATCGATCGTAATAGTTGCCAAATTCGCCGTCATCCCCTTGACCTTCTGCCGTGTACTGAGTCTTGACAAACACCTCATCGTTCGACCCGTCACAGAGGCGAACCTGCACACGCGACGCAGCCAATGCTCCGCCCAACTCTCGGACCGTTGTGTCGAGTATGTCCGGTAGTCTCAGAGACGAACGGATCGCGCCGCCGAGTTTGTTTACCAGCGCCTCGCGAGCCGATGTTGCTTCCGCCTTTTGATATAACCGCGCTTGCCTGATTGCGATGCCCGTATGGTCGCCCACGGACTTCGCTACTTCAATATCGGCTTCACTCCATCTGCGCCGCGACCTGGTCGTGGACAATGCGAATGCTCCCAGCAGCTCATCACCGACGGTGACGCCGACGTACATAATCGACTTCACATTGAACTGCTTCAGCATTGCCACATACAAATCGCGAATGCTTTCATCTTCAGCCGCATCGTTAAAGACCAGCACGCCATTTTGATTAAGTGCCGCGTTAAGGCGATCGATGTGCGAAACATCCAGGTTCAGGTCCTGCGCAGCAGGACCTACTTCCGGGCGGTGGTACTCAGCGACGTTGGTGACCCGACTGGCACGGTCGTCCTTCATGAAGAACGAACAGCGGTCGACATTAAGATGGGTACCCAACTCTCGGACAGCCGTTTGCAACACCTCTGAAACGTCGAGCGTGCAGCGAATCGCCTGCGAGATGCGATTACTCAGCGCCACGCGATCGGCGTGTTGCTTCATCTCTCCATAGAGCCGCGCGTTGTCCAAAACAATCGCGGCATGGGATGCGATTGTCCTCAGCAATTCGATGTGCCCCTCGTCATAGGCCGCGGGCTTCTCATAGTCCTGAGTCGTAATGACCCCGACAACCTTCTGGCCCACCATCATCGGCACGCCGAGCCAGCACTGCGCGCTGCGGCCACTTAGTTGCAGCCCAAGCTTGAGAAGCTCGCTGTCGAGATCACGTTCAATGTAGAACTGCCGCTTGGTGCGAATTACATGCTCAGTTAAGCCAAAGCCGAATTTGCGCGTTGGTGAGTGATATGGCTGGCCGTTAATTGTATACGCGGGAAAAGAAACCTCGTCCTTTTGCTCGTCATATAACGCCACATAGAGATTTCGGTTGTCGATGACGGTGCCGATCATCGAGTGAATCAGGTTCGCGATTTCACCAGGCTCACCTAACTTGCTGAGCTCGTGCGAGATTTCATTAAGCGCACCCAACTCCTGGTTGCGACGCAGTAACTCTGCCTCAGCGCGTTTACGTTCGGTGATGTCCCGACCAATGCCCTGGACGCCGACTGGCTTGCCATCCCGATAGATGAGCCGCGTGCTCATCTCGAGAGTAATCCGCCGATTACTCTTTGAAATAATGTCCAGCTCGTAAACCGTGGCCACATCTTGATCGTCCAATTTGCGCTTGAGCATCTGTCGCGCCAACTCGACTTGATCGGGAACGACCACCTGCGCGAAATTCATGGACATCGCTTCAGATTTAGAATAGCCGGTTAACTGTTCACCCGTACGGTTGAGTGAGGTGAAGTTGCCTTCAAGATCGTGCGTGTAGATCAGATCGTTGGCGTTATCAAAAATTTCGCGATAGCGCTGTTCACTTTCAATCAGTGCTGTCTCTGACTCTTTCTGCTCCGTGACGTCGTTTGCCAGTACGAAATAGGCTTCGTGGTCGCGAAATTCAACTTTGTGCCACGAAACGTCGACCCGGATGACTGTGCCGTCTTTCTTGCGGTGACGCCAAGTTCCGGCTTCAGACTCTGCCGCGTGAGTTGAGCTTATATGCTCGACCAGGTTGGCAACGTCTTCTTCCGGTCTAATGTCTTTCACCGTCATCGTCAGGAATTCTTCACGGCTGTATCCATAATGATTGACGGCGGCATCGTTAACGGCGAGGAACTGAAGAGTCTTCTGATCGCACAACCACATCGGACATGGGTTAGCTTTGAAAAGCAACCGATATTCCCGGGCCGATTTCTCTAGCGCCTTCTGCGCGCGCTGACGTTCAATTAAGCGCGCGACTTTGATCAAAAGCTCTTCGTTGCGAAAAGGAATTTCTACATAGTCATCGGCACCGGCGCTGTAGCCCTCGATCAAAGCGGCGTCTTTCTTGCGGACGGCGCTTACCATCATCACCGGAATGGATGCTGTGTGACGATCCGACTTCAGGCGATGGCACAGTTCGAGGCCATTCATCTCCGGCATGACCACATCGCTCATGATGAGGTCCGCACGAACCACGGACGTGAGTTCAAGCGCACGTCGAGCATTGTCGGCGGCAATGACCTTGTAACCTTCCGGCTCAAGCAAGTCGACCAATAACTGAAGTACTTGCTGATCGTCTTTAACGATCAGAATGACAGGGCGATTGTCTGAGGATGTGGACATCAGCGAAAACAGTTTCGAAGAGAATCTGGCGCAGAGATCGCGCCCGGAAAAGACTACTGAGGCAAAGAACAGCCCTCAGGGACCAAGCGAGTATATCAAAGCCAAAACTTGTTTGTCACACGGAGATTTTGCTGAAAACGGGCAAAAATTGGGAGGTTTTGTAAGGTAAGCGCTTACTTTGCGAAGTAACCGGGCCGGTAAGTGAGTTTCAGCGACTGTTTCTGGAATTCGGGGTTGATGATTTCGATGGTCACGCGCCGGTATGATCCGTCGCGCGATTTGTTGGAGGGCGCATATGCAATCAGATATTGCTCGCGCAAGTCACGTTGAATTTGCGCGAATGCATCACGCAATTCCGACTCATTTCGTGGGAAGTAAGCGCGGCCGCCGGTTGCTTCCGTGATCTTTCGCAGCGAACCTTCATCAACTCCATACGAGTAACGATCACCAATCCCGATTGCATACACCAGCGCGTCGACCTTCACCGCGCTGTTGATCGCCTCGCCCATGTGAACCTGACTGCTGGTGTCCTGACCGTCCGTTAAAAGAATGATCGCGCGTCGGGTGTGCTCCGCGGAATCACGTAGCACCTCGTTCGACGTTGTAAATACGGCGTCCCAAATCGCAGTCGAACCCGCCAGCATCTGTTGGCTGTCAGAGATGGGCGGCGTGCCACCGACCACCACGCCGCCGCCGATCAAACCTGAAGGAGGAACGTACTCAACCCGCTCAATCGCTCGTCGCAAGCGCGGCACGTTTCCCGTGAGTCCTTGCTCCAGCGTCGAGTCGCCGGTGAACGATACTACCGCAGCTTCGTCTTTCTGCGGCCGCATCACGGCTTCCAGAAATGCCTGGGCTGCAACTTTCTCCTCTGGCAGCGTGCGCTCTTCTGATCGGCTCGTGTCGATGAGAATCGCTAACGACAAAGGCAGATCAATATTTTGTTGAAAAGTGAAGATCTGCTGTGGCACACCATCTTCGAGTATCCGCAGATCTTCCCGTTTCAGGCTCGCGACGAACCGTTTGTGTTTGTCGGCTGCAGTAAAGAAAACATTTGTCAGATTCGTTTCAACCCGCACAACCTCATCTGAGCGCAGCGTCTCTTCATCTTGAGCTCGCGGCGTAGGAGTGGGCGAAGGACTCGCGACACGCTGACGGGAGCTGTTCGTGTTTCCACTTTGCGCATGCGTGCCGAGGTTGAGTGCGGCCGTGCTGACGAGGATAATTGCGGCAACAAATACGACTGCCGTTAACAAACGAGCTTTCATTTTCACTCACCGGTCCTGACTGCGTCGGCGACTGCTTTGTAACCTTTCTTAGTGCGGAGCTTCAGGCTCTGTCCGTTGGTGAGCTTTACTTCGACACGACGATAACTGCCGTCGTATTTATCATTCGCCGGCTTGTAGGTGATCAAGTACTGAGATCTGATTTCCTTCTGAATTCGATTTAGCGATCGTTCAAGCGAGAGCATATCGCCGGTGAAGAATGCAGCGCCCCCGGTTTCATCGCTAATCTTGTCGAGATCTTTGTCGGCTTTGTTTTTGACCGTTCCTGCCTCTACGCCGACGACTGTGCTTAACAATCCGGCCTTGGTCGAAATCGCGAAGATGGTTGTTTCGGTCCGTTGCGCGATATCGATTGCGTCGTTGATATCCGCGCGGCTGTACGTGTCCACACCGTCGGTAATGACGACGAGCACACGACGGCCGGGCACGGAACGCATCTTCTGATCGCAGAACTGCCAGATGGCATCCCACAATGCGGTCTGCTCACCGGTCTTCTTCACCGCGTAAACTGCGCGATCGAGTAGTTCCAGCCGATCCGTAAAATCCTGTCGCAAAGTGATTTCGTGATCGAAAGTCGCGAATAGCACGCGGTCACGGCGGGGACGCACGACGGTCTGGATGAAGTTCATCGCGGATTCCTGTTCGAACTTCAGCTTGGCCGCCGTGGATGGCGAAGTATCCATGAGAACGGCGACGTAAAGCGGCAAATTGTTGCTCTCGTCATTCGTGAAGGAATCGATCTTCTGCGGCACTTTATCTTCGAGCACGACGAAATCGTTCTGCGTTAGCCCGGACACGAACTGGCCCTTCTTGTCGGTGACGGTAATCGGAAGTCGCACGCGCCGAATGTTGATGACTTCCGCCTGGTTTGGATCCGGCGTCGGCGTACTCTGGGGTCGCGGATTCTGCGCCGTCGCGGCAGAGGCTAACAGCAAACCCACCGCTACCGACGAAATACCTGCGAACAATCTATTCATTAATTGATTCCGGCCAGAGGTCATTTCGGAGACGGCAGTTCGATGCGATTGCGCGTGAAGGCAGTTGCCCTCCTGCGCCTTTTCAAGCCGCTGGTGTCGTAGTGTTTTCATAACTCATCAATTTTGGCGGCGAGAATAAAATCACTTTCCGTCAGCCCGTCGATCTTGTGCGTCCAGATGGTAATCTCTGCCTTTCCCCAGCCAAAGCAGATGTCCGGGTGATGGCCCTGAGTTTCGGCAAGTTCGCCCACCCGATTTACGAAGTCGAGCGTCTGACGGAAATTCCCAAATTGGAACCGCTTGAGCAAATGGTGCTCGCCAACTACTTCCCACCCGGTCAATTGGTCGAGCAGATTCCGGATTTCATTGCTCTTCATAGGTGGTACGCCACCGCGGCATGGCACGCATTCTCGTGCTGCTAAATCGCTCATATCACCTCCCCGCAATCGAAACGAACCTACGGCTCACGTGAGTGAACAAACTATCACAGGTTCATCCCCAACTCCGATATGCGCGTGACCATGCTGACTTCCGCAAAGTCGTCTGCGATAATGACTCGGCGCAATCTTCAATGTCGCAAGCAGCGAATGTCGAATGAAATGAGCGAAGCTCTTGACAAAGTGCGCGGTGTGCATGAACTGCCACTGTTTCCTCTGCCGGTCGTTTTGTTTCCCGGCATGCCGATGCCGCTGCATATCTTCGAAGACCGTTACCGACAGATGCTCACCGACATCCGCGCGAACAACAACCTGTTCGGGCTCTCATATTTCGACTCAAGCGCTTCAGAAAAAGATATACCGCCAAGCGGGCACATCGGCTGTGTGGCAGAGGTTACAGAAACGCAGGGACTTCCCGATGGCCGATCAAATGTGCTTGCCGTCGGTGTCGTGCGTTATCAGGTCCAGGATTATCTCGAGCGCGGGGACCCTTATTTGGTTGTGCGCGTGAATTTTTTTGAAGATGAAGAAGAGAATATTCAAAAACTCCGTTCTGACGCGCAGGAAGTAGCCGCGATGTTCATGCGTGTCGCCAACGCCATCCGCATTACAAATGATGAACGCGGCAACCTGCCGGATATTACCGACACTGAGCCGCAAAGACTTTCATTTCTGGTTGCGGCTGCGATGGAGCTTGAGCCAGAAACGAAGCAGCAGTTATTGGAGCTGCGTTCCACGTCTGAGCGGCTTCATCGACTGGGAGAATTTCTGGCGCGTGTGGTGAAGAACTATGAAGAGCGGGCCCGTCTGCATTCGATCGCCAAGGGCAATGGGCACGGCGGCAAACACGTCGATCTCGAAGAATAGGCCACTGCGGTCGCCGTCGCATTAGGCGCGAGTCATCCTTTTTTAATGACGAACAATCAATTTTTATTGCGCGTTCTCTTTTTTGGCGCTGCCCGAGACGCCGTTGGCCACGACCAACTCGACATCACTTGCCACGTTAACTGCACGACGGGCGAAGTGTTTCAGAAACTCTTGTCCGAATACCCCGACTTGAACCGTTTCGCAAAGTCCTTATTGCTGGCAGTGAATCAGCAATATGCTGATTCGAAACGCGAATTGCATGAAGGTGATGAACTGGCCATCTTTCCGCCCGTCAGTGGCGGAAGCGCTGGGAGCGCGGGCATCCTGCCCGTATCCTCGGCGAACCTGGACTTCTTCGAACTCACCACCGCGCCCATCGACGTTGCCGCTATCGCTCGACGGGTGGTGTTGCCGGAATGTGGCGCGACCGTCACCCTCGACGGTTACGCGCGCGAATGGACGAAAGGTCGCCGCACTCTCTACCTGGTTTACGAAGCGTATGAGCCGATGGCGTTGGCAGAGATGAAGCGACTAGGCGCGCAGGCTCATGAGAAGTTCGACATCGCGCACATTGGCATCGTCCATCGCACTGGGCGTCTGGAAATCGGCGAGACGTCAGTGGTAATTAGCGTCAGTGCGCCCCACCGCGCTGCAGCATTCGCAGCATGCGAATGGGCGATCCGCGAACTCAAACGCACCGTGCCGATTTGGAAGAAGGAAATTTTTGAAGACGGGGAAGTGTGGGTAGAGGGCGAAGGACGACAATAATAATCCGCAGATTACACCGACAGGCATGACCTGGATTCAGATGATCAATGTCCTTCCGCCGGATTATCTTATCTGCGTAATCTACGGACCAAGTCTTATGATGATACTTCTTCCGTCTCTTCTTCCGCGCTGGGCTCGACCAGGGATGCGCTAGTTACCTTGTCACCCTCTTCAGTCTTAATCAGTCGCACACCTTGCGCGCTGCGTCCCGTCTTGCGGATGTGGCCGGCCTCAAGCCGAATTAGTTTTGCCTGCTGCGTGATGATCATGATTTCCGAGTCGACGTCGACAGGAAATACCGCAACCACTTTTCCGGTTTTTTCCGTCGTCTTCATGTTGATGACGCCTTTGCCGCCACGCGATTGCAGGCGGTAAGTCGAGATGGGCGTCTGCTTGCCGTAACCCTGTTCAGAAACCGAAAGCATCTTTTCGGTATCGTCGGCGGAAACAGCGCAGAGCGAAACCACAAAATCGTCTTTGCGAAGGTCGATACCGCGCGTGCCGCGGGTCGCGCGACCCATCGGACGCGCGTTCTTTTCGTCGAAACGAATCGCAAAGCCATTATGCGTCGCGATGAAAATTCGTTTCGTGCCATCGGTCAGCACGACGTCGAGTAACTCATCACCTTCATCGATGTTGATAGCGATAATTCCGTTCGAACGGATATTCTGGAAATCAGAGAGCGCCGTCTTCTTGATCACGCCCTTTCGCGTCACCATCACTACGTAACGGCCTTCTGAGAACTCGCGCACAGGAACGACGCCGGCAAGTTTGCGGTCCGACGGGATCTGAATCAGATTCACGATCGCCTTTCCGCGCGACGCCGCCGCAGCGTCGGGGACCTCGTGCACTTTCATCTTGTACACGAGCCCGTCATCGGTGAAGACCATCAGGTAGGCGTGCGTCGAGGCGATGAACAAATGCTCGACGTAGTCGTCGTTCTTGGCCATGGCGCCGAACCGGCCTTTGCCACCGCGCCCCTGACGTGAATAAGTGGTGATCGGCGTGCGCTTGATGTAGCCACTCTTGGTGACTGTGATTGCGACCTCTTCGTCGGCGATTAGGTCCTCAATTGTATATTCGGTGCCCTCGTCGGTGATTTCCGTGCGACGCGCGTCGCCGAACTCTTTCTTTACTGCTTCTAATTCCTCGACGATCACGCCTCGCAACGCCGATTCGTTGGCGAGAATATTTTCGAGTTCAGCAATCAGCTTGATAATTGATTCGTACTCGTCGACGATTTTTTGCCGCTCGAGCGCCGACAAGCGCCGCAATTGCAAATCGAGAATTGCCTGCGCCTGAATTTCGGAAAACGACAGACGCTCCATTGCCTTCTTGAGTTTGGGTAAGTACTTCGCGAGTGGTTCGTTCGACGGAATTCCCTTCCACGCTTTCACTTCCTTTGTCGTTTCCAAGTGCCCCGTGAGCCATTGCTTCGCTTCATCGACTGATCGCGAATTGCGAATTAGCGTCACAATGTAATCAAGCGCGTCAATCGCCTTGGTCAAACCTTCCAATACGTGTGCCCGAGCGCGTGCTTTCCTCAGCTCGTATTCCGTCCGGCGACGGACGACTTCGCGGCGGAAGTCGACGAACGCCTCGAGCATCTGCTTGAGGTTCAGCACACGCGGCTGGCCGTTCACGATCGCGAGGTTGATGACGCCAAAGCTGGATTGCATCGGCGTCAGCTTGAAGAGTTTGTTCAGCACGACTTGCGGAACAGCATCGCGTTTCAACTCAACCACGATGCGCATGCCGTGACGATCGGATTCGTCGCGGACGTCGGAGATGCCTTCCAGCTTCTTCTCGTTCGCGAGTTCGGCAATTCGCTCGATCAGTTTCGCCTTATTAACCTGGAATGGAATCTCGCTGATGATAATGGCATCGCGCTCATGTGAGCCGCGGCCGATACGGTCGATCGAAGCCTTCCCGCGCATTTGCAGGATGCCTCGACCGGTCCGATATGAGTTTTCAATTTCGGTGCGGCCGCAGATGAAGCCCCCCGTGGGAAAATCGGGCCCCTTCACAATCTTCAGGAGCTTGTCGATCTTAATTTCAGGGTCTCGAACCAGCGCAACCGTCGCGTCAACCACCTCAGTCAGGTTGTGCGGCGGAATCTTGGTCGCCATCCCGACGGCGATTCCTTCTGACCCGTTCAGCAGCAGATTGGGAATGCGCGTTGGCACGACTGTCGGCTCGCTCAAACTTTCGTCATAGTTCGGTTGAAAGTTAACAGTCTCTTTTTCAATGTCGGCGAGTACTTCATTGGCGAGTTTGGCCATCCGTACTTCGGTGTAACGCATGGCCGCGGGAGCGTCGCCATCAACTGAGCCGAAATTTCCCTGACCGTCGATGAGCGGATAACGCATCGAGAAGTCCTGTGTCAGACGCACGATGGTGTCATAAACGGGAATGTCTCCATGTGGGTGATACTTACCGATCACGTCGCCAACCACGCGCGCGCTTTTCTTGTAGGGCTTGTTGTAAGTGTTGCCCAGCTCGTTCATGGCCCACAGCACGCGGCGATGCACTGGCTTCAATCCGTCGCGCACGTCGGGCAGCGCGCGACCAATGATCACCGACATCGCATAGTCGAGATACGATCGTCGCATCTCTTCTTCAATTGTTATGTGCTGGCGTTCAAGTGTTTCCATTCATCAAACCTTTCCGTTACAATCCGCGGACGCGTTGCTCGAGCTGGCCCTCGATGCGAAAGCCGGCGATTTTTCTGGCACGAACGTTTGAGTTTTCCGAGGACGTCAGGGGTTCGCGGCAGCAGCCAATCATGCGGTTAAATTCACGCCTATTTTACCGTACGAAGCGGTATTCTCAAAGCGTCGAAACCCCGATAATTGTTGATGAATTTCGGGTTTCCACTCCGCGACGTCGAACCTTGCGGGTGGGGTGAGTTGCGGCAAGAAATGAGCGGCAGTTTTGGCGAAAGAAATTTCCAAGTTTGATCAGAAATCCCGCAGGTTGCGGGAGCGAATTCGGCTGGCGCTGCCGGCCCGAGTTTTCGTGCGCGAAACTAGTGATGAGGAGTGGACGGCAATGACGCGGCTGGTTGATGTAACGCCATTCGGCGCGCGGTTCCCATTGCCGCGGCCGATCGATATCGGCCGCTTGCTGCAACTAATGGCGGCAATGCCGCGCCAATTGCGTGTGTTCGATCACGTTGAAGATCAATATCGCGTTTGGGCGATTGTCAGAAACGTCAAGCTGCTCGAGCAAAAAACTCCGAAGGATCCACTGGTGGAGGTCGGGGTCGCATTTATCGGGAAGCGGCCACCGCGCAGTTACCAGGACAATCCGGAGCGCCGTTACGAGATTGCCCAATCGAAGTTGGAAAGTGCAATGTGGGCGGCCCGCGAAGATTCAGTAGAGCAGCTTGCCGAAGTCAACACGGATGATAAGCGGAAAGAGAGTCGTCAGATGATTCCGGTCGAGGTTGTGATCGACCTATTTGAAGGTGATAAGCTCGTGAAAAACGAACGGACAGTGACGGAGAACATAAGTCTCAGTGGCGCGGCCGTTTTCACTGCGATGGAAGTTGGTGTCGGCGCCTTTGTGAAAGTGACGAGCGAGACGTACAACACCACGGTGTTGGCTGTCGTGCGCGCTCGGAGACTGGGTAAAGACGGATTGACACGACTGCATTTAGAGTTTCTTGGTCGCGAATGGCCGTTGTAGCTGTCTCTCTTAGAGACCTGAGCCGTAAGGTTAAGGAACCATTTTGAGGAATTTAGTTATTCCGGAAGCTTTATGAGACAAAGGTCTCGTTTTCATTTTCCACGCGAGACATTGCTCGTTGAAATCGAGCGCTATTGTTCTTTTCCCGATTGCCGTTGGCGCAACCTTGTTGGTTTGACGAAGTCTGAGGCGATTGAGTACCGTGGCTTCGATTGCGTGAAATGTGAACGTTGGAATGATGACACGGCCGAGCCAGCTGAGCTGCCAGAATCCTGGCGCGATGAATTGTTGTTGAGTCGCGATACTCTCGCATCCAATTGATTTCCCGAAATTGAGCGAAAGCACTACAACTCTCGATCGTCCCAAGAGCGGCAACGGCGCGCGGCCTTACCCGCCCATGCTGCCGCAATGGGCCCTGGAGATTTTCCGGCCAATCGTCAGAGTTTTCTCCCGCCTGCTGTGGCGGGTTCGTTGGATTAATAGCGAATACATTCCGCAGAGTGGCGGGGTCATCATCGCCTCGAATCACCAGACATACCTCGATCCGTTTTGGATTTCCTGTCCACTGAAACGGCCGGTTCGTTATCTCGCGTGGGACGAGGCTTTCACCTGGCCGATCGTTGGTTATTGCTTGAGATTACTTGGCGCGTGGCCTTTGCAATTGGAGGGCAGTGATCCCGCCCCGATTCGTCGTTCGTTGCAATTCGTGAGCGAGGGCGGCGCTGTAGTGATCTTCCCGGAAGGTGGCCGTGGGAATGCTGATGGCTCAATGCGGAGATTCAAGCCTGGAGCCGTGCGTATGGCGATGGAGTCTGGTGTACCAATCTTGCCGGTGACGATTCACGGTGGAAATGTGGTTTGGCCTCCGGGCCGGAAGTTTCCGCGCCTGGGCCGCGTGGAGATCGTCTACCATCCACTGTTCCATGTCGAAGTAAGCGAAGCCGACGATCAGCGCGCGTCCGCAAGACGCGCGACTGAAGCTTTGCAAGCGACGATTGGGCCAACGCCAAAAGCCGCCGCGAAGACTGCTGACTAATTATTTGCGCGCGAAGGCTTTCTCAATCGCCTCGCGCAGTGCATCCGCGCTCAACGTCGTTAACATCACGCCATTGATATAGATCGACGGTGTGCCTTCGATGCCGTACGTTTCGCCCTCTTCAATATCGCGCCGAATGTCGGCGTCGAATTTGCCGCTTTCAAAATCCGCGTCGAACCGCTTGCGATCGAGTCCGACTTGCGTCGCGTATTTCTTCAACGAATCGGGATCGAGCGAAGACTGGTTTTTGAAGAGAAAGTCGATGTAAGGCCACACCTTTCCTTGCGCGTTGGCGGCAGCGGCGGCCTCAGCAGCGATGAACGCGTTCGCATGCAGCGAGGTCAATGGAAAGTTTCGGATCTCGAAATACACGCGCGTACCATAAGACTTCAAAACCTCTTCAATTACGGGGTACATAGCGCCACAAGCTGAGCACTGAAAATCCGTGAACTCAACAATCTTCACCGCCGAATTGATGTCGCCGCGGCCGTAACCTTTTCCGGCCGGCACGTTGAAAAGAGGCGCCGCCGGCTCTTGCAAAAGTATTTGAACCTTTGCGCCGGCCCGCAGACGTGTTGCCAAATCCGCCTCCAGCTTCTGTTGCTGTTGCTGTTGAAGATAGTCAGCAATCGCGTTGCGAGTTGAAGCCAGGTCGCCATTGATCCGCGACTTGTTTTCTTCGTAGAACTTTGTGACCTCGACTTCCGTGGGCTGCTTCAGTTTGTCAGTGACTTCAGTCCGAATGATCACTTCGGCGCCTATGTTCTTTCTTTTCGCTTCTTCAATAATCAGCGCGTCATTGATGCGTCGATCCAGCACCTGCATTTGCGTGTCGTAAATCCGCCGGTCCATTTTGTAGATGTAGGCCTTCATGCGCTCGTTGATCGTTTCGATGCGCAAGGGTTCACCATTCACCGAAGCGAGCACGGTTCCGGGCGCGAGGTTGGGAGCATTTACATCAGCGCCTCTCTGGACGGTGTTCGTCATCTTCAGGCGATTCACTAACTCGCCGCGCCCTTTTTCCGCACGTTGGTTACGCAGGTAATTTATGATCGTGGGGCGCGCGGCGTCGAAATCATCGCCAATCTGACCACGATTCTGGTCGAATACAGCGCGCACCTCAGCGTCAGTAGGATTTGCTATTTTGCTGTTAATTTCGGCGTCGAGCAGCGCATCCGTGGTCATCTTGCGCTTGGCTGCCTCGGACGCGATGAGCATAGAGCTGACACGTGCGTCGACGGCGCGTTGACGCGCTTCACGGATCGCTTTTGCGCGGTCCTGGTAAAAATCACGCAGATACAAATCAGGATCGTTTGAAATCAACTCAGTGGCGGCCGGCTCAATGTCTGCGGCAGTGAAAGCCGTGCCGTTTACGATGGCGATCGCCGGCGAATCTGAGTTTCCCGAAGGTGAGGGAGCCGACGCAGCCGCTGCTTCGTTTGTTTTCGCAGGCGTGTTCTGTGTTGACGGTCGCGTAGCGGTCGGTTTACGTGCGACTGGTTTGGGCTTGGCTTTTTGTGCGACTGCCGTCGCTGACAACACCAGCGCGAGCAACAATACAAAAGGGGATGTGCGATTCATAAAGTGCATCTTTCTGGTTGCCTCGAAAGTTGTCAACTGGTCATTGGTTGGCGAGTTTCTTTACCGTGGCCAGCGTGTCGATTTCGTCCGCGGTTTTGTCGCGGCGAAGTCTTACGATGCGTGGAAACCGCAAAGCGTAGCCGCTCTTGTGTCGATTCGATGGTTGGACGCGATCGAATGTTACTTCGATGACGACAGTCGGCTCGACGATGCGCACGCGGCCCTGCGCGAAC
>DASYPX010000281.1:0-5745 GCA_036006125.1 Pyrinomonadaceae bacterium | reverse complement strand
ATCGTGCTTGCCGGCGGCACCGAAAGCATGTCGCGAGTGCCTTACTTTGCCGAAGGCGCCCGTTGGGGTGCGCGCCTGGGCCATGTTGATCTGACCGACGGCATGTATCGCGATGGCTTTAATGATCCACTGTCGGGAATGGTGATGGGCGAGACGGCTGAAGAACTCGCCAGGCGTTATGAAATCGCGCGCGACGAGCAGGACGAGTGCGCTTTGCGTTCGCAACAGCGCACCGCGGCGGCAATTGCCGGCGGGAAATTCGATCAAGAGATTGTGCCGTTGCCATTGGAAATGGGGATGGGCGAGGTCACTTTCGCTCGCGATGAACATCCGCGCGCAAACACGACCACTGATGATCTGAAAAGATTGTCGCCGGTGTTTTCGCGGGACGGAACAATCACCGCCGGGAATTCGTCCGGTATTACTGACGGGGCGGCGGCGGTGTTGTTGATGAGCGAACCAACTTTGAAAAGTTCAGGCGCTGAACCACTCGCGCGCATTGTTGATTACGAAATCGTTGGCGTGGCTCCTGAGATCATGGGCATCGGTCCGGTGCCGGCCACGCGTGCTTTGTTGGAACGTCAGAAGCTTTCGTTGCGCGACGTTGATTTGATCGAACTGAATGAAGCCTTTGCGGCGCAAGTGATCGCCTGCGATCGTGAATTACAATTCGATCCCGAGAAGTTGAATGTCAACGGCGGCGCGATCGCTTTGGGGCATCCGATTGGCTGCACCGGCGTGCGGATTACGACCACGTTGTTGTATGAAATGCAAAAGCGGAGCGCCAAACGGGGGCTCGCGACGCTTTGCATCAGCGGTGGCATGGGGATTTCTTTGCTGCTCGAGCGGGAATGATGCGGCAACGGCGCGCGCCATAAAGGCATCGCATAGCCAACTCTTCCAAAACCTTTCAAATCGGAGAACACAAAACGTGAAAAGAAAACTTTTTGGAAGCCTAACCATTGGGGCGCTCGTGGTCGCGACCACCGTGGCAATTTGCGGGCAGCAAGTGAAAAGCAGGCGATCGGCTGCCCAAACTGCCGCGGACATCTTTGCATTTGTGCCGAAGTCCGACGGCATTGTCGTCGTTGACGTGAATCGTTTGCTTAACGAAACATTGCCGAACGTGTTTGCCGGAGACAGCGCAAGGCTCGCGCAGATCAATTCTGAGATCGATAAGTTCAAAATTCAGACCGGTATTGACGCGCACACATTCACGCGCGCAGTCGTGGCTTCGCGCTACACTTATCCGACGCCGAATGTGACGAAACTCGAGCCGGTAGCGATCGCGACCGGTTCGTTCAATTCCGCCGCCATCGTTTCGTCCGCTCGGGCTGCTGCGAAAGGAACATCACGTGAAGAGAAGTATGGCGGCACCACCATCACCATTCTTACGATGAACGATCAAGTAAAGGTGTTTGGGTTGTGGAACATGAGGGTGCGCGAGTTGGCGATCGCGCCGCTCAGTGCTAACACCGTGGCGGTGGGCACGCCCGCAACTGTGCGAGCGGCGATCGCCGCCGGCAAGACTCCGCAACGCGAGAGCACGGATCTGGTGATGCTCGCGACGCGCGACCCGCAGGCCGTTATGGGTTTCGGAGGGAACGTGCCAGCATCGGTTTGGACGGGCTTGAACCTCGGGACCGATGCGATCGCACAAGACGCGAGTTCGATTCGCCAGGCTTATGGCTCCGTCGTCACGACGGCGACCGACGTTTCCGTGACAATTGTCGCACGTACCGAGACTCCGGCCGCTGCGAAGAATTTGGGTGATACCGTCACCGGCTTGAAGCAACTGGCGGGCTTTGCGATTCTGCAAATGACCGGGCAGAGGAAAGCGCTGGCGGAAAGCGCGCTCAGCAATTTGAAGATCAACGTGCGTGCAAATGAGCTTGAGCTTCGCACCCAAGTGGCCGCCGCGAACATCGCTTCGTTGATGAAGTAGCGATTCGATCTTCGAGCAAGCGCAGTTAATTTACCCTTGATGAAGGCGTCTGATGCGCCTATCATTGCGGTCGATTCGGAGCGTTCGCCACAGCTCGCGAGGAGACCGCAATCAGTTTCGGCCCATTTAAACGTCGCAGTTCCTGGCCTTCGAGTATTATCACCGGCCTGATTGGTTGGAACGGGTTCTTTGTGATCTTTGCCCTCATTCTGAGTGAGTCAAGATCAGCTGGACGCCTTTTTGTTCTCGCTACGATCGCCGCGGTCGCCCAGGTGGTTTTCCTCCGACTGCTTTTCTTTGGACTTCGTCTCGATCGGAGCATTCCGGCGGCGGTGATTTGGGGTGGCCTGACCGGGGTTGCCGCGGTGCTCGCCGAGCGTCAATTCACGAATCTGTTTGAACAGCATCCGTTCGTCTGGATGTTCAATGGCTTGTATATCGGGATCGCGGTGGGTCTGTTTCTACGTTACTTCTATCGGGACGATCGGCGCATCGAGAGTGAGGCCACTGCCGCCAACCGGATCGTTGATTACGGGCGTGATGCGCATTGGCTCGAGCCCTTCTTTTTCGGCGCCGCGGCATATTTGGTGGCGTTTCTCCCGCATTCCTTTTCGCTTGCGGTGATCATCATCGTGATCGGTGCTATGAGCGGCGTCGTCGCCGCCGGCGTGAGCCATTTTTTTATTTTCGCCGCGGCCAGAACATCTTTCCTGCCGGTTCTGTTAAGCATCGCGGTCGGCATGGCGCAGGGCGCCCTCAGCGGTTTGTTGTTTCGCGGTTTTGCGTCTGAATTGCTTTGGTCGCCGTTGGTGCATGGCGCCATTGCCGGTGCCATTACCTATTTGTTGACCGCACTTCGTGGCAGATCGCTCGCTACTCGCGAACTAACCGTTAATGCCTAACTTATTCTTATGAGCCTGTCGCTCATTTGCCGCGTTCTTCACATCGCAGCGACCTGCACGTCATTAGGCGGCTTGTTCTATGCGCGCACCGTGCTTTGGCCGACACTCGACACTCTTCCTGCAGCCGAACGCGAGATATTTCTTTCCAATGCGATTCGCCGATTCGCCTACATCAAGTGGAGCGGCGTAATCGTGGTGGCGCTCACGGGCATCATTCAATGGATGCTCACATATCCTTATGTTCTGAACCAGAAACTGTACCTCGCCTACTTCGGAATCAAGATGGTTGGCGCTGTCGGCCTCTTTAGCATCACATTTCTTTTAGCATTGCCCGCACAAAGATTGGGTCGAATGCAGGTTCAACGAGCTTTTTGGTCTGGTTTGAATATTCTTTGCGGTTTGACAATTCTGGTCGGCGCTGCGCTCATGCGGACCGTCCCGAAGATTCATTAGTCTTGCGCGAGTTTTGATGAAGAGTGTTAGAAAAGAAGCCCGCTCGGGATCGAAAGCGCCGGATTTCACCTTGAGGGACGCGAATAATGAGGAGTGGCGTCTCAGCGCACATCGCGGAAAGGTAGTTGTCCTGTTCTTTTACCCCGGCGACGAGACCCCGGTTTGCACCCGGCAGATGTGTTCGCTGCGAGATCGATGGCAGAACTATCGCGCCACTGGCGCAGAAATCGTCGGGATCTCGACTGACTCAGTTGAGTCGCATCGAGCTTTTGCAGAACATCACAATCTGCCATTGCGATTGCTGTCTGATGCTGATCGCAAGGTGGCCGATCTGTATGGCGCGCATTCGATCATTCCCGGACGACTCGCGCGGTCAGTTTTTGTGATTGACCCTGATGGCGTGGTTCGCTATCGCGACGTGCGGCGAGTGGGATTGATTCGGCCGAAGGATGATGACGTAATCGATGCGATCCGTGACGCGAAGCGAGTGAGCAGTGAGCAGTAATAGCAGGACACGGAGACGGGGAGACGCGGCGACACAGAGAAACCCACGATTCGCACGCCCTTCTTCATTCTCCGCGTCTTCCCCATCTCCGTGTGTCCGTGTCTCATGATTCACTGCTCACTGTGCACTTAGGTATAATCCCCCCGAGGTAATAATTCATGACAGACTCAATCAAGTGCGCCCGCTGTGGGCAGAAGCGGCCGCCGCTCGGTTTTGCGCCGCTGCCGACTGAGCTTGGCCAAAAAGTCGCGCAGGAAGTTTGCCAGCCGTGCTGGTCCGAATGGCTACAGACGCAGACCCGCATTATCAATCACTACGGCCTTGACGTCTCAAATCCCGAAGCGCAGACATTCCTGATGGACAACATGCGCGGATTTTTCTACGGCGAAAACGAACTGGCGCAGATCGATACTTCGAAAGAAGGCTCGATCAAGTGGTAGACAGAAACCGACCGTCAGGGAGGGTGCTAAGAAATGGTAGAGCACCCTCCCTGACGGTCGGGTTTCTGCGGCATCCTGCCAGGCATTTTTGAAACCGAATTCGCGTTCCGAGCGTAAAACCGCCTGAGCATCGTGCGCGTTCGCGCAAATCAACTGACTTGCAGTCTCAAAAAAAAGGAGAGGCCCCTTGCTTAAAAGACTTGTATCTATCCACGTCTTTCTTCCGGTTTTCATACTCATAACCGTCCTTACAACCACCGCCGCAGCGCAGACAAAACTGCTGCGTTTTCCGGACATTTACGCCGATCGCGTGGCCTTCACGTACGCCGGCGACATCTGGACCGCGCCCGCAAACGGCGGCACCGCGATTCGTTTGACAGCCCATCCGGGCATGGAAGTGTTCGCGAAGTTTTCGCCGGACGGAAAATGGATCGCGTTCACTGGCCAGTACGACGGCGACGAGCAGGTCTATGTCATACCATCGACCGGCGGCGTGCCGCGTCAGTTAACGTACTATCCGGCGAAGGGTCCATTCACGCCGCGTTGGGGTTGGGACAATCAAGTCTATGGATGGACGAAAGATGGCAAGCGGATAATTTTCAAGTCGCAGCGTGACTCATGGTCGCTGCCAATCGCGAAACTCTACACCGTCTCAATCGATGGTGGACCGGCAGAAGCGCTGCCGATGCCCGAAGCAGGTTCGGGTGATTACTCGCCTGACGGCAGTCACATGGTTTACTCGCCCCAGTCGCGCGACTTTCGCCCTGAGAAACGTTACGGCGGCGGGCAGGCAAATCGTCTCTACATCTTCGATCTGAAAAGCTACGACACCAAGGCGATAACCGAAGGTCCACGAGCGACGCGCGATGCAATGTGGATCGGCGACACGATTTATTACAACTCGGATCGCGATGGCCACTTCAACTTGTATGCGTACAGCGTCGGCAATGGAAAGACGACGCAGATTACGCATAGCAAACAGTGGGACGTGCGCTGGCCCAGCTCTGATCACGGCAATCGAATCGTTTATGAAATGGATGGTGAGCTGCAAATACTCGACGTGAAAAGTGGCAAAGCGACCCCGATCTCAATCACCGTTCCCGACGATGGTTTGGCGCGAAGGCCGAGTCGCATTTCCGCCGCGAACAACATTGAGTCTTATGACCTGAGCCCGAAGGGCGAGCGCGCATTGTTCTCCGCGCGCGGCGACATCTTCACTGCGCCCATCGAAAAGGGACCGACGCGCAACCTGACGCATTCGTCTGGCGCGCACGACAAGTGGCCAAGCTGGTCGCCCGACGGATCGCAGATCGCATTCATCTCTGACATGACGGGCGAGGAAGAGCTCTACGTCATTCTGCAAGACGGTTCGAAGCCGCCGACGCAAATCACGACCGGCGGACAGGCGATGCGCTATCAGCCTGAGTGGTCAGCTGATGGAAAGCGCATCGCGTTCAGCGACAAAGATGGCAAGCTTTATGTCGTGACGCTTGCCGACAA
>DASYPX010000280.1:0-11827 GCA_036006125.1 Pyrinomonadaceae bacterium | reverse complement strand
CTGACCGCCAATGCATATTCAGAAACTTTGCATCTGCAACTTCCTGATGGTTTTGCTGTGGATGAGCTGCCCGATCCGGTCAAGCTGGACGCTTCATTTGGTTCGTACACGACTAACTATGAAGTGAAGGGAACCGAGTTGATGTTCACGCGGAAGTTGGTGCAGAAGGCTGGAACGATTCCGGTTGATCAGTACAACACGGTTCGCAGCTTCTTCGAAAAAATTCGCGCGGCGGAGCAGTCGCCGGTTGTGCTGGCAAAGAAATAGGGGCTACTCGGCGCCCGCCGCCATCGCTTCGGCTTGGAGTTTTTGTTCCAGGGAAGAGCGCCACGCGTGTTCGAGTTCTTTCACGGACGCATTCAGCATTTCCTCGCCATCGATTTCGATTCGCAGACGGCCTGAACCAACCGTACCGAGGATTGTGAAAGGCGCGCCGGCGGCCGCCGCAATTCTTTCGACTTCGTCCTGGTCTGATTCCGCGAAACTGATAATGATGCGCGATGGAGATTCGCTGAAAAGCAGGGAGGTTGGAGACTGGAGGCTTGAGACTTGGGACTTGAGACTAATTTCGACACCCATCGCTTGACGATTGAGCGAAGAGAAGCAAGATTCCGCCAGCGCCACTGCCAGTCCACCATCCGAGCAGTCGTGTGCCGACTTCAGCAAACCTGCTTCGGCGGCGCGCAGACCAGCGGCTTGCACGGCAAGTTCCAGATTGAGATCGAGCTTCGGGACTTGTACGGAATCTGAGCCCTCTCTCACGGTCGGGCGCCTGCCAGCTAACGTCTTGGTACCCTCCCTCACGGTCGAGTTTCCGTTGCGCGCCGACACCGAGTACTCGCTGAGTGAAAGATCGTTGTGAGTCTCGCCCAATAGTGCGATGATATCGCCTTCAGTTTTGAAACCGGGCTGAATGACGCGCTTCACATCCTCGATCAAACCCACCATGCCAATGACCGGCGTCGGCAAAACGCCGCGACCCTCAGTTTCGTTGTAGAACGAGACGTTCCCGGAAACGACTGGCGTGTTGAAGGCGCGACAGGCTTCGGCCATGCCGTCGATCACTTCTGAAAAAGACCACATCACCTCCAGCCGTTCGGGCGAGGCGAAGTTCAAACAATTCGTGATGGCAATCGGCTTGGCGCCGACGCAAACAACATTGCGCGCGGCCTCTGCAACGATCAGCTTTGCGGCTTCGCGTGGATTAATAGCGCAGTAACGGCCGTTGCCGTCGAGCGCGATGGCCAAAGCTTTTCGCGTTTCCTTGATACGCACGACCGCAGCGTCTGCGCCTGGCAGCACGACCGTGTTGGTCCGCACCATGTGATCGTATTGCCGATAGACCCATTCCTTTGACGCCAAATTCGGTGACGCCAAAAGTTGCATCAGCGCTTCGTTGTAATTTTGGTCTTTGGTCTTTGTACTTTGGTCTTTGGCGTCTGTCGGATGATGAGACTTGGGACTCTGGACTTGGGACTTTGGACGCTCGTAAATCGGCGCTTCATCCGTCAAAGCTTTGACCGGCACGTCGCAAACAATTTCGCCTTCGTGCATTACGCGCATGCGTCCGTCATCGCGCACGTGGCCAATAACTACGGCATCGAGGTCCCACTTCGCAAAAATCTCGACGATCTCTTTGGAGCGTCCTTTGTGCGCGACAATCAACATGCGCTCTTGCGATTCCGACAAGAGCATCTCGTACGCGGTCATTCCGGTCTCGCGTTGCGGCACGAGTGATAAATCAATCTCGATACCCGTGTCCGCGCGCGCGGCCATCTCACACGTTGAGCAGGTTAGCCCCGCGGCGCCCATGTCCTGGATGCCAGCAATCGCGCCGCTACGCATCGCTTCCAGGCACGCTTCCAGCAAAAGCTTTTCGAGGAAAGGATCGCCGACCTGAACCGTGGGACGTTTTTCGAGAGCCTCTTCGTCGAATTCCGCGGAGGCCATCGTTGCGCCGTGAATCCCATCGCGACCGGTTTTCGCACCGACGTAGAGAACCGGATTGCCAACGCCCGTGGCTTTGCCGAAAAAGATTTGGTCCTTTCGCACCAAGCCGAGCGCGAACGCATTAACGAGCGGATTCAGCGCATAAGCATCGTCAAATGCCACCTCGCCTCCTACTGTCGGCACTCCGAATGCATTTCCGTAATGCGCGATGCCGGCGACTACGCCGGCGAGCAACGAACGATTGCGCCGCCCGTTCTTTGGATCATCCAGCGAACCGAACCGCAAACTGTTCAGCGCGGCCACTGGGCGCGCACCCATCGTGAAGATGTCGCGCAGGATTCCGCCCACGCCGGTTGCCGCTCCCTGAAACGGTTCAATGAACGAAGGGTGATTGTGCGACTCAATTTTGAACGCAGCACACCAACCATCGCCGACGTCGACGATGCCGGCGTTTTCGCCGGGCGGAACAATGACGCGCTCGCCCTGAGTTGGCAGGCGCTTGAGATGAATGCGCGAAGACTTGTACGAGCAATGCTCGGACCACATGACGGAGAAGACGCCGAGTTCGACGAGGTTCGGCTCGCGTCCGAGCAGTTCTTTTATCCGCGTAAATTCGTCAGGAGTTAGATTGTGAGCGGTAAGTACTTCAGCGGTTATCATTTTTTAGTGATGAGTCATGAGAAATGAGTGAAGGGGCGCCGAGTTCTACTCATCACTCATTACTCATCACACATCACTGTTTTATTGTCTTATCGATTGCGGCGCGCAGTTCTTCGGGTTTGATCTTTCCAAAATGGCGATAGACGACATTTCCTGACACGTCGTAGAGAAAAGTCGCGGGCAACGCGCCGTCCCAAGTCAGATCGACGGCATGAATCGCCGGTTCCTTGTCAGCGACGTTCAAGAGTACCACCGGCATCTTCGCTTTCATCTCCTGAAGAAATGACGCTGCTTGGGGTTTGTCTTCGAGTTCGTCGACGGTGACTGACAGAAAGCTCAAACCTTTAGACCGATAATCCTCATCGATTTTGACGAGGTCGGGAAACTCTTCGCGGCAGCCGTCGCACCACGATGCCCAGAAATTAACCAGTAGCGGCCGCTTTTCATTCGGGTCGCGCTGGAGAAGCTTCTTCAGACCGTCGAGATCGACGACGCGTATTTCGGAAGCAGCAGCCGCTCCCGATCCATTTTCTTTTGATCCTACGGGCGATGGCGCCTTGGAAGTCTGCGACTGGGCCGCGATTACTCCGAGCGCCACCGCCAGAACGATTGAAAGTGAAAGACGCATTTTCATTTGGCGCAATTCCGGTGTGTCGCGATTGCGCAGTTGCGATCAAATCGTCACACCGTGTCTACGAAACTCGCTTGATCGTGCACCCGAACGCCGCGCCGCCGGTTTTGGTGACGGCCTTCCCGGCGAGCATTTCGTTTAGTGCTTCGCGCAGATCCTCAGAAGTGACGCCCTCGACTTTCTGCGAGTTGTCGATGCGGCCGTGATAGACAAGTTTCATATTCGCGTCGAGCGCGTACGCTTCCGGCGTGCGCGTGGCGCCCAGCCGATCCGCGATCTTATTGCCGTCGTCTTTGAGAATGGTAAAGGTTAGGCCTTTTTCCGCGGCGTGCGATTTCACTTCAGACGCCGGCTCAGTGTTGTTCGCATTGATGCCTATGAAGTTGATGCCTTTGGCCTTGTACTCCTGCGCCAGCTTTTCCATGCGGTCATTGTAAGCGTTGGAAACCGGGCATTTGGTCGCGATAAAAATCACCACCGCGCCTTTCGATCCCGCCAGCGACTTAAGCGAGTGCTCTTTGCCGTCCGCATCCGGCAGTTTGAAGTCATCGATGACCGTGCCGATGGTCGGCGGCGCGGGCACATCGTTGTCCGTGCGGCCACTGCCGGCCACCGCCGCCAGCGCAATCACAACCAAAGAAGCAACCAAAAGCGAAACTGCGTACTGCTTTTTCATAGGACTCCTTTCGGACAGTTGAATTGAAGTCAGAGATTATCAGCCAAAACTTGGACGTGGCAAGCTGCCCCGTAGTTTGCGCGAGCCGAAATGATCACACGGTCTTTTTTCGCAGGCTTGACAGAAAAACAATTAGCGTCAGAGCGGTGGTGACGGCGGCGGACAGCAGGCAATACTGACAAAAGTGATGAATGACAAATGCCTGCAAATACAGCAGCCAGAGCGTTGTCAAAAACATCAGGCAGAGCAGGATCTTTAGCAAAAGCTTGACGAGTGGGTAAGTAAACGCCGCGAGGATCGCGAGACTAAAAACCACAAAATACGCAGCCGCGCCGAGAGCCGCCAGCGGTACTGGACCCACTTGGGCGTATGGACTACTTAAGACTTCCGAACAGCCTGAAATGATTGTGCAACGAAGGCTCGCGCCGGTGATGTGTTGGACTGTGAGGTAAATGGCATCGCCCAGCCCTATGAGCGAGACGAGCGCGGCGATCAAATACGTCCAGGAGAAGGCTGTCGATTTTGGGGTTGAGATCACTGGGCGTTCAGCGCGTCATTGATCATCTTGCGTAACCCCTCAGGTTTCCAGGATTCGCCGGTCGCTTCCTTACCGTTGACGAAAAAGCTGGGCGTCGACTGGACTCCCATCGCGTGTGAGCGTTTGCCGTCCTGAAAAATGCGCGCCGCCACTGCTTCGCCATTCAACTCGCGCATGAATTGATCGGGATTAAGACCCACTTGTTTGGCGTATTCAACGAACATGGCAACCGCAGCGTCCTTGTCCTTGGCTTCGGCCCACGTCGATTGATTCTCGAACAGCTTATCGTGCATTGCCCAGAATTTGTCCTCGCCCTGAAGGCCGGCCGCTTCTGCGGCCTGCGCGGCAATGATTGAATACTGATGGTTTGGATAGAGCGGATTCTCGCGGTAGATGACGCGCAGTTTATCGCCGAAATCAGCTTCCATCTTTTTCAATTCGGCATAGTAAGCACCGCAGGAAGGGCACTGAAAATCGGCAAACTCTTCGAGCGTCACCGGCGCGTTGGCATTGCCGCGTACGTGTGCCGGGGTCGCACCCGAGGGCAGCGAACCGGGTGACGGCATCGCAACCGGCTGAGGCCCATTTGACTGGCGCGAACTGGATGACATCTTCCACATCACGCCGAGTGCGACGACCAGGACGATCGCGATGATCAGGAATGGAATGGAACGTTTCATTTGGGGCGTTGAGTTAGTTAAGGATTCAATTAATGTCATGCGGCCGCGGCGAGCGCTCCTACCAAAGAATGAAATATGGCGCGACCATCACTCGAACCAAGCGCGTCTTCGCAGGCGCGTTCAGGATGTGGCATTAAGCCTAGGACGTTCCGGCCTTTGCTACAGATGCCCGCGATGTTGTCACGCGAACCGTTGACGTTTGCTTCATCAGTGACATTGCCTTGGGGATCGCAATAACGAAATACAATACGTTCATCACGCCGCAGCTCTTCAAGAGTAGTTTCGTCGCAGACGTAGTTGCCTTCGGCATGCGCGATCGGCATGCGCAGCACCTGGGCGCGGGTCAGCTCATGAGTGAACGGCGTGTTGCTGTTTTCGACGCGTACGTTCACGTGTTCACAAACAAAATGGAGTTCGCGATTGCGTATCAGCGCGCCCGGAAGCAGGCCTGCTTCGCACAGTATTTGAAAGCCGTTGCAGATGCCCAGCACCAGTTTGTCCTGCGCGGCAAACTTTTTCACAGCACTCATCACGGGCGAAAAGCTGGCAAGCGCGCCGGCGCGCAGGTAGTCACCGTAAGAAAATCCGCCCGGAATGATCAGCGCGTCATACGACGACAGTTCGGTGTCGCGATGCCAGATGAAGTCAACCGGCTGGCCCACGTTCTTCGAGATCACGTGATACGCGTCGTGGTCGCAATTTGAGCCTGGAAAAACTATGACTCCGAATTTCATAAATCTTTATCTGGAGTGCGCGGCAAAGCGAAGCGGCGACGGCGCTTTGGATTAGATTTCCAGCTTGATCCAAAGCGGTGTCGCGCTACGCTTGCCACCGCGCTCCAAATGTCACTTCTCAATCTCAACCCGAAAATCTTCAATGATCGGATTCGATAAGATTTCGCGTGCCATGCGTTCGGCTTCGGCACGCGCATCGTCGTCGCTCAAGCCGCCGTTGAGCGCGATCTCAAAATACTTTCCCTGTCTGATATCGGCCACCCCGTGATATCCGAGCAGTTCAACGGAGTGCTTGATGGCTTTGCCCTGCGGATCGAGTACGCTTGGTTTTAGTGTGACGTAAACTTTCGCTTTCATAAGTCGGAACAGGTTGCCAGCCCGTACATTCCGTTCCGCTTGATCGAGTGTCGAGGTCGTTCAGAAGATGCACAGGCTGGCAGCCTGCGCGACGGAACGCACGATAATACGGCAAAACATTGCGCGAACGGTAGCCGATATCATAGTATTTGCGCCGTTGTTTAGAGGCATTCATAGTCTTCGAGGAAAGAAATTCAATGTCAGAGCCATACACACCACCACCACCGCCCGATTCTAACGCTCCGGGTGGCCAGGCCAGCATCGGCATGGACGCCAACCTGGCGTCGATGATTTGTTACCTCACGATGATCTGTTGCGGCCTCGGCATCGTCATCAGTTTGGTTTTCTTTCTGATGGAAAAGACCAGCCGGCTGTTGCGCTTTCATGCGATGCAAGCGTTGCTTTACGGTGGCGTCTGGATCGTTGTCGGCATCGTCTTCCGCATTTTGTCGATGGTTGCCGATATCGCGCTGGGCGACACGCTCGGAATCTTCGTCTTTTTTGGCTGGCTCGCGGTTAGGCTCTTGGTTGCACTCGTGCTGCTTATCTTCTTGATCATCGCCGCAATCAAGGCGTATCAAGGTCAGTATTACAAGCTGCCGATCCTAGGCAATATCGCCTGGGGTATCGTCAACAAATAGTCTTCAAGTTCAAAACGATCTACTACTTTCAAATTCGCAGGAGAAACTGAAATGGATACTGGCAAGTCTGCCCTGGGACTCGACGGAAACGTTGCCGCCGCGCTCGGCTATCCGATCGGCATCATTGCGATCATTTCGCTATGCATCGAGAAGGAAAATCGCTTTGTGAAGTTTCACGCGCTCCAGTCGATTTTGCTGCACGTCGCGGCCGTCATCTGCATGATCGCGTTTTGGGTAATCAGTGCTGTGGTGATGGTAGGCGGGATCGCCGCCAGCGCGGCGACCAACAGCGGCGCAGTTGGCGGTTTAGCCAGCATGCTAATCGGACTGGTTTGGTTGGTCTTCGTGGTTCTGTATCTGCTTGGACTGATTCTTTCAGCCGTTAAGGCTTACCAGGGCGCGATGTTCAAGCTGCCGATTATCGGCGGGATGGCTGACAAGTGGATTAAGTAAGGAAAGCGATCGGGGCAGTAGCCCGACTGTGAGGGAGGGCGTGATCAAATGCGCCTTTGTTCACGCGCGGGCTACTGCCCCGCCCTCACCAAACACTCTCGCAAAAACCTGATCGACATTTCGCAAATATCGATCAAGCGAGAAGACTTCATCGATTTGTTTCGAAGACAAGTGAGCCGCTATGTCTTTGTCAGCTGAGACAAGCTCTCTGAAGTCGCCGCCTTCATCCCAGCATTTCATCGAATTTCGCTGCACCCATTCGTAAGCCGTCTCGCGCGCGACACCCGTCTGCGTCAACGCCAGAAGCAACTCGCCACTGAAAACCAAACCGCGCGTAGCGTTCAGGTTTTCCAGCATTCGATCAACGTGAACCACTAAACCGTCGACCAGAGATGCCGCTTTTTCGAGCATGTAATCCGTCGCGATGCTTGAATCGGGAAGCACCACGCGTTCAGCCGACGAATGCGAGATATCGCGCTCGTGCCAGAGCGCAACATTCTCCAAACCCACGACGCTGTTCGCGCGCACGACGCGGGCCATGCCGCAAAGCCGCTCGGAAAGGATCGGATTGCGCTTGTGCGGCATTGCGCTCGAGCCTTTCTGACCTTTTCTGAATTTCTCTTGCGCTTCGCGAACTTCGGTGCGCTGCCAATGCCGAATCTGCAAAGCGAACTTATCGATCGAAGAAGCGATCACTGCCAGCGTGCAAAGATATTCGGCGTACGAATCGCGCTGAACGACTTGTGTCGACACTGGCGCTGCTTTCAATCCAAGGCGCGTGCACACTTTCTCTTCGACATCAGGGGTCAGATGCGCGAAAGAACCGACGGCGCCGCTCAATTTGCCAACTGCGACAGCCTCTCGAGCACGCGTTAGCCGCCCACGGTTCCGCTGCATCTCGTCATACCAAAGCGCAAACGTCAATCCGAACGAGGTTGGCTCTGCGTGGATGCCGTGGGTGCGGCCGATTTGCGGGGTGCTTTTGAATTCGAATGCGCGCCGCTTCAACACTTCGAGCAGCGCATCGATTTTGCGCAGGAGGATGTCGCAGGCATCACGCAACAGCAGCGCGTTGGCGGTATCGACGACATCAGACGAAGTCAGACCGTAATGAACAAAGCGTGAGGCTTCGCCGATTGATTCAGCGAGGTTCGTCGTGAACGCGATTACATCGTGATCGGTTGTCTTCTCGATCTCGTTAATGCGATCGACTGAGAACTTTGCACGCGATTTGATCTGTTCCAGCGCGTCACGCGGAATCGTGCCCATGTCGGCGTGGACTTCGCATACCGCAATCTCAACGTCCAACCACTTCTGGAACTTGTTCTGTTCAGACCACAGCGCGCCCATCTCGGGCAAGGTGTATCGTTCAATCATGGTGAGTAGTAAATCGTAAATCGTGAATGAATCTGTATCGGCGTCGCCGCAATTCTATTTACGATTTACCATTTACGATTCACTATTTCAGAGCCGTCGAGGTCACGAAGTATTTCGCCAGATACCACTTCCCGCCATGTTCAATCAACGTGAATGTTTCCATCCCATCACCGCGCTCAAATTGCGTTTGGTAAACGGCGATTAGCGAATGGCCCGGAATCGGCGCGGTTCCTGTCCGCTCTTCACGGGCGGTATCCAAATTGCGCACTTGCGCTCGTCCCAACTTTTCGTGTAATCGCTGAAAAGTCGCCTTTGACTCTTCGAGCGTTGCGTCCTTGCGCCATTCGTCACCGGCCTCATTGTAAAGCTTTTCGTAACGTTCCGCGTCGATATCCTGAATGGCCGTCTCGATCACCGTTTGCGCGTCAGACGGAATGCCCGAGCGCCGCTGTCCTCGTGTGCAAGCTAACGACAGCAGCCCAGGCAATATCACCAAAAAAGCGATTGCGACGGGAACGTAGCCTGACCGTGAGGGAGGGCGCCTAGGATACAAGACGAACGCCCTTCCTATCGACCACCCCGCGCGAGATGCTCGCGCGGGGGCCCCGGTAGGTCAGGCTACCGCCCCGACTTACACCTCGATCCATTGAGTTGGTTCTTTCGGAAATGACAAAGTGATTTCCGTGTCCGCGCGAAACAGTGGGGACCGTTCGTACAATGCAGTCTCTGCCGTGATTTTCGCGAGGTATGGATTGTTCGCGCGTTGCGAGAGATGCGCCAACACCATGTACTTAGCCTGGCCGTCGAATCCGTCAACCAGCCACTCGGCCACATCTTCATTCGACAAGTGACCAAGGCGCGAAAGAATTCGCTGCTTTAATTCCCACGGATAGTTTTCCACTGTTTTGAGCATGTCGCGGCTGTGATTAGATTCGATCACGATCGCCGCACATCCTCGTAGTTGTTGTGTAATCAGCGTTGTAATGTGGCCAAAGTCCATTAGCGTCGCGACCTTCACGCCGTCGTGGGTCGCGGTGAAGCCAAAGTTATCGACCGCGTCGTGCGGTACTGTGAACGGATGGAAATCGATCTTGCCGATACGGAAGTCTCTCCCCGAATCAATCTCGACCATGCGATCGCGCAGCGCGTCGGCTCGGCGCCGCCGTTCGTCATTGACCATCCCCGATCCCCGCGATTCGAGTACGTAAGCGTTATGGGTTTTCGCCGAGATGTAAACGGGACAGTCAAGATCCTTCATCAGCACGCGCAGTCCGCCGACGTGATCGCCATGCTCGTGGGTGACCAAAATCCCGTCGAGTGAGTTCGGATCTTCGCCGAGTTGGCTCATGCGCCGGGCAATCTCTCTCGCGCTGAGTCCGGCGTCCACCAACACACGGGTGCCGTTAGCGACGAGCAACACAGCATTGCCGGTCGAACCGCTGCCAAGGACGGAAATCTTCATTACAGCTGAAAACTGACGAGTGACACGTGACGAGTAACCCGTAACAAACAAAGCGCTAAATTAGCAGGAACGCTCACGCTTGTCACTCACAAGTTATCACTTGCGACTGGTTACATCTGTAGCCGCAATCGATCGACCGCAAAGCCATTTAAGTTACCCAGCGCGCCAACCGCGAGTGACTCGGTGGTGAAGTGCGTTTGGGCTAACGCCAACATGTCCTCACGCGTGACGGCTTCAATGCGTTGAATGATTTCGTCGGGCGGAATTCGTCGCCCGTGAACAATTTCCTGGCGCGCCAAAGCGCCGACGCGCGCGCTTGATGACTCGAGACTTAACAGAATCGTTGAGATGGCCTGTTCCTTTGCCAGCTTGAGTTCTTCTTCAGCGGCCGGCTCGCGCACCGCGCGCCGTAATTCTTGCAAAGACAAATCCAAAACTTGGTCGATGTGCGCAGGTGAAGCGCCGGCATAGATCGTGAACACGCCAATGTCCGTAAAAGTATTTCCGCCCGCGCCGATCGAGTATGCCAGCCCCCGCTCTTCACGTATTGATTGCCACAGACGGCTCGAAGTGCTGCCTCCGATGATCGTTCCCAGCATACTGGCAACGTATCGATCGCTGCTGGTTGCCGAAGGCCAGGGGGCGGCAATGATCAAGTGCGCCTGTTCAAGCTCGCCCTTTCGCTCAATAACTATTGGCGAGGCTGCGGCGGGCAGGGTCGCGGTTACCGATTGCGCCGGTCGGCCGTTCGTGCTACCGAAACTCTGCGTCGCCAGGTCCACAAATTGATTGTGATCCACGGTACCAGCCGCAGCGATAACCAGATTCGCCGGTGCGTAGTGAGCGGCATGGAAGTCCGCGGTTTTAGCTCGATCAAAATTGGAAACCGTGGCCACGGTGCCTTCGATCGGCCTTCCGAGCGAATGATTCGGAAAGTAAGCGGCGTTGAATAGTTCGCCGAGAAACTCTTCCGGCGTGTCCTCAACCATCTTCATCTCTTCGATGATGACGTTTTGCTCGCGTTTCAAATCATCCTCATCAAACCGCGGGTTCGCGAGCATGTCGGCAATCAAATCAAAGGCAGCCGGCATCGCCGAATCCACGACTTTCATCGAAAAGCCCGTCATTTCGTGTGTTGTATAGGCATCCAAATGCCCGCCCAGCCGGTCAGATTCCATCGCGATGCTATGCGCGGACCGACGCGGCGTTCCCTTGAACAGGGCGTGCTCAATGAAGTGGCAGATACCGTTTAGTTGTGGTGATTCGTGACGGGAGCCTCGCCGCACCCAGATCCCAAGGGTTACCGACCGCAGTCCCGGCATGTGTTCCGTCAGGATCGTGAGACCATTCGGAAGTCGGGTTGTCCTTACTTGGTCGATCATTGATTGCTGAAAACGGGGCGGCAAAGAATCAGGGAAGACCATCGTAACATGCGGTAAACGCGGGGCAAAATTTGACGATAGCCTCGACTTTTGCACTGGAAATTTGTCGGAAAAGTGGCAGAGTTTGCTTGACAGCATGCCCTACGCTGGCCGAAAATTACGGCATTCAAGCGGGTGAAGGTCTCCCTCGCTCAAGAGCGGCCTTATGATGGCGCTCAGGCATCTGACAAACGCAGCGGAGAATCGAATAACCGAATCTGGGTTCAATTCGGCGAATGCAGTCAAA
>DASYPX010000279.1:0-3502 GCA_036006125.1 Pyrinomonadaceae bacterium | reverse complement strand
GGAATCCAAATAGTAGTGAATGAAGGCATAACCCCAGAGAAAAGCAATGCCGAGTTGAATTGGCGTCGAAAGTGCCGCGGGTGAATCGCCCGTGTGCAGATTCAGATAGCCAAGATACTGCCGCGGACCCTGGTAAATAATGCCGAAAATAATTCCGAACGCGATGTAGTAAATCAGACGGCGACTGATGAATGCTGCGGGGCCGAAAGTGTCACGCGCCTCCTGCGCGTGAGCCACGGGCGGGACGCCCGTGCCACCATACTTCTTATTATGAAACCAAATCAGCCGGTGATATTGCAGGTTGTGATAGATCGTCAGAATCGCGACTAAGGCAATTGGCTTTGCCGGCATCGGCGTGAAGAGCGCCACCCAATGCAGCGGAATCGCGGCTGCCAGCAGCAGATACTTCGGCACATTGAGCGGCTCTCGCAGAATCGCGCGTTGACCTTGGCGTACGAGCCACGCGATCGCGAAGCCAATTGTCCCAATGAGCATTAGCATCGCCGCCGCGTTCACGCCGCCACGCAAAATCGGCGGCACCCGTGCCATTGCGATGGGATCGCTGGCGATGAATTGCACGAATGGATAATTGAACGCGAACATCAGTAACCAGCGATCGAGCGCGTTATCGATCGGCGCGAGATCGTTGTTCTTCTTTTTGTACAGCACCATGAAGCCGTAGTGCTGCTTCACGAGGTGGTAATAGGCCCAAAGCGCCGCCACGAAAAAGAAAGTTAAGCCCGCGCCGAGCAAAACCAGCGTTGGCCCGATCAAAAAGAACAGTAACGAGCCGAGCATTAGACGCTTGCGTGTTTTCCATTCCGATTTGTCGAAGTAAGTTCGCGAGAACGTCCCGAAGACGTGCGGCGCGTCGATCAGGATCGCCCAGCCGGCCACCATGGGAATGAGCGGCAGAACGCCGGTCACGTAGAGGACCAACAGCGCGTAGCTGGACACGACTGAGCCGATGAACCAGATGAGATCTTCCCGCGCGCCAATGATCCAGCGAACAGAAATGGCGCGCGCGCGAGGTTGTTCGATTGTTTCAGCAGCAGCGGACATTCTTCTCATTCTCACCTGGCTTCAGCCAGGTGGTGTTGCATTCTTAGATGTTCGGAAACCGTTTAAACGGTTTCCCAATTTCCCCTGCGGAACAACGCCCGACTAAAGCCGGGCGTGAATGAAAGGGACTCTAACCCTCTCGCAAATCGCTTCCTGTCATCTCGGCCGGCTGCTCGATTCCCAGCAAAGAGAGCATCGTCGGCGCGACATCTGCGAGCGCGCCTTCGCTACGAAGCTTCACGCCGACTGAACCTTCATCAATTAACACAAACGGCACCGGGTTCGTCGTATGGGCGGTGTGCGGCTCTCCGGTCTTCGGATCGATCATCAATTCAGCGTTGCCGTGATCGGCGGTAATGAGCGTTGTGCCTTTTGCCGAGCGCATCGCTTTCGTAACCCACCCGAGGCACCTATCGACGTGCTGGCAGGCCTCGATCGTCTTGTCGAGTTTTCCCGTGTGCCCAACCATGTCCGGATTCGCAAAGTTGACGATAAAGACGTCCGTCTCGCGCTCTTCGATCGCGCGCAGGAGCTTGTCGGTAATCTTGAACGCGGACATTTCGGGCGCGAGGTCGTAAGTCGCGACTTTAGGTGAAGGCACCAGCAGACGCTTCTCATGTGGAAACTCGCGCTCAGTGCCGCCATTGAAGAAGTAAGTGACGTGTGCGTACTTCTCAGTCTCCGCCAAGCGAAAGTTATCAACTTCGTGCGCCGCAAAGACGCCGGCCAGAATGTTGCGCGGCAATTCAGGCGGAAATGCCACGGGCAGCGGATAGGTCTTGTCGTAAACCGCAAAGCAAACGAAGTGCGTGTGCGGACGGTTCGCCGTCGGAAAATCATCGAAGCCAGGGACCGCCAGGGCGCTCGTGATTTGGCGCGCACGATCCGCGCGAAAATTGAAGAAGACGACTGAGTCGCCATTCTGAATCGTCGCGATTGGCGCGCCATCGTCTCGCGTCATGACGATCGGTTCGACAAATTCATCAGTGACGCCGCGTTCATAACTTGCTTTGACTGCCGCCACCGGATCAGTCGCGCGCTCGCCCTCACCATTGACCAGCATTTTGTACGCGCGCTCTATCCGATCCCAGCGTTTGTCGCGATCCATCGCGTAGTACCGTCCACACAACGTTGTGATTTCGCCGATGCCGATCTCTGCGCATTTCTCCTGCATCATCCGCACGTACTTATCGGCTGATTCCGGCGGCGTGTCACGCCCATCGAGAAAGCAATGCACGTACACCCGACGAACTTCGCAATCCTTCGCCATCTTCAAAAGCGCATAAGCATGCTCCTGCGACGAATGGACAAGGCCATCCGAAACCAAACCCATAATGTGCAGCGCGCGGTCGTGTTTGACTGCATTGTCTATGGCCGCGTTCAACGCCAGGTTGTGAAAGAAGGCACCCGTCTGAATCTCGTGATTTATGTACTCGATGTCCGTGCGCAGGACACGGCCGGCGCCCATCACCAGATGTCCGACATTCGAATTTCCCATCACACCTTTCGGCAGACCGACGCACTCGCCGGAAGCCTGAATCAAGGTGTGTGGATATTTTTCGAGCAGCTCGTTGTAGAAAGGCATTTCGGCCTGGGCGATCGCGTTGCCTTCACGTTCCGCGCGATAGCCAAAGCCGTCGAGAATGATGAGTGCGAGTGGAGTTTTTCTCTTATTCAAAATCTCTCTCGTCGTTTAGAGGCCTACCGCCCGCCATTCCGAGCGGAAAAAATGGGGCGGGCAGTAGCCCGCCTTTAAACAATCCTTATTGCTTCCAATAGTCCGGACGCTCCTGCATCTTCGGATCGAACCGTTCCATCCAACGTTCCGGCCGTTTCAGCGGCATAAATCCAAATCGCTCGTAAAGTCCGTGCGCGTCTCTGGTCGAAAGCACCCAGCGGCGAAAGCCCTGCAACTGCGGATGTGCGAGAATCACTTCCATTAACCACTTCGATAAGCCGCGGCCGCGATGTTCGGGCAAGACGAACACATCCGCAACCCACGCATACGTCGCGTAGTCAGTCACGATCCGCGCAAACCCGACTTGCTCGTTGCCTTTGTAAATTCCAAACGGCAGCGAATTTTCAATCGACCTTTTCACCACGTCACGGGATCGACCTGTGGCCCAATAGGATTCGTGACAAAGATAGTTGTGAATTAGATCGAGATCGAGACGCGACGGATCGGTACTGATAGAGTAGTCACCGCGCTGCCAGGTGTCGCTCATTTCGGAGAAATATCGCTCCGCAGATAAAACAACAGATCCGTGGAAGGCGGTTCGATGCCCAACTGTCGAATCATGCCCACAATCTGTCCGCGGTGCATGGTGGCGTGATTGGCGACGTGCTGCATTTGATCGACGAGGCGCATCGAACTCGGATCGCCGCTCAAAAGCCGAAAAGGCAGATCGGCAATCAACCTGTCTTCGTCAAGGTGAGCAAT
>DASYPX010000278.1:0-6937 GCA_036006125.1 Pyrinomonadaceae bacterium | reverse complement strand
TTACATTCGCGCGATGCGCACCTCACTAAATTCAGGGCGCGGCGCGATGATGCTGGTACCTGAAATTTCCCTAACGCCAATTCTTTCGCGTCGCTTGCGCGCGCACTTCGGCGATCAAATTGCGATTTTTCACTCGTCACTATCGCGCGGAGAGCGTTTCGATGAATGGTCGCGTTTGCGATCCGGCGAAGCGCGCGTCGTGCTCGGCACACGGTCCGCAGTCTTTGCGCCGGTAGAAGATTTGGGACTGATTGTCATCGACGAGGAACAGGACGCTTCCTATCGCCAGGAGGAGTCGCCATTCTACAACGCGCGGGACAGCGCGATTGTGCGCGCGCAGAATGCTGCCGCCACTGTAGTGCTTGGCTCAGCCACGCCATCGTTGGAATCGTTTCATAACGCGCAGAGCGGAAAGTATCGCTATCTCAGCCTGCCATCGCGGATCGGTGAGCGTTCGTTGGCCGCCGCCGAATTGATCGACATGCGCGCTGAATTTGCGCGACACAAAAAACCCGTCGTCTTTTCTGATGAAGTGCTGGAAGCCATCGCCGAAACCAAAGCGAACAGCGAACAGTCAATCATTCTGCTTAACCGCCGCGGGTACTCAAGTTTCATTCTCTGCCGTTCATGCGGCGAATCGGTCATGTGCCCAAACTGCGAGGTGACGCTCACGTACCATCGCAGCGATCAAACTCTGGTTTGTCATTACTGCAACCATCACCAACGTGCGCCGTCGGAGTGTCCGGTTTGCGCGAGCAAATACATCTATTACGTAGGCGAAGGAACAGAGCAGATTGAGGAGTTGCTGCGCAAGCGTTTTCCACAACTGCGCATTGGTCGCATCGATCGTGACACGAAATCGCGCCGGCGCGAATTCGAGCAGACACTTATTGATTTCGACAAAGGTGAGCTCGACATGCTCGTCGGCACGCAGATGCTTGCCAAGGGTCACGACTTTCCCAACGTGACCTTCGTTGGTGTGATTTCCGTCGATGCCGGACTCGCGCTGCCGGACTTCCGCGCAGCGGAGCGAACTTTTCAGTTAATCACGCAGGTTGCTGGACGAGCGGGCCGGGGTGATCGGCCAGGACGTGTATTGATTCAAACATATCACCCGCATAATTACGCTTTGCGGCATGCTGTGGCGCAAGACTATCTCGGCTTCTATAACGAAGAGATTCGCCACCGGCGCAATCATCAGTATCCACCATTTGTGGCACTGGCCTTGTTGCTCACGCGACACAAGGATGCAGCCCGCGCTTATGAAATCGCGCAACAAGTGCGCAAGGCTTTAATTGAAATCGACACGGCGCGGTCATGCCGCATTCTTGGTCCGGCACCGGCGCCGCTCGCGCGACTTCGGAGTGAGTTTCGCTTTCACGTCCTGATGAAATCGCGCAGCCGAAAACAGATGCGCGGCGTGATCGACAAGGCATGGGCGGCCCTTGAATCTGCCGGCAATGATTTACGCCACGTTAGTTTGGAGATCGATCCAATCAGTATGATGTGAACTCCGCGTTCAGTCACGAATGCGATACACTCTCGGCGCATGAAATTGGCTGACCTTGCCGAGCTTACCAGAGCACAGTTTGTCCCGAGCGACGGTGATATCGAAATCACCGGCGCTGCCGGATTGGAACAGGCTGAACTCGGGCAAGTAACTTTTCTTTCTAACCCTCGATATACGCCACAGATTGCCACCACGGGAGCATCAGCCATCTTCGTCGCGAACGGTGTCGAAGTTTCCCGCCCCGACCTCGCGGTACTGCGCGCCAAAGATCCTTATCTTGCGTTCACGCGCGCTTTGATTGCTTTCAATGCGCCGCCGGCATTCGAACCGTACTGGGACCCAACTGCGGTCATTGATTCCAGTACGCACGTACCGAAGGAAATTTTCATCGATGCGCATGTAGCGATCGGGAAAAACGTAAAGCTGGGCAACCGCGTGCGGCTTCATGCCAATGTCACGATCTATGACAACGTCGAGATTGGCGATGACACCGAAATTCATTCAGGCGTCGCTATTCGCGAAAACACGATTGTCGGCGCCCGCGTCATCATTCATAACAACGCAGTAATTGGCTGTGATGGGTTCGGCTTCGCGAAAGACGAAGATAAGCATTGGCTGAAGATTCCGCAGGTCGGGCGCGTCATTATCGAAGACGATGTCGAGATCGGCGCAGGAACAACCGTCGACAAGTCATCCACGAGCGAGACGCGTATCAAGCGAGGAGCGAAGATCGACAACCTGGTTCAGATTGGCCACTCATGCACGGTGGGTGAAAACACGCTCATCTGCGCGCAAGTCGGCCTCGCCGGCAGTTCACACATCGGTAATCGCGTGATACTCGCGGGACAGGCTGGCGTCGCTGGTCACAACACTCTCGGTGATGACGTGGTGCTCACCGCGAAGAGTGCGACCAGCCATGACATTCCAGCGGGCAGGATGATCTCAGGCATTCCGGCTTTCGATAACAAAGATTGGCTACGATCGATAGCCGCATTTCGGCGGCTTGGAGAGATGGTCAGAACGCTTAGAGGCTTGGAGAAACGCCTGGAGAAGATCGAGAAATCCGGAAAAGAATAATCCGCAGATTACACAGATTCCACAGATTCAAAAAATTCCCAGACGATAAACTCAGCTTTTTCGGCCCCTAATTGTTCTTCTTTCTAATCTGTGTAATCTGTGTAATCTGCGGATGGTTTCCTTACGTCACGGCGCCGCCGTCAATAATCACAACTTCACCGTTCATGTACGAGTTGCGATCGCTACACATGAACGCGGCAAACTCTGCGAGTTCAGGCGGCTTACCCAAACGGCCGACCCAAAACTCGTGCATTTGAATCCAGCGCTCGGGCAATGCCTGGGCCAGGTCAGTATCGAAGATTCCTGCGGCGATCGCGTTCACTTTGATTCCAAACGTCGCCGCTTCGCGTGACAGACATTTCGTGAAGCCAATCATCGCAGCCTTTGAAGTTGCGTAATGAACTGCTGTCGGCAGTGCGCGAATCGCGCCGATCGAAGTGATGTTGAGAATCGCCCCGGCGCGTTGGCGAATCATCTGTTTGTACATCGGCTTGGTGACGGCAAACAGACTTCCGACGTTCGTGCCAATGACTTCGTCCCATGCGCGATCAGTCGTCGTCGCAAAGTTGTCACCGCGATTGATCGCGGCGTTGTTCACGAGCACGTCCATGCCGCCCCACTCCTGCACTAATTCGCGCGTCAGATGCTTCATGCCGAACCGATCGGTGACGGAAATCTTGAACGATTTGGCTTTGCGACCGAGCGATTCGATTATGCCGCGGACTTGTTCTGCCAAATCGTCACGCGAGTTATAGCTGAATGCGACGTCCGCGCCTTCGCGCGCGAAAACCTGACAAAGCGCAGCGCCGATGCCGCGCGTGCCCCCTGTGATAAACGCCCGTTTGCCCTCGAGTAAAAGACTCATGCCCTCACTTTTAGCACAGACTTTAGCCGTACCGCGTCACGAACGCGTCACAGACTAAAGCCTATGCTACTCACCCAATTCAACTTGTTCGGATTTTTAAGAACGAGGGATTAAACCGCGAAGCGCGCGTGCCAGTCAAGAACGTGTCGGGGCCACTCGCAAAAGCTCATGCTGCCCGTTCGGCTATTGAGTCAGCATTTTGCTCCGGAATCAGCGAAACGATTTCTTCGACGATCCGTCTGGTGGCGTTGGGGATGGCGACAGAAATCGTCGCCGCGCGCAGGGATGCGTAGTGCTTTGAATCGTCGATCATCCGGCGAATCACCGGGACAACATCACTCGCTTTTTGCAACGCGACGGCCGCGCCTCGTTTCACGATCATTTCGGCCGTACTCGCTTCCTGCGGCATCGGGGTGGTGATAGCGTCGGCGATGATTGGGACGCGACAACTGAGCGCTTCAAAGGTGCTTAACCCACCCAGTTTCGAAATCATCACATTGGCCGCGCGCATCAGATTCTCAACCTCGTCCGAGTACCCAATGACTTTCACGGGAAACTTGGCGACGGAAGCCAACTGCTCAGCCTCATTCCGCAACTCTTCATTCTTGCCGGCGAGAAAGATTGCCTGCACATCAAGTTCGCCGTGCACCAACTCGCGAAAGATCTGCGGGATATTGCCGCCGCCTTCCCAGCCCGCGTTGACGAACACCGTGAACTTGTCGGCATCGAGTCCCAACGCGGTGCGCGCGGTCTGCGCAGCTTGCTCGCCCGGAAAATCAAACTTCGGATGGACCGGCATTCCGGAGATCTTGATGCGCTCCGGCGCGATGCCGTAATCGATCAACTGTTGGCGCGCTTCTTCAGTGGCGACGAGGTACAGATTCACGTCGTCGCAGGCCCAGCCTTTCCAAAATCCATAGTAAGGATCGGTCACGACCGTCACCAGCGGAATACGCTTCGCCAATCCGAGCTCTTTCAACACGCGCGCGAACATGTGCTGGGTTAGCGGGTGGACGCTCACAACCACGTGGGGACACCATTTGTCGAACTGGCTCGCGACGTAACCAACGGTACGTTTATAAAAGAATTCGCGCGTGTCAGGGCGGAACCGATTAATCAACCAGTAGTAATACTTCATCCAATGCTGCTTGTTGCGAAGCAGCCAGTTGTAAATCGCCACGAGCTTTGCCGCGAGATGATGTGACTCTTCAATCGCGCGAATGGTGCGAATCGCATACGACTCGCCCTGCACAAAAGACTGAATCCCGGCCACGATCGCAGCCGCCGCCGAGCGATGGCCACCTCCCGTGTCGGAAGAAATAATCAGAATTTTTGGCGCGTTAGGATTCATGTCAGAACCACCTGCGGTAGTGGGTGGTTGATCTCGTGGTCACGTCAAACTTGCACTTTGGAAGTCAAACCTCCCGCTACCGCAGGCGGTTTTGACTAAACATTCACCGCAACGCCATCTGGCTGTTCCGCGGCGCCGCGCTTGTCCAATTCCCGGCTTGCCTTCTTCATCTCGCGTTCAAGCTTCTTAATTTGAATCAAGTGCTTCGGATTGAAAGGCAGCGACGGGTAATAGCAATTCGACTCATGGGTGCAGAAGCAGCCATCAGCAGCCTGTTTCCTGCGGGCCTTCATCGCGTCCGACAACCACAAGCCCTGGAAATTCCAGTCGTGGTCGCGGAGATTTCCGATCGGCGCGAGGTTCTCGCATGAGGAGAGCGTGCCCTCATCGTAAATCACGGCTCCCGCTGTTCCCGCGTAACACGTGAGTTGGGCTTGCTGCGTCTCCTGCGTCTTGGCGATTAACCCGTGCATGTAAATGTCGATTGCCGCTTTAAAAAAGCCAGCCTCGCCACCGTACGTATTCTTGATCGCGGCGTGACGCGAGTCGTCATCGATCATCTGCGCGAGCTTGGCGTACCGCGTGAGGTCGATGTCAAGTTCAATCGGATCGGCCGAGGGCGGCCGGATGTAATTGAAGTTGACTTTGTCAGGCTTCAGATCGTGTTTGAGGAAGCCATACCACTCAAAGATCGTGTCCTGGTTCGAGTGCATGAAGCACGTGCACGTTTGCAGGTCGAGCTTCGGATACCGCTTCTTCATCGCCTTCAGCTCGCGCGCAGTTTCGATCGCGATCTGCCACGAGCCCGGCTTCTGACGAATCTTGTCGTGCTGCTCCTGCAATCCGTCGATGCCCATTGCGACGGTGACATTCAGATTCGGGCACTCTTCCAAAATGCGCGTGACGTCGGGAAAGATCCGTTTCTGAATCTGTCCATTCGACATCAGATAAACGGATTCGAGATTGTTATGCCGATAGAAAGAGTTGACGATCTCGGGCAGGTCCTTCCGCGTGAACGGCTCGCCGCCGGCCAGAATCAGGACGCCGAGATTCCCGCCGAGCGTCTGTGCGATGCGATCGATTTCATGCGTCTTCATCTGCAGCTTCTTGCGCGGCCGATCATCAAGTTCGTCCGTGAAGAAGCAGTGCGTGCAGCGCATATCGCACACCGACGTCACCAGGATGTTCAGCAGCACCGGCGCGAACGGCTGTCCCGTCGCCAATTTCGCGTAACGCTTCAATAATTCTCTGGTTGTGTAATCCATGTTTTGGCAGAACCACCCGCGTTAGCGGGTGGGCTTCAGAAGGCTTTGATTGCGGCGCACGGCGCGACGTTGCATTTGCCGACGTAACACGAAACGCCAACTCAACTGATACGGTATTCGGTTGTCGATGTCAACGTAGGTTTTCAGGACGTCGGAGGTGCTCGGGATGGCTCGCTGTCGTTCGACGTGATGGCTCACCTTATTTCGTCCGTCTGTCGGGTTTGTGGCTGATGTTCGAGAATGTTTGTCGTTCGATCGGTGACGGAGTCTGGCGGCTGGCGAGAGGCAAATAGTGGGACTTCGTTGGCTTTCGGTGCCGCAAAGTCCGAAGCCGAGACGCGAGTGGCCTCGGAAGGTTCACCGATTCTCAGTGGCTGATCATCGGCGGTCATGATTTCGCTCGGACGGTCACGCCGGATCGAGACACCGGCCATTACTCTTCCGAAACCTGTAAGCGCCGGAATCAAGCCGATCAACCACACGACGCGCAAGAGTGAAGGTACATCAAAAGGTATCTTTGAGATTTGATCAGGCGACAAGTTTAAAGTCACCGAGTGGCCAACAATATAGAGAAACACACCAAGCCCAATCCCGGAAAACATAGTTACTAAGCCACGGGTAACGAGACCTTCGCTCCGTTGCTGGGCGGTTTTCTCTTTTCGACGGCGGCGAATCTCATGACGAATCTCGTCGCGCGTCCTGGCCTGGACCCAGTCGCGATGATCGCTCGCGGTGTGCGTGATCTCTTGACCCATCTTCTCCATCGCCCGGGCGACTTCATCAGTCACCTTTTCGATTTTCAGATTTTTGACCAGGTCTTTAACTTTCGCGGGCACGCTGTCACTGCGCGCGATGGCTTCGCTGAGCGT
>DASYPX010000277.1:0-10871 GCA_036006125.1 Pyrinomonadaceae bacterium | reverse complement strand
CGTTCGACGATTACCCCTGACATGGTTGGGCTGACGTTCGGTGTGCACAACGGCAAACGCCACATTCCGATCTACGTCACCGAGAACATGGTCGGACACAAGCTGGGCGAGTTTGCGCCGACGCGCACCTTCAAAGGTCACTCGGGAACGAAAGCCGAGAAGGCAGAGAAGACGACAAAGGTCGCGCCGGCTGGCGGCAGCGCTCCAGCGCCCGCAGCCCCGGCTGCGTGAAAAGCCGTGAATAGTAAATCGTGAATCGTAGGAAAGCAGTAAATCGTGAATCGTAAATCGTGAATAGATTTTTGAACTGAGAACATCGGCAGCAACTGAGAAATAAGACGACTTCTATTTACGATTTAGATTCACCATTCACTAATATGGACGCAAGAGCAAGCGCAAAATATTTACGTGGATCGCCGCAGAAAGCGCGGTTGGTCGTCGACATGATCCGCGGCAAGAACGTCAACCAGGCCTTGGCGATCCTGCGCTATTCAAACAAGCGCGCGGCGCTCGGCATTGAGAAGTGTGTGAAATCGGCGATCGCGAACGCGAACGAGGCGGCTGAAAAAGCAAACATCTCAGTCGATCCGGACGAGCTTTGGTTGAAAGCGGCTTATGTCGACGATGGTCCGACAAAGAACCGTCGCCGTCTGCGACCGGCGCCGCAGGGTCGTGCATTTCGTCAGCAGCGTCACTTTTGTCACGTGACAATTCTGCTTTCGAGCGACGAGCCCGGTGAAAACGGAAAGAAAGAAGCGGCCGGGCCGACTGTCAGTAAGAAAGCAAAACGCGGTGGCGCGGCGGCAGCGCCACGACAAAAGGGCGGAAAGAAAGCTGAGACCACGAAAGCAGCGCCCGAAGTGAGCGAGGCGCCGGCCAAGAAGGCGGCGTCAAAGAAGAGTGGCGCGAAGAAGGCCGCGTCGAAGGCCGCGTCAAAATTGGGCAGCGCGTTGAAGCGCAAGAAGAAGACGGAGAAGGACGAAAAATAGCGACATCTGAATTTCAAATTCGTAATCGCGAATTTCAAATTCAAGATTCCAAATTCAAGAGCAGATTCCAGATAGGAGTATCGATTGGGCCAAAAAGTTCATCCATACGGTTTTCGCCTTGGCTATAACAAGGACTGGCATTCGCACTGGTTTGCGAAGAAACAGTACGGCGACTTCCTGATCGAAGACCTGCGGCTGAAGCGCGAACTGAAGAAGCGCTTCACCGGCGCGGGCGTCTCGCACGTCGACATTGAGCGCGCGGCGAATCGCCTGAAGATCATCATTTACACGTCGCGGCCCGGCATCATCATCGGTCGCAAGGGCGCGGAAATCGACAAGCTGAAAGGCGACATCTCTTCCCGCACCGGTCGTGAGGTGCTGGTTTCGATTCAGGAGATTCACAAGCCGGAACTCAACGCGCAGTTGCAGGCGGAAAAGATTGCAGCGCAGCTCGAAAAACGAATCGCGTTTCGCCGCGCGATGCGAAAGGCCGTCGAAGAATCGCTGCGGTTTGGCGCGCAGGGAATTAAGGTGAAGGTCAGTGGCCGTTTGAACGGCGCCGAAATCGCGCGCAGTGAGTGGCACCTGCAGGGACAGCTTCCTTTGCACACTTTGCGTTCAGATGTTGATTACGGATTCGCCGAAGCAAACACGACGTTCGGCATCATCGGCGTGAAGGTTTGGATTTATCGCGGACAGATTCTCGACGCAAAAGCGGCGATGGCGCGTGGTACGGGAACGGATCCGATGAATGAAACGCCGCGCCCGCGCGAAGGTCGCGCCCGGCCGCGTCCGCGCAGAGAAAGGACCGAGGAGTAATCTTTGAAATTTCAAATTTCAGATCTCAAATCGGGTTTTAATACCGGTGAATCTGAATTTGAAATCTCATATTTGAGATTTGAGAAATAGCCATGTTGATGCCGAAAAAAGTTAAGCATCGTAAGCAGATGCGCGGCCGCATGACGGGCGTCGCCAATCGCGGCAGCATGATCAGCTTTGGCGAGTACGGTCTGAAGACTTTGGAAGCTGCGTGGATCACCGATCGGCAAATCGAAGCGGCACGTATTGCCATGACGCGCCACATCAAGCGCGGTGGCAAAATTTGGATTCGCATGTTTCCCGACAAGCCGGTGACGAAGAAGCCGGCGGAAACGCGCATGGGCAAAGGCAAAGGCGCGCCGGAATATTGGGTGGCAGTTGTAAAACCTGGTCGCATTCTTTACGAGATTGAAGGCGTCGACGAAAAGACCGCACGCGAGGCGATGAAGCTGGCGTCACAGAAACTGCCCGTGAAGACAAAGTTTGTGACGCGGGCCGAGCAGGAGGGAGGCGCTATTTAGTTTCAAGTTCAAGTTTCAAGTTTCAAGTTCGCAACTCGAAACTCGAAACCCGAAACTGTTAGCGAAGTAGCCATGAAACGACGCGAAGAAGTTGATAAGTACCGCGATCTGGCCGACGAGGATTTGCAGGCTGAGGCAGCGCGCTTGAAAGAGTCTCTATTCCGCTTGAATTTCAAGCTGGCGCTGGGCGAAATCGACGCGGTGAAAAAAATGCGGCAGGAGAAGAAGTCCTTAGCGCGGCTGCGCACGATTGCGCGCGAGCGCGAGATGCAGGCGAGCAAATAGCCGCCGATTCCAAATTCAAGATTCCAGATTCAAGAGTCCAGAATCGAGATTGAAGATAGATGTTTAGACGAAAGAAAAAAGACGAACCGACTGACGCGCCGCAGACGGCGGAAGCTACTGACGATAGCGCCAGCGTTGATGCGGCGGGGACGGAAGCTTCGGCAGCCCCCGAAACTGACGCAGCTGCGCCGACGGAAGCAGCCGCCAGTGCGGAGAGCGTATCCGCTGTAACTGAATCGGCCGGTGCACGTGCAGAAGCTGACGGCGCGGCGAAGAAGAGTGCGCGCGGTAATCGCGTTCAGAAAGTCGGTACCGTTTCGTCCGACAAGATGCAGAAGACCGTCGTGGTGCGTGTCGATCGCCAGGTGCTGCATCCAAAGTATCGCCGGTACGTGCGTCGCACTTCGAAGTTCATGGCGCATGACGATCTGGGCGCGACCGTGGGCGATCGCGTGCGCATCGTTGAGACGCGGCCGGTGTCCGCAAAGAAGCGCTGGCGCGTAATTGAGATCGTTCAGAAGGCGGCTAAGTAAGACATTGCCAATTGCCGATTTTCGATTGCCGATTGGCGGTGACGACGCGGCTGGCAGAACAGAAATAACGTCGATGTCGATCGCAAATCGGCAATTGGCAATTGGAAATCGACAATGATTCAAATGCAGACCTCTCTGGAGGTCGCTGACAATTCGGGAGCACGACGCGTTGAGATGATCATGGGCATCGGCGGCTCGACCGGCGCGATTGCCAGTCTCGGCGATCGGATCAAAGTAACCGTGAAAGAGGCCTCGCCCGACGGCGCGGTGAAAAAAGGCACGGTGCAGGACGCGGTAATTGTGCGCACGCGCAAAGAAGTGCGCCGCCGCGATGGGACTTACATCCGGTTCGATCAGAACGCGGCCGTGCTGATTAAGGAAGACGGAACGCCAATTGGCACGCGAGTGTTCGGCCCAGTGGCGCGCGAGCTACGCGACAAAAACTACATGAAGATTGTTTCGCTAGCGCCGGAAGTGATTTGAAGCAGGGTCTGCGAGTGGTAACGAGATGAAGGGAACTAAACGAGCCAAACTTAGAAAGAACGATCAGGTGGTCGTGATCGCAGGCCGCGACAAAGGCAAACGCGGTCGCGTGCTGGCTGTCGCGCCTGATAAGGGAAAGATCAAAGTTGAGGGCGCCGGCATGATCAAGCGTCACCAGAAGGCCGCGGGCAATCGCGGCGGTGGCATCATTGATCGCGAATCGTGGCTCAACATTTCAAACGTGATGGTTGTCGATCCGCAATCAGGCAAGCCTTCGCGCGTGCGTTATCAAATCGATGGTGACATAAAGACGCGTACGGCAGCGGCGAGCGGGCATTCGATAGAAAGTAAATAGTCAATCATAAATCGTAAATAGACTCGTTTACATGGCGAACTATTCACGATTCACGATTTACGATTCACGAAAATGGCAAGACTGAAACAGCGTTATCAAAAGGACATCGCGCCGGCGATCGCGAAAGAGTTCGGCATCAAGAACCCGATGGCGATTCCGCGGCTTGAGAAAATTGTGCTCAACATGGGCATGGGCGAGGCAATTGCCAATTCGAAAGTGCTGGACACCGCCGTTGCCGAGTTAACTTCAATTGCCGGTCAGAAGCCCGTAATCACGAAGGCAAAGAAGTCGATTGCGAGTTTTAAGCTGCGCCAGGGAATGCCGATTGGCGTAATGGTTACGCTGCGCGGCGAGCGCATGTACGAGTTCTTTGATCGACTGGTGTCGGTGGCGCTGCCACGCGTCAGAGACTTTCGCGGCGTCTCGCCCAAGGCTTTCGATGGGCGTGGCAACTACACGATTGGAATTCGCGAGCAGCTGATCTTTCCGGAGATCGACTTCAACAAAGTCGACAAGCTGCGCGGCATGAACATTTCATTCGTGACCAGTGCGCGCAACGACGAACAGGCGCGCGCGTTATTGAAGAGTTTGGGAATGCCGTTTAGGACATAGGCGGTGACAGGTGCCCGGTGTCAGGCGCCGGACTAACTGACATCTGAAACCCGACACCTGACACCTGAGGTGATATGGCAAAAAAATCATTAATCGCGAAAGCTAATCGCAAGCCGAAGTTTTCTTCGCGCCAGTACACGCGCTGCCGCCGTTGCGGCCGGCCGCGTGGTTACCTGCGCAAATTTCACTTGTGCCGCATTTGTTTTCGCGAACTGGCGCTACAGGGGCAGATCCCCGGCGTCGTAAAGAGTAGCTGGTAAGGACATTGCCGATTTTAGATTGCCGATTTCCGATTGGTCTGTCGCGGAAGTTGAATCGGCAATCCGCAATTGGCAATCGAAAATGGAGTTTTTAAGGAATGACTGATCCTATTGCCGACATGTTGGCGCGAATTCGGAATGCCGTTTCCGCCAAGCACTCGCGCGTCGATATTCCGGCGTCAAAGCTGAAACTGGAAATCGCGCGCATCCTCAAAGAGGAAGGCTACATCAATAACTTTGTCCTCAAGGGCGAGGGCGCGAAGCGGACGATTCGCATTTTTCTGCGTTATGACGCGCGCGGCACCTCTTCGATTACTTACCTGCAGCGCGTCTCGCGGCCAGGTCGTCGAGTGTACGTCGGTTCGCATCAGATTCCGCGCGTGCTGGGGGGATACGGCATCAACATCGTTTCGACTTCGCGCGGTCTGATGAGCGGCAAAACGGCGCGCAAGGAGAACATTGGCGGCGAAGTGCTGGCGGAAGTCTATTAGCATTGCCGATTTCCAATTGCCGATTTGTGATTGATTTGCTTTTCTAATCGGCAATCGGAAATCAAAAAGCGAAAATTGATATGTCTCGCATTGGTAAAAAACCGATCTCAATTCCGAAAGGCGTCACCGTCACGATCAAGGATCGTGAGCTGGAAGTGAAAGGCACGAAGGGTGTCCTGAAAACGCCGATTCCCGAAGGCATCTCGTTCAAACAGCAAGACGAAACGCTGGTCGCCGAACGCAGCTCTGCCGAGCAGGCGGCGCTGCATGGCCTGGCGCGCGCGCTCGCGAACAACGCGATCAGGGGCGTAACCGAAGGGTTCTCGCAGCAGATGGACATCGTCGGCGTCGGCTACAAGGCTGACGTGCAGGGCAAGAAGATCGTCTTTTCGCTCGGCTATTCACACCCGATCGAGTTTCCTTTGCCGGAGGGCATTGATGCAAAGGCGGAACGTCTGACGACCAAAGGAAACATCCAGCAGTACCAAACGACACTGACGGTTTCGGGAATCGACAAGCAGAAGCTCGGCCAGGTCTGCGCAGAGATGCACAAACTCCGGAAGCCGGACGCCTACAAAGGCAAAGGCGTACGCTACGCGGATGTACCGATTAAGTTGAAACCAGGTAAGACGGGTAAATAGGATTGCCGATTGCCGATTGGTGTCATCCGCAAATTGAATTGGCAATCGGAATTTGGCAATTGGCAATAATAGTAATGGCTAACAGAAACAGAGCAGAAGTTCGGAGCGCGGTGCACAGCCGCATTCGGCGCAAGGTCCGCGGCACGACTGACCGGCCGCGACTTGCGGTCTATCGCAGCTTGAACCATATCTACGCGCAGATTATCGACGATGAGAAGGCGCAGACGCTGGCTTCAGCTTCGACGACGGAAAAGAGTTTAGGCGTGAGCAAGGGCGGCAACGTTGAAGCCGCAAAGAAAGTTGGTCAGGCGATCGCGGAACGCGCGTTGGCGGCCGGCATCAGCAGTGTCGTGTTTGATCGCGGCGGCTATCTTTATCACGGCCGCGTGCGTGCTTTGACCGACGCGGCGCGGGCTGCGGGTTTGAACAAGGGTGAAGGGGCAGAGTCCGAGGCTGCGGCCGTCGAGGCAGAGACCACGGAAAAGGCCGCGCCTGAAGCTGCTGCTCCCGAAGCCGAAAAGAAACCAAAGGGCGGGAAGCGCAAAGCTAAAGAGCCGAAAGAAGAGTAATGAGACAACCGAAGCAGAGAATCACTCCACAGGGACTGGATCTGAAAGATCAGGTCATCTCGATCAACCGCGTGACCAAGGTCGTCAAGGGCGGTAAGAATCTTTCGTTCGCAGCGCTCGTCGTTGTTGGCGATGAGTCGGGTCATGTCGGCTTTGGCACCGGCAAAGCTCGCGAAGTTCCTTTGGCGATCAAGAAGGGTGTCGAGGCGGCGAAGAAGAATCTGATCCGCGTGCCGCTGATTGAGAATACTCTCCCCCATGAATTGATCGGCCGGTTTGGTTCGGGCCGGGTGCTGATGAAGCCGGCTTCACAGGGCACCGGCGTGATCGCGGGTGGCGCCGTTCGCGCCGTGATGCAGGCCGCCGGCGTGCGCGACGTCCGTACAAAAGTTTTGGGTTCGACGAATCCGCACAACGTGGTGCGCGCAACGTTTGATGGGCTCTTAAGAATGAAAGATCCGTTTGAAGTGGCGCGGTTGCGTGGAAAGCAAGTCGAGGAACTCTAAAAGCAGTTTCGAATTTCAAGTTTCGAGTCTCAAGTTATGGCGACGAAGAAGCAGAAGAAAGACGCGAGCAACGCGAAGATCAAGATTCAGTACTATCGCAGCGTGATCGCGTTCCCGAAAACCCAGAAGGAGATTGTGCTCAGCCTTGGCTTGCGCAAACTGAATCAGGTGGTCGAACGGCCGGACACGGCGTCAATGCGCGGTGCGGTGGCGAAGGTGCCGCATCTTCTCAGAATCATAGATTAGGCCTTTGGTCTTAGGCCTTTGACCTTTGGAAAGACATCAAAGACCCAAGATCAAAGACCAAAGACCCAACGAAGTCATGACGTTATCACTTAACAACTTACATCCAGCCAAGGGTTCGACGCACAAGAAGAAGCGACTCGGCCGCGGTCCAGGCACTGGTCTCGGCAAAACTGCCGGCCGTGGCAACAAGGGCCAGAAATCGCGCTCGGGTTATTCTTCGAAGACCGGATTTGAAGGCGGCCAGATGCCCCTGCATCGCCGGCTGCCGAAGCGCGGGTTTACGAACATTTTCAAAAAGCAGTGGATCGAAGTTAGTCTTGATGCTTTGGAAAATAGCTTTGCTGCCGACGACGAGATCACGCCGGAAGTTCTGCACGAACGCGGCATAATCAAGAAAGCGAAGCATGACATTGTGGTGCTCGGCAACGGTCAGGTGTCGAAAGCGCTGAAAGTTTCGGCTCATCGGTTTACCAGGAGCGCACGCGAAAAGATCGAGAAAGCCGGTGGAACGGCAACGTTGATCAGCGCGTAGGCTTTAGCCACCCATGGACAAATTTCTAGCGGCCATTCGCAACATGTTCAATGTCCCGGATCTGCGCAAGCGGATCTTTTTCACATTGGGCATTCTGGCGATTTACCGTCTCGGCGCTCACATTTCCGCGCCGGGAATTAACAAGACGCGGCTCGACGCTGTGTGGCACGACGTCAGCGGCACCCTGCTGGGCGTGCTCGATCTATTTTCCGGGGGCAACTTTCGTCTGATTTCAGTATTTGCCCTCGGGGTCACGCCGTACATTACTTCTTCGATTATTTTGCAACTGATGACGGTCGTTTCGCCGCAGCTTAAGAAGCTGCAGGAAGAAGGCGAAATGGGCCGGCAGAAGATCAATCAGTGGACGCGCTATTTGACGGTCGGGTTGGGAGCGTTGCAAACCACCTTTGTCGCGCACTGGCTGCAAATCAACGGCGTCGGCGCGCCGACTTGGGGGTTTTTATTTACGACGATTTTGACGCTCACAACCGGGACGATTTTCGTCATGTGGCTCGGCGAGCAGATTACTGAACGCGGAATCGGTAACGGCATCTCGCTTCTGATTTTTGCCGGTATCGTGATCGGGTTGCCGCGCGGCGTCCAGCAGGTGATGGGTCGCGTAGGCGGCGGCGACACTCTGGAAATCGTCGGGGTGATCGCCATGGTGCTGGCGCTGGTGGCAATCATTGCATTCATAGTTTTCGTCGAATCAGCACGCCGCAAGATCGCCGTCAGTTACGCGAAACGTCACGTGGGCCGGCAAATGGTCGGTGGACAGCAGACGACTATGCCTTTGAAGCTAAACATGGGAGGCGTGATTCCCGTGATCTTCGCTTCGTCCGTGCTGTCGATGCCGCAGAGCTTGTTTTCGGCGTTTCCGCCAAAGCCAGGCGTTACCAACTGGTACTCAAAGTTTTTCGGCTTCTTCCAGTTGTTTCATGCGGGCGATCCTTATTACGAATTGATCTTCCTCAGCTTGATCATTTTCTTCACTTTCTTCTACGTCTCGATCGTCTTCAACGTGGAAGAAGTCGCCGATAACCTGCGGAAACACGGTGGATTCATGCCCGGCATCCGTCCGGGACGGGCTACGGCGGAATACCTCAATACGATTCTCACGCGCCTGACCTTTGTCGGTGCCATTTATCTTGCCCTGGTGGCGTTTCTGCCGCAATTCATGTTGAGCGGCTTCAAAGTCGGCCGGCTGCCGTTGATCGGTGCGTGGCTGGAATCATTCGTTACTACAACGCCCGGGCTCGGGTGGATCCCGAACGGCATGGGCTACCAGTTCTATTTCGGCGGTACCAGTCTTCTGATTCTCGTCGGCGTGGCCATGGACACCGTGGCACAGATTGAAGCGCAACTTGTAATGCGTAACTACGAAGGTTTTCTTGGCACCGGAGGAAGGCTGCGCGGGCGCAGAGCGTGAAATCAGTGACAAGTGACAGGTGACAAGTGATTACGACCTGTTACTTGTAACTCGTCACTTGTCGCCATGGCCGCTATCATCGTGTTAATCGGCGCGCCCGGTGCCGGCAAAGGCACGCAGGCGCGCTTGCTGCAAGAGCGGATGGGTCTGCCGCAGATTTCGACCGGCGATATTTTTCGCTCTCTAGCAGAGGCGAACACGCCGCTCGCAAATGAAGTCCGCGAGATTCAGCAAGCCGGACGTCTGATTCCCGACCAGATCGTGATTCGCGTCGTCGAAGAACGGACCTCGCAGGACGATTGTCGAAATGGCTACATTCTCGACGGCTTTCCTCGCACCGCCGCGCAGGCAGAGATGCTTGAACATCTCGCCGAGCGACAAGGGAAGGGCATCAAAGCGATTCTGATCGACGTCCCGACCGAATTGTTGATGAGGCGCCTGACCGGACGTCGCACGTGTGCTGTTTGCGGCGAGATATACAACATCTATTTCAAGCCGCCGAAATTTGATAATCGTTGTGACCTGCATCCCGAAAGGGAATTGCTTCATCGCGCGGACGATGCGCCGGAAAAGATTCAGGTGCGTCTGGAAACATACGCAAACGAAACAGCGCCGTTGCTGAATTACTACGAGCGCAGCAATCGACTGCATCGTATCGATGGAACGCGTGAGGTGGAAAAGATTTACGCAGATGTTCAGCGAGTTTTAGCTAAACAATGATCATTGGGAAGTCGCGAAAAGAGATCGACAAGATGCGTGCCGCTGGCCAGCTGGTCGGCAGCGTCTTGCATGAACTGCGCAAGATGGCGTTGCCGGGCGTGACGACTCTTGAAATTAACGATGCGGCTGACAAAATGATTCGGGACGGCGGTGCGTATCCGACTTTCAAAGGCTACAACGGTTTTCCGTACTCGATCTGCGCGTCGGTCAACGAACAGGTCGTGCACGGCTTCCCTTCGCAGTATCAGCTGAAAGAGGGTGACATTTTTTCGATCGATGTCGGCGCCACGCTTGAAGGGTTTGTGGGCGATACGGCGACCACGGTTCCGATTGGAAACGTGAGGGAGGACTTGTTGAACCTGATTCGCGTAGCTGAAGAAAGTCTGCAAATGGCGATTGACAAATGCCGTGCGGGAAATCACCTCGGCGATATTGGATATGTTGTACAGCACCATGCAGAATCTCATGGGTACTCGGTCGTGCGTGAGTACGTTGGCCATGGGATTGGCCGTCGGATGCACGAAGATCCGCAGATTCCAAATTACGGAAAGCCTGGCAAGGGCCCCAAAATCCGGGCTGGATATGTCTTTGCGGTCGAGCCGATGATTAATATCGGTTCCCATCACACGAAGACCCTAAAAGATGGATGGACCGTTGTCACCATTGACGGCAAGCCGAGCGCTCACGTTGAACATACGATTGCGGTCACTGAGAAAGGGCCGGAAGTCCTTACGCTGGTTAAGGAAGCCGCCAGCGGTGAGTCGATAATCGCGCCCACCTAACAGCGTCGTACGTAGTGTCGCGGCTTGGCAATTGCTTGGGGCGCGTGTTAGTATCCAAAGTTTGCCACTAAAGGCGGAATTGCGCCTATGGCTGTATG
>DASYPX010000276.1:0-8082 GCA_036006125.1 Pyrinomonadaceae bacterium | reverse complement strand
TGATTGTGCTCCAAAAATGCGGGGAGCCGGTCATTGCTGACCGGCTCTTGGATTGGGGGGATTAACCTGAAGGATCGCTCGGCGGGCGGCTGGCGCAGCGGCTTGCAGCGCTCAGAGAAGTGATGGCGGCGGGGGCACGTTTCATTTCGTGCTTGCCGTTGTGGTCTTCAGCACTTGCCGTGCCAAGGGAAGCGGCTAGGGGCAGGGAGCAGAGTGGCAAGGGCAAAGTGCAAAGGGCGAAGGGGACAACGCGAAGCAAGACATACAGATGAAGGAGCACCGCGTTTCGAACTCTGCACGCAACAGAAAGGGCAAGGCGCTTGTCACGCCTTGCCCTTCGCTCTTAGCCTTTGCTGTTCGCCGCTACGGCCGACCGAGCGTTACTTGTCTTTGCAGCGCGATCGCTTCGGGATTGTTGGGGTCGATGGTCATGGCGCTCGCCGCATACTTGCGGGCCTCGCCGAGATCGCCACGCTCGAGGAATATACGACCCAGAAGAATATGAGCGTCGATTAGCGGGTGGCCGTTCTCCCAAAAGATCGCCGTCTTCAAAGCAGCGATCGCAGCTTCCTGATCGCCGCGGCGTTGATTGATTTGGCCGCTAATCAGATAGCCTTCAGCATTCGTCGGCTCGAGAATCAGCAGCTTGCGAATCTCGACCATGGCTTCGTCATCGCGGCCTTGTTGATAGAGGTCCTTGATTTTGTTCAGAGACTCTTGTGCGCTATCGGCCTTGGCGGCATCGACTGCCTGACGCCGTCCCAAGTCAGTCAAATCCACCTGATTTAAAACGTCGCGCGAACGGGCAGAGAGATTCTGAATCGTCTGCGACTTTTGCCATTCCGTCTGCCATTTCGCGTAGCTGGCTTGCATCCACAGGCGAGCCTGATTGTCGGCAGCGTTTGCCGGCTCACTTTTCCCGGAGCGTTCTTGGGTCTTTGCGAGCAGGAAATAAGCCTCTCCATCGCGCGGATTCGCACCGATAACGTGTTCGAGTTTATCGGCAGCTTCGGAATACTTTTCGCTGAGAAAGAGCGCGAAGCCGTAGTTGAACAACACCGTGATGTCGTCCGGCGAGGAGTCAGCCGCGCGAGACAGAAGCGTGATCGCTTGCGACAAAAGACGCGTTCTCTCTTCTGGTTTCTTTTCCGCGCGCGCTGCTTCGATCGAAACCGCACCCGCGTTGTTGTAGACCGCGACAAGCGGCATCACTTTCTCATCGGCCAAAGGCACGAGCACTTCGAGAGCTTTCTTGATGTCGTCCGTCTTCCAGTAAGCGAGACCGGCGTAGAACTGTGCTTCGCCGTAGTGCGGCTCTTTCTTTTGCACCATCGCGAAGTACTCGGCAGCTTCCTTGAGTTTCCGTTGCGAGAAATAAAACTGACCGAGTTCGAATGCGGCTTGCGAGTAGACCGCGCCGCCGTTCGCCTTGGCATACAGCTTCATCGCGTTTTTCAGATAAACCTCGCGCGTGGGATCGTTCGCGGACACCAGCAAGCCTTTCATGAAAGCTTCGAACGCTTGCGGTGGAACTCGCGTCGCCTCCAGCACCAACTGATTACGCGAGTACGAGAGCGCCTTGTCGCGTTGAGACAGAATCTGATATGCGAGGTCGCCGTTCATTTTCTGCAAGTCGGTGACGGTTCCGCCGAAATCATAAACACGCGGCGCCCACGATCCGTCGAAGATGTCGCCCGCCATACGGCCTTCGTTGATGCGGACGACACGCGCTTCACCGGTGATCGTCGCCAGTTTCGTTTCGCCACTCGGGTTTGGCTTATCAGCCGGTGCGGTCGGTAGCGCGACATTAAAGTTCCCGATGACAATCATCGAGGCCTTTAATTCGCGGCCGATTTTGATCTCGGTCGCGCGGGACGGCAGAACAGTCAATGGCAGATGCAGTCGTTGGAAAGCGACGGCACGTTCATCACTAGTGACCACGATTAGGCCGGGTTTGTTGAGCAGGCTGGAGAGGGAATCAGAGAAGCTCTCTCCAATCCAGTTGTACTCGGTATGATTCGAAACATTCTCAAACGGGAAGACCACAATGGTCTCGGCGGCGGGAGCTTGAGCCCGCGCAGCGGAGGCCGAAACAAAGATGGCCACGGTGGCCATCAACATCAAAAAACTCTTAAATAATCTATTCAGCATCAGTAAAAACCTTCAAAAAGTCAGGAAATTTCGATGCGACTATCTTAGCAGCGGTTGGACGGAGTGGCGAGGGGATAGGGTGTTGGGTATTGGGTGTTGGGTTTTGGGTGTCGGGTATCAGGTGTCGGGGATCAGTCATCGGGTATCGGGTATCACATATCGGCATCAGACCGGCTTCTGGCGCCCAAGCGCGGAAAGCTAATACCTGGCACCTGACACCCGTCACCTGACACCCGACACCCTCTCTCACGGCGTCGCTTCTATCACGACCAGTTGATTATCGATTGAGCCGACGCCCTTGATTCCTCGCACAACGCGCACAACACGTTGCTTAAGTTCTACTGATCGCACTGAACCCACGATCGTCACACGTCCACCTTCCACAATCGTGCTGATGTCGAGGTCTGCGAGGGCAGAGTCAGAGTGCAGTGCTTGTTCGATCTCCTGCTGAACAGTCGCGTCATCCGGCGGAGGTTGCGCGGGTTCGACCGTCGATTCGGCTGCAGAGGCGGTCGGCTTGGCCGTTGGGCTCGTTGATGGAGACGGCGTCGGTGTCGATTGGAGTTGGAGCTGACCTTGCGGCACAGACTGTTGCGGCTGAACCGTTGAGTTCATCGGATCGTATGGGCGGCTCGTGAGAAACAGCGCGAAGAACGTCGCGAGAGCAGCCGCGCCGATGAGGACCAGCGCGAGCACCCACTCGCGCGGCCCCGGTTTCCGAACCGAGCCCCGCGGACTGACGCGCCGCACATGTTCGCCGGAGGTCGTGACCACCACTCTGCGTCTGTTGCGTTGCTCCATTTGACGCGTCAAACCTACCAATTGCGATCATCAGTGCGCAAGGCAGCTGATGAAACCCCGCGAATCCGTGCGTTCTGATATTCTGCGCAAGCCGTCAACGGCTTTACCGTTCTATACATGCGCACGAGTTGTGTGTCGCAACGACTATTGGAGGTTTTTAACAATGAGATATTTTTCAAAGATTGCGCTGGCGGCGATTCTTTCTATCGCCGCAACTCATGCGAGCGCGCAAACATCAGAACAGACGACGACTGCGCGTGATCGACAGTCGGTTAACATAACGGTTTACAACCCAAATCTAGGGTTGGTGCGCGAGACGCGCCGCCTGAATTTGCCGGCCGGCCGGATTGCGCTGCGATTCGCTGATGTAACTGCTCAAATTCGGCCCGAGACGGTGCATCTTGCTTCGCTTCTGTCGCCGGCGGCGCTGCGCATACTTGAACAGAACTATCAGTACGACCTTTTGAACCCGGCGAAGCTGCTCGATAAATTTGTGGGCAAGGAAATCACGCTGGTACTGCGCCGTTACCAAAACAACTCGGAGATTTTCGAGCCGGTGCAGGCGACGCTGCTCTCAAATAACGCGGGACAAGTCTGGCGCATCAACGGCCAAATCGTTATCAATCCGACGAATATCGTTGAGATGCGTTTCCCGGACGTACCCAAGAACCTGGTCGCGACGCCGACGCTGGTTTGGGATGTCGAGAACCGCGACGCCGGCACGCAAACCCTCGAAGCGAGTTACCTGACGAATGGGATGAACTGGAAAGCGGATTATGTTCTGATAGTGAATGCCGACGACACGAAAGGCGATTTGCAGGGATGGGTGACGCTCATGAACTCGAGTGGCGCAACGTTCGAGGACGCGCGGTTGCAATTGGTCGCCGGTGACGTTAATCGCGTCACAGAACGAGAAACTTACGCCGTCGCGGGGGCGATGGCCCAAAACAAGTCTATGGATGAAGCTCAATTCAAGGAGCAAGGCTTTTTCGAATACCACCTCTACACATTGCAGCGGCCCACGACGATTCGCGATAACGAGACGAAACAAGTGTCGTTGCTTGAAGCCGCGGGATTCGACGTGAAGAAGGAGTTCGTGGTTAACGGACAGCGTTATTACTACACGAACTACAACAATCCCGGCCAACCAATCAAAGAGAAGGTCGGGGTCTATGTTCAGTTTCGCAACTCGCAGCAGAATAAGCTCGGCATGCCTCTGCCGGCGGGGACGATTCGTCTTTACAAGAAGGATGCGACCGGCAATCAACAGTTCATCGGTGAAGACAGAATCGATCACACGCCGAAAGACGAAGACGTTCGTGTAAAAGTTGGCGATGCTTTCGACATCGTCGCCGAACGAAAGCAGACGGACTACAAAGTGATCGCGCGTAATGTTTATGAGTACGCATACGAGATCAAGATTCGCAACCACAAAGACGGACCAGTCACCGTGATCGTCAACGAACCAATCGGTGGCGATTGGGAAATGATTTCATCGACTTTCGAAGCGAAGAAGACGGCCGCGTTTGCGGCGCAGTTCAACGTGCCAGTCGCGAAAGACGGTGAGGCTACGTTGAGTTATCGCGTGCGGGTGAGGTACTAGCCACCTTTAGTTTTGATACGGCGTGTTTATGCTGGATTGGGCTTAGCGACTTCCAAGCAACTCGATCAGACCGTCAGCGAAGATTCCACGCCAACTCAAGCCGTCGTGGCCGCCGACAAATTGTTGATAGTGCACCTCGTACCCTTTGGCGAGTAACACATCACGCAGATGCCGCGTGGCTTCGAGAATGTCGCCGCCGTTTCCGTTCCGGTCGTATTCAAACGCTCCCACTGCCAGATACAAGCGCAAAGGCAGTTTTGGACTGGCGAGAAACTGTTTGATCGGGAAACCACCTTCGGTAGTTGAGTCGAGAAAACTGTCGCCGCCGCGTCCACCCGACTCCGGACAACGCGAGGCGCAAATGCCCCCGCTATGTTCGAATGACCACCAGAAGGCGCCTGATTCGCTGAGCACGTTTCCGAAAACTTCAGAGTGACGTAATCCCGTATAGGTAGCTGCCAGCCCGCCGGCACTATAACCGCCGACCACGACCTGGTTCGCTTCTTTGCGGATGTTGTAGTGCGTCCTCATCCATGGCACTAGTTCGGTGGCGAGAAAGTCGGTGAACTCCGGACTGGCGACGAGATCTACCAGGCGCCGGTTGCCGACGTTCTCAACGAACACTGCGACCGTTGGTGGGATCTTTGAAGCCGCAATTAGATTGTCCAGCGTCGTTACCTGATACGGATCGGATGACAAGTCTTCGCCGTCGAACATAACCACCAGCGAGTTTGCTGGGCCATCGGCTTTGTAATTGGCCGGCGTGTAAACCGAAAACGGACGCTCCATCTTTAGAATGTTGCTCTTGATTGTCAGCTTCTCAGTTTTTCCGGTGGCTATTCCAGGTTTAGAAACGAGCCATGGTTGTGGCGGGGCTCCGGGCAGCTCAGCGACGCTTATACATCTGAACTTACTGGCATTTTGCGGACACTCTGATTTATGAGGATTGAGCGGATCGGTCTGTGCGGTCGCCGCGCGCTGTGCGGCGCGAGGACCTCCAAACGTCATCGGATCGTTCGGCGAAAGTCGATATGTAAACCGCGCCCCAGCTGGGAGTTTCACGGTCAAATACCAAATGTCCGAATTAGGAATTTGATGCATCGCATAGTCGGCCGGCGGACCAACTCCCCGAAAAGAACCGGTGACAAAAACATTTCTCGTTTCGTGCGTGCTCCGCCAGAGGAATGTCACCAAATGATATTTTCCGTCTGAACCAAACGGCTCGATCAGTGGAGTGGTCTCTGCCGCTACCTGTTTCCAAAAGTTAACTGTGTTCGTCTGACCCGCGGCAATCTGATTATGAAGAGTTTGAATCCGTGGGCTCGGATAAGGATCGCGCCACGGCTCAGGCTTAAGTCGCTCATCGAGTGAGACTACGGCACCTATGGCCAATTCATAGCTGGCTGCCTGGTCGCCCGGATTCTCAATCTTGAACGAATAGGAACCAGCCCCTTCGGCGGCGTACGCGAATTGGGCTTTCGCCTCGGCCGGTGATGTCGGTCCAATCAGGCGGCGAACGATCGTTCCATCGGGGTACAGAAGCGTCAAATTGATTTTCCCCTTGTAACCAATGGACGCGTTGAAATAGTCGCCGTCATTAAGGGCGATTGAGATAACTTCAGCGTTACCGGGTTCGATCTTTTGGGTAATGGTCTGATTCGGCGAGATCTTTTCCTGGGCGAAGACTTCTTGGGTTAGCGAGAAAAGGAAGCACAGTACTAGCAAGCCGATTTTCATGACACCTCCAGCAAATCGCCGCGATTGAATGCTCGATCGTTTCGACAGTCCTCAGTCGGACACAAGTGGGAAGTCCACACACTCTATAGATGGACGGCCCTCTTGTCTGTTACCAGCTTACGATTTTGTATAGTCTTAAGAACTTCGCACCAGGCTTCGATATTTGTGCGGTGTCATTCCCACATACAATTTGAAGACCTTTGAGAAGTGGCTCTGATCGACGAAGCCTGCCTGCAAAGCGATTGCGGCTAATGGGAGATCACCATTTATGAGATCGGCGCAGGCATGTTCAATCCTTAGCTGGCGGACAAATTCACCAACCGTGACTCCAAACTTCTGCCGAAAAGCTGTGGCCAGGTACACGGGATGAACGCCAACCTCGCCGGCGATCTGTTTAAGCTTCAAGGGTTCGGAAAAGTGTTCGACAATCATTTCGCGAGCTTGCCTGAGCCATCCAGGTGCTGCGCCGATTCGCCGGTAAGGCTGACGCGTGGCCTCAGCCACAAGTTCCAGGGCCAATCCTTCAATCGCCAGGTGCGCCGCACTGTCAGCCTTGTGAAACTCACGATTCAGGCGCGCGCATAGTCGAGACATGGTGCCGCCACATAACTCAGCGGTGCTCTTAATAGTTAGCGAATCCGCCTTGAGTTTTTCAGTCAAACGGGAAGAGATCTCAACCATCAAAACTCGGGTGTGCATTTCATGAACGATAGCTTCGTGCGGTTGGCCTGACGCGCGAAATGTCAAAGCAGAAGGCTGGTAGACAACCTCTCGGCTGCCACAGCGCTCAGTAAAGCCGCCCTGCAACGCAAAACAGAAATATGAGTTTTCATGAGCGTGCCGTGGCAATCTGGAATACGGGTCAAACTCCGATTCCGTGAGGATAAAATCCGCAACCCTCAAGCTCCTGGTGATGCAACCATGAAAGCTGCCAGGCCCTAGTCTTTCCATCAGTATTTCAACTCCATATTAGTCGGTTTATAGCCTGCCGCAGAGCCCGACTATTCTACAACTTCAGGGCTCTTTGGCCATGCAGAATTTACGACAGTGCCAATCTGCGATGGTCGCAAGGTTGCTAACGAAGCGACGTTTTGTTATATGCCGCGGCTCATGAAGACAATTGCAATCGTCATCTTCGCCGTCGCTGCAGTATTTGCTCCTCAATCATCAGCGGCCCAAGGTTCACTCGATTCGCGTGTACGTGCTGAGGTCGTTCCGTTCAAGGGCAAGGTCTTTCTTTATGCGAAGAACCTCGATACCGGCGAAACCTATTCATTCGACGGCGACGAACGCGTGCGTACTGCCAGTACGATCAAAATCGCGGTAATGATCGAAGCGTTCACGCGGGTCGCTGAAGGCAAGGCGAAATGGACGGATGAGCTGGTGCTGACGAAGGCCGCTCGGTATGGCGGCTCGGGCATCTTGCCGGAATTAGGCGACGGGTTGCGGCTGACCCTGCAGGATTGCGTTCGCCTGATGATGCTGCTGAGCGACAACACCGCAACGAATATGGTTCTGGACTATCTGACCACTGATGCCGTCAACGAACGGATGAATTCGCTCGGGTTCAAAGCCACGCGCATCATGCGACGTGTCGGTGGCGGTGGAGAAAGCAAGGAAGGGAAGCTGGACGACAACTTAAAACGCTTCGGGCTGGGCGCCACGAGTCCGCACGAGATGGTCCAAGTTATGGAGAAGCTCGAGCGCGGCGAAATCATTAGCAAGGAAGCTTCCAAGCAAATGATTGATTTGATGAAGCGCGAGCAAGGACGGTATTCGATCGGACGCTC
>DASYPX010000275.1:0-7837 GCA_036006125.1 Pyrinomonadaceae bacterium | reverse complement strand
CGGAGGGGGCTGAGTCCTACCCAATGTACGCAGGATCAATTCGGTGTACTGGTTCTGGCTGGGCTTCAGCGTATGCGCGGCGACGACGCTGAAAGGCGGCGATTGCAAGCTGGCGATCTCGATTGGCGCTGGGAGCGTGGGTGCCTCGCCCGCGTTGGCGGCAGGCACTACGCTTCCCCCACTTCGCCAATTCACAGTTCGTACGCGCCCATCTATCTTGACGCCCCGCTTCACCAACGCGTCGCGCAGCATTGTCACGAACGCGAGCGCCGGATCTTGAATGGCAACGCCTCCTACAAAACCCGCATCTCCGAGCGGCAAGGTGCCCGACAGCTCAATTGTGTTCGCGCCGAGACCGCGATAAATCCGCAAATTGCTGCGCGAGCCGCGCGCGGAAGTCGTCGCATGATTCACAATTGTGACGAACGAAGCGGCCGGCGGACCAGTCGTGACCAACACGGGTGCACCGACTCGATCAGCTGCCTTCACGCTCAAATCGAGCGCGTTATCGTTGATGTTCAGTGCGCTCACCGGCGCGCCGTATGACCAGGTCAGATCTTCCCATTCCCAACCGCTGCCGAGCGGTGCGCCGTTGAAATAACTTTCGTCGCCGACCAGATCGCCCTTCACCCGCCTCACACCCGCGGCAAGAATGCGATCCGCAAGTTCATTGATGCCTTTGAAATAATCTCCGTCGTTAAAGCGCGCCGCGATTGAAGGATCGCCGCGACCGTAAATGACGAGATCGCCTTTCACTTTTCCGTCATCGGGTTTCTCTTTCGCATAAACAGACGTAATGAAGCGAAAGTCCGGCGTCAGTCGATCAAACGCGGTCGCGACTGTATAAAGCTTCATGTTCGAGGCCGGTCGCACGAACTTGTTGGCATCCTGTTCGAAGATCACTGCCGCGCTATCCAGCGAAACAATCTTGACGGCAAAGAAACCGGGTTCAAGCGCCGGCTGCCGCACGATCTGTTCAATGCGGGACTTTAATTCATCGAGTGATCTCGGCGCGTCCGCAGCAGCTCGCGTCGGAACGTTCGAACTAGTCGCCGCAGTCGTAGTCGTGCGTGGCCGCTGTAAATCCTGCGCAGATACGAAGCGCAGAGAAGGCGCCAACAAAAACGTCAGTAGCAGAAAAAGAGCAGTTCGGTTAACCATGTCACTCAATAGAATCTAAAATCTCTTGCCTGGTTGCCGTGGCGGTGCCGAGTTTGCCCACCACGATTCCGGCCGCGTGGTTTGCCAACAATGCAGCTTCGGTCATCGATGCGCCGGCCGCCAGCGCGAACGCCAACGTGGCGATTACTGTGTCACCTGCCCCCGTCACGTCAAAGACTTCGCGGGCCGCTGTTTTCACTTTCACCGGTGGATTGTCTCGCTCAAACAACACCATACCGCGATCGCCGCGCGTGATGAGCACCGCGTCACATGACAGGATTTCACGAATCCTCGACGCGGCGGTTTCCAATGGCTGTTCCGCGGTGTCTTCGACGCCCGTTAGTCGAAACGCTTCGTGATGATTGGGCGTAACCAAAGTCGCTGGTCGGTACCAGTCGAAATTGCGAAGCTTCGGATCAATCAAAACGGGCATTCGCTGATATGCCTCTGGCAAAACTGATTCAAGCACACGCCGGGTGATTACGCCCTTATCGTAATCCGAAATCACCAGCGCGTGACCGCCGGCGAGCGCGTCGAGCGTTACTCCAATGATGCGCTGTTCAATTTCGCCGTTGATGGGCGTACGGTTTTCGCGATCAGCTCGAACCACCATCTGATGTTGCGCGATGATCCGCGTCTTAATCGTTGTCGGCCGGCCTTCGGTAGTGATCAGGCATTCGTCACGTTGGCTGGCGCTCTTCTCTTTCAATGAAAGACGAATGCGATCCGCGGCGTAATCGTTGCCGATGATGCCCACGACACAGCCGTCCGCCCCGAGGCTCAACAAATTAGCCAAAACGTTTGCGGCGCCGCCGAGATGAGTTGATTCTCGTTTTACATCGACGACCGGCACCGGCGCTTCCGGTGAAATGCGCGAAACATCTCCCCAAATAAATTCATCCAGCATCACGTCGCCCAGCACGACCACGCGGCGTTCGGGAGTGACGGCGAGAATTTGTTCAGCTCGCTGCTTGCTAATGGTGGGGGAATTCATTCTTCGACGATAGCTTTCGTTTGATTCAGAACTCGATCAATCGCGGCGACCACGCGTTCAACCGGCACGCGCAAAATGCATTCAGGCTTTTCAAACTCGGCGCAAAAATATCCGTGACAAGGCTGGCATGATAGTTCTTCGAAAACGATCTCGTTCGGCCGGATCGTCCATGGCCGCCAATGATTTCGATTTGACGAACCGAAGATGACCACACAAGGTGACCCCGTGGCGGCTGCGATGTGCGCAATCCCGCTGTCGTTTCCGACAAACAGCCGCGCGCGCGCAGCTAACGCAGTCACTTCCGGCAAAGACAAATCCGCAAGCGTCAGGCAGCGAGCCGAAGATTCTTCGCGGAGCATTTGCGCAATCTTTTGCTCATGGTCGGCAACAACGATAACCGGCGCAAGTCCGCGGTGGCGTAACTCCTCAGTCACTCGGGCAAAGTTCTCGACGGCCCACTGTTTGGTGTCAAACGCCGCGGTCGGATGAATCATTGCGATTGATTCACCGCTATCGAAACCTGCGGCTTCAAGTTTTTTCCCAACTGATATTGATGCCGATTCCGTAACGGCCAGTCGCGTCGGCGGACGATCGGTCACGGGCACACCAGTCCAGCCAATCAACGCGAGTTGCTGCTCAACTGAATGCAGCTTCGGTTTTTGCCAAATCGTCAACGGCGACGGCGCGACGTGATTGTGCAGGCGCGCGTACTGATAATTCTCAAACCCGACGCGATGTCTCGCGCCCGTCGCACGCGTCAGAAACGTTGCGGTCGTCCCGCCGTGCAAATTGTAAACAACGTCGTAGCGAGTGCTGCGCAAGTCACGCGCAAGTCGCGCACGCGCCGCGGTGCTATCGCGCGGCAATGTGATGACTCGATCGACTAAGTCCGACCCGTCAAGTACCGGCGCAACCCAATCCTCAAGCAAAATGTCAATTTGTGTGTGCGGAAGAAATCTGCGCAAAGCGAACAGCGAAGGCGTCGTTAATACCGTGTCACCAATCGAGCGCAGTCGCACGACCAACACGCGCCGGACTTCCGACCACTCCCAACGCGCTGATCCGAGCGATTGCGGTTCGTAGCTTGCGACTGCCACGTTTGACGCGAGGTGACGAACGCTTGGCGATGATTCAATTATTTCCCGCAGGCTGTTCATCTTCGGCTGTTGCTTCGTCGATCAGCATGACCGGAATGTCGTCGCGAATCGGATAGACGCGTCTGCACTGCAGACACTTCAATCCGCTGCCGTCTGGTTTTAGCTCCAGCTTCGCGTGATCGGCGGGGCAAACCAGAATCTCGAGCAATTGTTCGCTAATAGCCATCTCTTAGCCTTTTTTAATAGAGTCACGTGTGAGCAAGCAAGCTTAACACATTGCCCATTTTGTTGTAGCGCGTGTGGTAAACTGCCGCTGTCCGATGAAAGTTAGCGCACCCCTGACAATGGAAGACTTTGGACCTCGCGTACGAAGCGCCTGGGATGGTTTGCGACCGGCGACGCGAAGTCTGCTGGAGAGAGCCTGGAAATCGCCGTCGGCTCCCGCGCCGACGCGTGGCGGGGCGTACGATCCGCGCACCGACCGAGAATTGAGCGAACTGCTGGCAGCACTGGATGAGCGCGCTGAGCGACAGGAACCGTCCGCTGACGAACCGACGAAGCGCGCACAGGAACTCGCCGACGCTTGCGCGCAGATGCTCAGCGAGCAGACACAGTCTGCGGAAGTCTTTGCGCAACTGATTCAGCGCGCACACTCACGGCGCCAGTACGGTTGGCTCGATCAACTAGCGACCGCAATGTCGCAGCGATTGGCGCCGAGTGAGCTGTGTGATCTCGCGCGCTCTGGCAATGTCGTCGTGCGCGCGCTCGCGCATGAAGTATTGGCGCAAGCGCCCACGTTTCTACTCGCAGCTTTGCTTCACGATCCGATCGATGCCGACGTTGCGCGCGCAATACTCGAGCGACAGGCGCAGGAATTCGGATTAGAAGATGCCAAGCGCCTGCTTCGCCAAATTGACGAATTCGGCAACTAATCCCCTGCCGCAAGACAGACGTCGACTTCGCGAAATTTATCCAACTCGCTGATTTTCAGTTTATCGTTTCTATTCCGGCTGGCCTTTGCAGTTTGCGCCAAACAGAGCTGGGATCTTCTGGCTAATTACAGGATAGTTCGGCGCTTCGTCGATATTAATCTGGGTCCAATGCGCCTGGTCTTCAGGAACGTTATTGTCGGCGAAGATGGCTTCGACGGGACATTCGGGCACGCACGCGTCGCAATCGATGCAAGTGTCGGCGTTGATATAGAGACGATCCGGCAATTCGTGAAATGCTTCTACCGGACAAACAGCGGCACAATCAGTGTACTTGCAATCAACACACGGTTCAGTAACGACGTACGTCATTCGGGGACTCCTTTCAACGAATCCAAATGTTTATGATTTATCGCCGTGAATGTCAACTGGAAAAATTTGGAGTGCGTGTCAAATCACTTCGGCACGTAAGTAAACCAAAAATAGATCGCTTGGCCCACGCCGATCCAGAAACCGATAATTGCGCCGAACAGTTCGATCGTTTTCAAGTGATGTTGCGCAACCATCAACACCAGTTGCTCTAACTTGTCGACCGGGTATTCCGAAACTTTCTTGCGTACTAAACCACCAACATCAAACTCTGAAATGGCGGCGGGCAGACGTTCACGCGCGGCGGCAGTGATCTTTTCTGTCAGTGCAAAGCTGGCCTTTTCAATCGCGCCTTCAGGCATGTGATCGGCAAGTTTGCCGATTGGCGCAACCAGAAAGCGTTCGATTTGCGTGCTCAGAATCGCATTGATGGTCCGCGCGGTATCATCGCGCGCCAGCACGGTCAAAAGGCTTTTGGTGAGAAAACTCTTCACCCGCGGGGCCGAATCCGGATTCAAAGCAGCCAGCAATTCGCGCAGGGTTTGCGGCCGGAGACGCTCCATCGCATCGTTCAAATAGTTTCCGACCGACGCTTCGAGTTCGGGACTGCGCGCCATCGCAACGAAGCGGGCGCCCGCTTCGCGGCGAATTGCTTCGAAGCGTTCTGACGAAACTTGCCCTACCAGCTCACTCAGCGGACGCGACATGAAATTGTCGACGGTCGCATTCAGAAAGTTCGTAGCTTCATTTGCGAACGCCGCGCCCCGCAGGTACTCGTCGACGCGCCGTGGCATCGTCGCATGCACGAGGTCGTCAACTTCCTGATAGATGCGCTCGCGTGAAATGAAAATCTTCTTGAAGAACGAAAGGTCGCGATAATAATCGTCTACTTCCCTCTTGATTAAACCGCCGATCTGATTTCGCGTCGTCGGGCTCGTGACAATGTCGGCCAGATGATCGGCGATCGGTTTCACTTGCTGCGCGATTCGATCTTTCATGAGGGCCACGGTCTCGGGCGTGAACATCTCAGCGAGTGTCGCGTGCGTGCCCGCCAGATCACCGAGTCGATCACTAACAAACTGGCTGACGTTCTTTTCAAAGTTTTCATCGTTGACCAGATCGTGAAACCGCCCTTGCGCGAACTTCAGGATGTGTTCAAAGGTTTGTTCGCTAATCGTTTCGTTCAGCCGCTGCTCTAACACTTTATCGACCTGGCGGTCGACAAACTTTTCAATCGCGTCAGCCGTTTGCTCGCTCTTCAAGACCGAAGCAATGTGTTCAGCCAACCGGTACTGCAACGCCGCAATCGTGTCGAGCACAGGCGCGCGCGCGCCGGTAGGCAGCGCTTCGATCAGCGACGGATAGACTGTCGAGAGCAACTCACCGGTGTAGGAATTCACGAAGCCCTCGACCTTCCGATTGAAAAATCCGGTGTCGAAGAGCGCGTTGAAAACTGTCTCTTGCGACACCAGCTCATTGCCGACGGCGTTCCCGATCGATTGCGCGAGACGCTCGCGATGCCGTGGAATCATGCCTTGCGGCCAGATCGTGATCCCAAAAAGTTTTAACGGCTGATATGGATGAAAGAGCATCCAGATTGCCAACCACGCCGCGCCGTAACCATGCGCTGTCGCGATAACGACGATGGCCAGGCTGATTAGAATTTTGAAAGTGATTGGATCGATGGTCGTGTCCTAATAATTGTCGGGATGAAATGGTCGTTGATACATCTCTCGGTATAACCAGCCGAGCACCCGAACTTCTGCCGTGCAGAGTGTTTCGAGCCAGCAATTGATCAGGAAGTCCTCACGCGCCGATGCGCTCGGAATCTTCGCCGACTCGTTGACTATTGAGGCGCCGCCCATTTCCAACGTATACGCCTGCGCAACGTTTTCTGTTGCTTTCGACGCAGTGTTAAGCGCATTGAGCAGCTGCGCGATCCAACTGTGCAACGCTTCTTCAGACGGATTGTGGGCGAGCGATTGGATGATCCCGATGGCCAGCCGATCCTCGGCGCGGTTAAAGTTGAAAACGTCTTCGCCCGCATCGTGGCTTTGCTGCTGCTTCCACTGAAAAAGCTCTTCAATTTTGGGATGCTTAACGATCGCGACGCGCTCGTCATAGTCGAGAAACCACTGAATCACATCGGGAACCGAATCATAGTCGATCCGTCCGGCCGAATCGCGCAGCAGCACGGGCTCATTCGCTTTCGAAGTAGCAGGCATCAGTTGCTGACGTTGAGAGAAAACGCGGCGCGCGCTTCGCCGACGCGTTCCCCGCGGCGATTCGTTATCGGTGTCGGCGCGTACGCGGCCAGCGAACTTATTTCCGGATCATGCAAAACGCGAAGCTGCCGCAATGCTTCGATCACGGCAGGCGGCCGCGCGCGTTTGTCATCGCCGTCTTCCATTTTCAAAGCGAAGCCGATCCCTGTCGGCCACTCATCACATGGCAGCACACCGACCGTATACACACCTTCAGCGCCAATTTTCGAAATCAATCGACCACCAGCAGCGCGAATTAGCTCCGTATCGAGACGATCTCTGGTGCCGCCAACCATTTCGGGGTAGGTGATCATGGCGTGCAAAATGCGGCGACAGGCAGCTTTCACGCTGGCATCGAAATGCGCGGGCGGGTGGACCAGCCGGGCATACATCAACGCCATGGCGCGCATTGACAATCCGAAAACCGGAACGCCACAGCCGTCGATGCCAATGGCGATCTCTTGCGGGGGTATGTCTGAGAATTGGGAAACGGCGCGAAGGATCTGCTGTTGCACGGGGCTATCGAGGCTGTCATAACTTTCAGTCGGCGCGCCGAGATGTTTTGCCAGCGCCAACATTCCCGCGTGCTTGCCTGAACAGTTGTTTTGCAGAACGTTTGGCGGCTGTTGATTCTTCACCAGGTCGCGCGCCACTTCGGCGCTGAATGGTTCATGAATTCCGCATTTGAGAGCGTCTGCGTTCACACCGATCTTTCGCAGGATCGATTCCGTGGCGTCAACATGGATCGTTTCACCACTGTGCGAACCACACGCAATTGCGATCTCCTTTTCGCTGAGACCGAATCGATCTGCGGCGCCCGAAGCGACTAGGGGAATCGCCTGAAAAGGTTTTCCGGAGGAACGAATGAAAGTAACGGTTGCAGCGTCGCCTAATTGCGCAATTGGCTTTCCTTCGCCATTGACTGCGATCAAGTGACCGCGATGCAGCGATTCGATGATTGGTCCACGCCAAACCTCAACCAGAACTGCTGCGCACGACGCGTTGGAATCCACCGCAGCATCT